>JAGXIG010000091.1 GCA_024635815.1 Salegentibacter sp.
AAACGTATGTTACTCCTGAAAATGCCAAAACACCGGTGGGCAATTTCAGGATTTTTTTTATCTAATTTTTAACCAAAGAATAATAGCCCCTTTTATTCGTAAATAATTTATTACGAATGAAATCTTTATTATTTTTTACCGGCCTCTGCCTAATTTCGCTGCAAGCCGTAGCTCAAACACACATCTTAAAAGGAACAGTTACCCGTGGTGAAACTCCTGTAGAGGGAGTGGCAGTTTATGCCGTAGAATCTGGCGAAGGTACTGCTACCGACGCAAATGGAAGGTTCAGCCTTCAGCTTGAAGAAGGTGAGTATAAGCTTGTATTCTCCTATGGCAATCAAAAAACTTTAAATGTAAATCTTGATCAGGATAAAACGCTGAATGTGGATCTTACTGATGCCGAGGAAGTGCTGGATGAGGTCTTTCTTTCTTCTGTAAGAGTAACCGCTAAATCGCCAATTACCTACAGCAACCTTACAAATGAAGAAATTGAAGATCGTAACCTGGGGCAGGATATTCCGGTGTTAATGAATTATATGCCAAACGTTGTTACTACCAGTGATGCCGGAGCCGGCGTAGGGTATACCGGGATTAGGGTTAGAGGTAGCGGCCCAACCAGTACCAATGTTACCATAAACGGAATTCCTTACAACGATGCAGAAAGTCTCGGGACTTTTTGGGTGAATCTTGGTGATTTTGCCTCTTCAGTAGAAAACCTGCAGTTACAGCGTGGAGTAGGAACTTCAACAAATGGTGCAGGAGCTTTTGGTGCTAGCCTAAACATCTTAACCGATGGTTACAGCAAAGAAGCAAATGCCGAAGTAGCCAATAGTTACGGTTCTTTCAATACCCATAAACATACGGTGAAATTTAGTACGGGCCTTATGGATGATCATTGGGAATTTGCCGGCCGTGCGTCGCAGATAAAGAGCGATGGATATATAGATCGGGCTAGTAGTGATTTAAAATCATATTTTCTTCAAGGAACTTATGTAGATGAAAATACGCTTATTAAAGCAATTACCTTTGGCGGAAGTGAAAGAACTTATCAGGCCTGGTATGGGATTGATGCTGAAACCCTTGCAAATGACAGAACCTACAATCCCGCCGGAGTTTATACAGACGAGGAAGGGAATACTAAATTCTATGAAAACCAAACCGATAATTACAAACAGGATCATTATCAGTTACTTTGGAACCAGGAATATAACGAAAACTGGTCTTCTAACCTTGCTTTTCATTATACCTACGGACGTGGGTATTACGAGGAATATGAAGAAGACGCTACTTTAAATGAATTCGGACTTGAAAATTTTCAATCTGAAGGTGAAGAAGTTGCCACTTCAGATCTTGTAGGAACCAAATGGCTGGATAATCATTTCTATGGAAGTGTTTTTAGCCTGAATTACCAGGACCAGGATTGGGATGTTATTTTTGGTGGAGGCTGGAACCGATATATCGGTGATCACTTTGGAGATGTGATTTACACTCGTTTTGCCAGAAATAATGATCCTTACGAGCCTTATTATGAAAATACAGGAACAAAAACTGATTTTAATTTCTACGGAAAAGCAACTTATGCAGTTTCAGAAAAACTGGCCGCTTATTTAGATCTACAGATAAGAACTATAGATTATGAAACTGAAGGAATGTTATCTGAAGGAAATGAATTCATGATAGATGATCATTTTACATTTTTTAATCCTAAAGCCGGATTAACCTATGCTTTAAACGATCAGAATCAATTCTATTTCTCCTACGCCCGTGCCAATAGAGAGCCAAGACGTAGCGATTACGAAAACGGGGAGCCAGAGCACGAAGAATTAAATGACTTTGAATTGGGATGGAGGCATAATACGCCTTCGGTTCAACTAAACACGAACCTTTACTTTATGGATTATCAAAACCAATTGGTGCTAACTGGGGGTATAGACGATGTTGGTGCATTTATAAGAGAGAACAGTGGAAATAGTTACCGTTTAGGTTTGGAAATAGATGCGGTTATAAGACTTTCTGAAAAATTATTTGTGAGACCAAACCTTGCGTTAAGCCGAAACAAAAACGTAGATTTTGTCTCTACCTGGAATGGTGAACTGGTTGATTTTGGTGAAACCAATATTTCATTTTCTCCTTCTATAGTAGGTGGAAACCGACTTACCTATTTGCCGACAGAAGGACTGGAGTTAAGCTTTCTTTCAAAATATGTAGGCGAACAATATATGAGTAATATTGAAGCTGAAAATTCTAAGCTGGATGCCTATTTTGTGAACGATTTTAATATTCAATATACCTGGAGAAATACACCTCTATTTAAGGAGGTTGTTTTTACAGGATTGGTGAATAACATTTTTGGAGAGGAATATGTTTCCAATGGTTATTACTACACTTTTAATGTAGAAAACCCAGATAATGCTACAGGTTTACAAACCTTAGATGGCGCTGGGTATTATCCGCAAGCCACCACAAACTTTTTAGCCGGAATTACCTTGAAGTTTTAATTTGTTTGTCGCCTCTCTCCTCCTTTATATGGGGAGGTGAGAGGTTTTAATTATAAACCTCGATCATATTACCACGGCGTTCAATGCGGTAAGGTTTCATGGCGTATTGGCCTTCGCCTTCCAGTAATTCGCCGGTGATGATATTATAAGAATTCCCATCTTCACAATTACAGGTAGCAGTAACACCTTCTACCGTCATTGCCGAACAATTATTTGGCGGGTGGTTTGGGTCACTTAATTCAAAAGCGGTGTATTGTGAATTATTTATATTGTAAACAACAACACCTCTTATGCCTTCGTTATAGGTTACAAAGCTATTTCCAGGAAATTGAAGATCGTTATATTCTGGGAAGTCCAGGTTTAGCTGCATTCTGAAATTCAAATCTATAATGTTCGGGTTATTACGGATATTATCGTCATCGCCGGAACAAGCGCTAAAAAATGCTGAAAATAAAAGCAAAAAAAGAGTTTTCTTCATAATATTGGCAATTTTTTCGCTAAATAATATTATTGTTTTCAAGGCGTAAATTTATTATATTTGTTAAACAAATCCCGTCGTGCTATGGGATTTTTTGTATTTATAAACGATGAAGTTATGAGCAAAGTATCTTATTATACTGAAGAGGGGTTAAAGAAGTTGAAAGATGAACTAAATCAACTACGAGACATAGAACGGCCAAAGGCTTCTGAAGCTATTGCCGAGGCCCGGGATAAAGGAGATTTAAGTGAGAATGCTGAGTATGACGCCGCTAAGGAAGCACAGGGACTTTTGGAAATGAAGATTTCTAAACTAGAAGAGGTAGTTGCAAATGCAAGGGTGATAGACGAATCGCAGTTAGATACCTCAAAAGTACTGGTGCATTCCCACGTAAAAATAAAGAACCAAACTAATGGTGCTGAAGTGGATTATAAACTGGTAGCCCAAAGTGAAGCCGACTTGAAATCGGGTAAAATCTCGGTAGATTCTCCAATTGGTAAAGGTTTGCTAGGAAAGAAGGTTGGTGATACAGCAGAAATTGATGTGCCTAACGGAACTATGAAATTTGAGATTTTGGAAATCTGGAGAGAGTAAGTTTTCGGTTTTTAACAGTTTAAAAAATCCTTTTCCAATACCTTTAACTAAGGTTCTGTGAAAAGGATTTTATATTTAATTACTAACCAATTCAGATAGTATTATGGCCAGTTTATTTACTAAAATTGTAAAGGGAGAAGTGCCTGCATATAAAATTGCAGAAGACAGTCAGTTTTTGGCTTTTCTTGATATAAATCCTAATTCTAAAGGACACACGCTCTGTATTCCGAAGAAAGAAGTCAACAAAATCTTTGATTTGGAAGAAGAAGTGTACCAGGAATTGATGCGTTTTTCCCGAAAAGTAGCGATCGCCTTAGAAAAAACAGTAGAATGCAAGCGCGTAGGAATGGCCGTTGTTGGTCTCGAAGTTCCGCATGTTCACGTTCATCTTATTCCGCTAAATAATATGAGTGATATGGATTTTTCAAAAAGCGTAAAAATGGAAGATGAAGAATTCAAACAATTGGCAGAATCTATTCACGTTAACCTGTAATGAAAGCCGAAGTTTATAAATTAGAGCTCGAGCTCAGAATAGATTGGAGTGATTTAGACATGTACAAGCACGTGAATAATATCTCTTTTATGCGCTATATGCAATCTGGTCGTGTGAATTTCTGGGAAGCTTCAGGTATTTACAAGATGTATGAAAACACCAACATGGGAACAATGTTGGTTTCTACTCATTGTGATTTTAAAAAGTCGCTTTATTATCCCGGGAAAGCTGTAGTAAAAACTAAAATCGATTTTATAAAAAATTCCAGTTTTGGTTTAAAACATCTCATTCTAAATGAAGCCGATGAGGTTTGCGCCGAAGGAAAGGATGTAGTGGTTTGTTATGATTTTGAAAAAGATAAAACCTTTAGAATACCTGAGGATTTAAGAGAACAGCTTTCTAAATTCTAAACTTTTCGAAGGGAAATTTTAAAAGTAGTTCCTTTTTTCAATTCGCTTTCGGCTACTTTGATCCTACCGTGGTGATAGCCTTCAATAATTCGTTTTGCTAAAGATAAGCCAAGACCCCAGCCCCTTTTTTTTGTAGTATGGCCGGGTTCAAAAATTAATTTGAACTTACTTTTGTCCAGTCCCTTTCCTGTGTCCTTAATAAATATATGTGCCCACTTTTGATCTTCTTGTATTTCGATGTGCAATTTTCCTTTTCCTCGCATAGCATCTATGGCATTTTTTACCAGGTTTTCTATGGTCCAGCTGTAAAGCTGCTTATTTAACATAACCGGGATATAACCTTTAGGAACATTAATAGAGAACTCGATTAGTCGCGAACTTCTTGTTTTTAAATAATCGAAACTAGTTTGAGTAGCTTCGATAATATTTGTTTTTTCAAGAATCGGAGAGGAGCCTATTTTAGAGAACCGCTCGGTAATGGTTTCAAGACGACTAATGTCTTTTTCCATTTCAACAATGTAAGACTCATTTACATTTTCCTGCTTCAGAATCTCGGTCCAGCCAATAAGGGAAGATAACGGAGTGCCAATTTGATGCGCAGTCTCTTTAGCCATCCCGGCCCAGAGCTTGTTTTGTTCGCTGTTTTTTGTGGTGGTATAGAAAAAATAAACTACCCCAATAAAAAGAAAACCTATAAGGACCAACCCAACCGGATAATACTTAAGGCTGTTAAGAACTGGTGAATTTCCGTAATAAATATATTGTTTATCCCCATTTCCAAGATTGATAATTATCGGTGCATTTTCCTCCTTTAAGCTAGCTAGAAGTTGTTCCGACTGTCTCTCGTTTTCTAATTTATCAGGGTCAATATTGGTAGTGTAGGCAATTTCTCCATCTGTGTCGGTATGTATTATGGGAATAGTGGTATTATTATTTAGAATTTCGAGAATAAGATCAAGATCGGCATCCGCCGGCGCTGGGTCCCGGTCTAAAGCTTCCTGGGCTTTTGCCCAGATATTCATTTTAGCCCGTTCATCTTGTTTTAAGCGCTGAAAGAAAATACTGGTATTCCATAAAACGAGCCCTACTACTATAAGGCATGAAATAATAATAAACCAGCGATTAAAATTGCGTTCGTCTGTGAAGTTCATACAGGCCTTTGAGCTTTAAAGGATTTAAAGATAAGCGTTTTTAAACGAATTTTATTGCGTGCTGTGGCTTTTCATTCCCTGTTGGTTTCGTTACCTTTGCCAAAAAATAAGTATGCTTACAATAGATCCTAAAGAGGTGAGCACGGGCAAGCTTCATCGTTATTTGCTGGGTGCCATTGGCCCACGGCCTATTGCTTTTGCAAGTACCATTGATACTGAAGGACGTCCAAATTTATCGCCTTTCAGTTTTTTTAATGTTTTTGGATCTAATCCACCTACTTTAATATTTTCTCCCGCCAGAAGAGGGCGTGATAACACGGTAAAGCATACCTACAACAATGTTAAAAATATAGATGAGGTGGTGATCAATATTGTAAATTACGATATTGTTCAGCAAATGTCACTTTCCAGTACGGAATATGCCAAAGGCGTAAATGAGTTTGAAAAAGCAGGATTTTCAATGTTGAAATCTGAACTTGTGAAACCCTTTCGGGTGGCTGAATCGCCGGTACAATTTGAATGTAAAGTGAAACAGGTTATTGAAACCGGCCAGGAAGGCGGTGCAGGCAATCTTGTGATTTGTGAGGTCCTTAAAATGCATATCAATGAAAGCATTTTGGACAAAGACGGATTTATTGATCAGCATAAAATAGATCAGGTGGCCAGAATGGGCGGCAATTGGTATACCCGGGCGAATATGGGAATGTTCGAGGTGCCAAAACCACTTTCCAGTTTAGGGATAGGGGTAGACGCTATTCCTTCGGAAATTAGGGAAAGTAAAACCTTAACCGGAAATGATTTGGGTAAATTGGGGAACGTAGAGATGCTTCCAAAAGACGAGGAAATTGCAAGCTTTATAGCTGAAAATAAAGATTTGGCAGAACTTGTAAAGACAAATAACAAAAAAGATATTCATACCCGGGCACAATTGTTTTTAGAGGAAAACAATACCGATGCTGCCTGGAAATTATTATTAGCAAAAACAGATTAAGATGGAAGTACAAGGCAAGATTAAATTAGTTGGAGAAACCAAGACCTTTGGGAATAACGGTTTTAGAAAGAGAGAAGTTGTAATAACTACTGAGGAGCAGTATCCACAACACATTATGATAGAATTTGTTCAGGATAAAACAGATTTGCTTAACAGCTTCCAGGTAGGACAACCGGTAAAGATTGGAATTAACCTAAGAGGTAGAGAATGGGTGAGTCCGCAAGGCGAAACCAAATATTTTAACTCTATCCAGGGTTGGAGAATAGAAAATCTTCAGGCAGATCAATCGACAGGTGGGGAAAATGTGCCGCCACCAGATAATTTCGAGCCTGCAAATAACCTTAATGAAGAAGATTACGACGATCTTCCTTTTTAGGGAGTTTTAGAAAAATTCGATTCAAATTATAAAAAGCTTAGCATCATATTAAGATGGCTAAGCTTTTTCTTTTTGTACTTTTCTCTTTCACCCTTAACCCCTGAAATTTGCATTTTTTACAACATAACGAAAAATTTCCGCCCATATCTGAAGCGGATGAACAGGGACTTTTAGCTATTGGGGGCGAGTTGAGCATTCCGCGTTTAATCTATGCTTATAACCACGGAATTTTTCCCTGGTACGATGCTTCCCAGCCTTTGCTTTGGTGGAGCCCAGATCCCAGGATGGTGCTTTTTCCGGAGAAACTGAAAGTTTCTAAAAGCATGAAGCAATTGCTGAAAAAGGATGCTTTTGAAGTAACTTTTAATAAAGATTTTAAAGCCGTTATAGAAGCCTGCGCGGAAATTAGACGGGACGGCCAGCACGGTACCTGGATTACTCAAGAAATGATAGATTGCTATATTGAATTGCATGAATTCAATATAGCTCATTCGGTAGAAGTATGGCGGGAAGGAAATCTGGTAGGTGGACTTTACGGAATTTACCTAATGGATAAAAAAGTGTTTTGTGGGGAAAGTATGTTTACAAAAGCCAGCAACGCTTCAAAATACGGTTTCATCACTCTGGTTAAAAAGCTAAGGGAAGAAGGCGTAAAACTTATAGATTGCCAGGTGTACACTAAGCATTTGGAAAGTTTAGGGGCTGAGGAAATTTTACGGGATGAATTTCTGGAATATTTAGAGATTCCTATTAAGGATTAACTAAAGCGACAGAATAATCTCACTTGTTATAAACAACTGGCTGGCTGGATCTCCGGTATAATCTTCATAACGATATTGTAAGCCTAAAGTAGCCTTGGTTTTTGCCCAAATCTCATTTCCGAGGGCTACGGAAAATCGTTGTTCTAATTTAGGTCGTTCTTCACTTCCAACACTGAATAAGGCTTCAGTATTTCCAATTATAAAAAATTCATTTTGGTCTACTCGTTGTCCGCTTAAAGGCAATTCTACTGAAAATCGATAACGGGTTCTATAAGTAGTGATCTCCCTTAAACGTTGCTCAAAACGCGCACGGTGAGCCAACTTTAAAGAATTATATTTTCGAGAATGTCCAAACTGTTCTACAATTCTTACTTCGTCCTGAGTATCCTTATCAAAGATTTCTTTAAAACGGTATCTTATACCTAAACTCAATTTGCTATAAAAACCAACTTCGTAGCTGGTGAAATGTGAAAGCTGAAGGTGCTGTGCATCAAAATTATATTCCCCGTCTTCATAAATTATATCCCTGTTAGATAAATTGAAGTTATAAGACCAGCGAGAATCAGGGTCTATATTTACCGTAAAATCGGGATCTATTAGCATGCTAAAATTTTCTTGAGCCTTAATATTTTGAATTCCAAGGAATACAAAAATCAGGAAAAGTAAAACTGAGGATTTTTTAGAAGATAAGATAGTCATAAGAATTTCTTAGTATTTCCCGTTCATTTTTAAATTGCCCATTTTCATCAAAAAGCATTTCATATTTTTTCAATTTACCCTTGTTTTTCACCGCCACTATTATTTCATAATTATCAGGCTGTTGCGTATCAAACGAAAGAGATTTTAAGAATAATTTTTCAGCAGCACTTTCACTTGCAGAATTTGGTAAATATTGCGCCTGAATTTTCTCCAGCTTATGCCGCTCTTGATTTTTCTCCAGATAAGTTTGAATGTTTTCAAGCGTTTTTTCTGGAAGTTGCTTTTCTTTTAAAGTAACTTCAACATCCTGCAGTTTTCCGTCTTTGCCAAATTCTACACTAAAAATAGAACGTTTAAACTTAAACTTGGTTTCATAACTCACATCTTCACCATCGGTCTGGTAATAATAGCGTAACCTTTTAGCCTTCTCGGGAATTTTTTCAATTAAAAAGAATGCGTCCTCAGGCATTTCTTCCCGATCTATACCTTCTTCTTTTTCCATTTTTTTATCCTGAGCTTTTGCCAGGGCAGTAAAAAGTATAAACGTTATTATAAATAGTTTTTTCATCTGCTAATAATTTTAATTCCTGTATAGGAATTCAACACAGGCGGCTATTGGTTATTGCCGGTACAGTCCTGGTTTATTTTTCCAGTTTTTTAACTTCTTTATGTCTAAAACAGGATACCTCATGATCATTTACGATCCCTGTGGCCTGCATATGAGCATAGATTACTGTTGAGCCTACAAATTTAAAGCCTTTTTTCTTTAAATCTTTGCTTAATTTGTCGCTAACATTGGTAGTAGCAGGTGCTTCCTTATAATTTTCCACTTCATTTTGTACAGGGCTTCCATCAACAAAACTCCAGATGTATTCGCTAAAACTTCCGTATTCTTCCTGAATCTTTATAAAATTTTGGGCGTTGGTCACTGTTGCTCTCACCTTTAGTTTGTTACGAATAATTCCTGCGTTTTCCAGTAGTTCCTGAATTTTGTCTTCGGAATAATTAGCGATCTTTTTATAGTCAAAATCATTAAAAGCTTCTCTGAAATTTTCCCTTTTTCGTAAAACTGTAATCCAGCTTAAACCTGCTTGAAATGTTTCGAGGATAAGGAATTCAAAAATAGTATAGTCATCATAAACAGGAACGCCCCATTCATTATCGTGATAAGTTTCATAGAGTTCGTCACCTTCACACCAACCACAACGGTTTAATTTTTTCATTGGTTTGTAATTTTAATCTTAATTTGGGAATTCACAGGCTTATAATCATTTTCCTGTATAACGCTATTTCTTGTTTCCAGCATTATGCTGCATTATGGTTTAAAATTGTAGGTAATCGTGCCGGGTTGTTCGCTTCTTCCGGCAAGAGATGAAAATACAGCATTTGCGGCATATTCCAGTGCATTTTCTGTTAAGCATTCGTTATCTGAATTGGAACTCGCTTTGTTAATTGAAGTGTCAATTACCCGTCCTTCAGCATTGACCGTAATATTTACCACGATTTTTCCGGAGATATCGCAAGTGTAGATAGGATTTGGAATAAAGATGGCATTTCTTCCGCGAAGCGAGAATGAAATAGAGCTATTTCTTAAACTTCCGGATTGAGTAGAAATATCTTTTGAAGAATCATCTCCATCAGAACTTTCTTTGGTTTCTGATTTGCTTCCTGTAGCGAAAGTACCTTGTGTAGAACTTTCAGTTTCATTTTCTGAACTTTCTTCCTGTTGGGCACTGTTTTGCTCCAGTATTTCGTCTAACTCCCGATTAAAATTTTCTTCCCTGGCTTCCTGGCTTTCATTAAATGCCCTGTGAGTTTCAGGAGAATTTTGGGTGATTTGAGATTCTGGTTCTACCTCTGGAATTTCTTCTTCAGTTTCCTCTTCGGGAGTATATTCTTCTATCTCCACCAGCATTTCCCTCTGAATTTTCTGTTTCTGTGATAAGTTGAAATTATAAAGACCAAGAATCAACACCGAACAAAAGAGTACGGTTATAATGAGGGCTTTATGTTTATCGAAAAAATCCATGCTATAAAACAAAACCTGAAGTGTTTTATTTTATGCTGAAGGTAATAATTTTTCAAAAGATGAAAGATCTAGAGCATCTTCTATAGCGAATTCGCCAACCCGGGTGCGTTTCAGGGAAGAGAGGTAGGCGCCAGAGCCTAGTGCGATCCCAAAATCGTTGGCCATACTTCGTATGTAGGTGCCTTTGCTACAAACTATTTTAAAATTTACTTCAGGAAACCTGGGGGCATCAACTTCAAATTTGTGAACAGTAACCGGCCTGCTTTCTAACTTTACTGCTTCTCCTTTCCTGGCATATTCATAAAGGCGTTTTCCATCTTTCTTTAATGCCGAGAAGACCGGAGGTGTTTGTTCTATTTCTCCCGTAAGTTGAAGAGCGGCTCCAAGTAAATCTTCCTCTGCAATATGGCTTGTTTCAAAAGTTCTATCCACTTCGGTTTCCATATCATAAGAAGGCGTGGTTGCACCCAGAGTAAAAGTACCGGTATATTCTTTTTCGGTTCCTTGCAGCTTAGGGATTTTTTTTGTGAATTTCCCTGTACAGATAACTAAAACTCCGGTAGCTAAAGGATCTAATGTACCGGCGTGGCCTACTTTAATTTTTTTTATTCCGCAGCTTTTTCTAATTAACCAGCGCACCTTATTAACCAGCTGAAAAGAGGTCCACTCTAAAGGCTTATCGAAAACCAGGATCTGGCCATTTTTAAAATCTTCAGGAGTGAATTTTTCAATTTCTGTGGTCATAAAAGTTTTTTGTTTTTTAATTATAGTAAGCAACGGTTATAGAAACTATTCCGGCAATAAAACAGTAAATAGCAAAATAAGAGAGTTTACTTTTCTTTACAATACTAATCATCCAGGTACAGGCAGCAAGTCCAGCTATAAAAGAAGCAATAAAGCCAATGGCCAGAACGGAAAAAGAAGTGGTACTTTCCATTAGATTTCCCTCTAAAAGATCTTTGGCAATCTTTCCCAGAATTAAAGGAACTACCATTAAAAAAGAAAATCTCGCAGCTTTGGTTTTATCATTTCCTAATAATACCGAAGTAGAAATTGTAGCACCACTTCGGGAAATTCCCGGTAGAATTGCGATAGCCTGCGAAACTCCTATCACAAAAGCATTGCTGTAACTTACCGGTTTGAAGGTGTTCTTTGCTTTGTCTGCAAGCCATAACAATAGGGCAGTGATAATAAGCATAAATCCGACAAATATTATATTTCCACCAAATAGCATCTCTAATTCTTCTTCAAAGAAAACTCCGATAACTGTAGCAGGAATCATAGAAATAACAATTTTCAGTGAAAATTTAAACTCATCATTCCATTTAAATTGGAAGAGTCCTTTAAAGATTTCTACTACATCTTTTCTAAAAACAACTACGGTGCTTAGTGCCGTTGCAGCGTGGAGAATGACCGTGAAAAGTAAAGATTCACGAGGAATACTATTATCGCCTAACAATGCTTTACCAAGTTCCAGGTGGCCACTGGAAGAAACAGGTAGGAATTCGGTTAGCCCCTGGATTATTCCCAGAATGGCAGCATCTAATTCGTTCAATGGAGTTTACTTTTTGGGATTTAATAAAATAGCATATACCTCTATAGCGAAACCAAGAAGTACTAAAGTTGGAGCAAGGCGTATGCGCTGAAAATTATAGATATCAGGGTTAAATGAGTTTGGATTGTCACTGCCGCCGCCGGCCATAAGAATAAAACCCAAAGCGATTACCGCAAGCCCAATAAACATGAACTGATAATTCTTTTTTTCAAAAATGAAATACTTTTTATGATCTGTAGGTTGCTGTTCTTTACTCATAGGAATGTAATAATGGCTAAGAGACTGATTTAAAAATATGTTTCTCAGTTTAAAGTTTCAAAATTAACCAATTTAAGTCAAAACAATAGTAAGCTTAATAACTAATATTTAAGAATAAAAAAAGCCATACGGTAGTGCGTATGGCTTAATCTTTGGCAACTTTATTAATTAAGCTGCATGATAAATGTTGTAATGATTCAAGATTTCTTGATAGAAATCCATGCTCTTTTCATCTTTCTTTAAACAGGATTTCAGAAAACGTTCTAAATCCTGGCATTCAAAAGTAACTCCAGTATATTTTCTTTTTCCTACCGGTATCTTCAAGTCTACCGTTTGTTCCTTGTAGTTGATAATTACATTTTTAGCATCAAAATATTTTTTGATAATAGCGCGATGCATAATGTTGTAATTTGAATCCTCTTCTGAATCTAAGTGAAAGATACTATAAGAAATTAAGCTTTTTACTTCATCAAGTGTAGCATTAGGGTTAGTAAGATAATTCATAGGTGTTGGTATATAGGTGTTAGTCTTAGCTAAATTACATTTAGATTTCTTTTTGTTTGTTAAAAAAGTTTTAATAAACCTATGATTAGCAAATATTTAACGACTAAAGAACCTTTTTGTATTTTTATTAAACTTTTGACGGTATAACCTGAAAGAAAAATACTACATATGAATTAAGAGGATTTCCTTATAACGACGAAAGCAAGTTTTTCGTATCTAAATAATGGTGAATTCTAATGGCAGGTGAAGAAATCTACCCTTGTTATCTAAGCAGGACGCATTAATAAATTTTGTACCTGAAACAGTAGTAATTCCATAAGAATCGTGAACGTGACCAAAAATGTGAAATACAATTTTACGGTTTTGCAGGGTTTTTAATAAAGAAGCACAGCCAATGTGCCTTCCATTATTTAAAACATCTTTAATTTTATAAGGTGGAGTGTGTGTTATAAGTACTTGGGTGTCTTCAGGGATCTGCTCCCAATGCTTATTTATTTCCTGTTCATGTTTTTGGTTAAATGCCCAGGTACCGTCTCCGGGAGTTACCGGGGATCCCCAAAATTTAATTCCCTCAATAATTATTTCGCTATCCTGTAAATAGTTCACATTTTCCGGAATGATCTCTTGAACATCCTCTTCATTATTTTTCTCAAAATAAAAATCGTGATTTCCAGCGATAAAGATTTTATGTTGGTGCGGCTGGGAAGAAAACCACTTTAAAAAGTCAATTACTTCTCTTTTTGTTCCGCCTTCAGTAATATCTCCTGCGTGAATTAAAACATCCCCATGGGGAATTGGAATTTCATCATGTTTATTATGAGTGTCTGAAATACAGATTAATTTCATAGCGAGATACAATATAAGAAAACCCGAAAGAATAAATCCTCCGGATTGTAATCTAAAAGTTAGACTTATTAATCTTCAGATTCGTCCTCTGAAGAAATATAATCTTTATCTATTGGTAGAAGCTTATTGGTTATTTTGGTGATAGCAAATGCTACTATTACAGCGGTTACTGCAAAAAATAGAAATTTAATAAGTAGACTATCACTTAGCACAAAACTGTAAACCGCTAGAAAAATCTCTATGGCTATAAATACTACTTTGATGCTAAGTTTAAAAATCATGGTTTCTATTGGATTATGGAACAAATATACGATCAAAAACCATTGAAAATTTGGTGCTTATCGGCTTTTACTAAAATTTAACGCAAACAAAACTTTGGGGTTAATTTTTTAAGTTAAAAACTCTTAAACAATGATGCTAAGCAACTTGAAATTGTAAATTTCGGTTATAAAAAAATCTATTTTGAAGAAAAAATCTAAAGTATTTCTCGGTTTTGTTATCATATTTATTGTTCTAATTGTTGCCGTAATTGGTGGTAATATGTTTATTGAAGACAAGATGGAAACCGCCCTGAAAGAAAATTTACAACTGGCTGAATTTGAATACGAAAAACTAAATGCAAGTATTTTAGGCCGAACTGCTTCCTTAAGCAACCCGGTTTACAGAAAAAGTGGGATGCGAATTTCTGTCGAAGAAATTGAGCTGGATGGGATTGATATTTTTGAATATTTAAGCAATAAAAATATCAGAATTTCTACTCTAAGACTTACAAAACCTGAAGTTACAATCTATACTAAAACCGAAAAAGAACAGGATAGCTCTAAAGGTGGAAATTCAAAGGAGTTGGAAATATTATTTAAATCGGTAGAAATCGTGGATGGCAATTTTAAGATGGCTAAAAACGATTCGGTTAAAGAGGAGCTTTTTGCAAGATTCCCCAAGGTGAATATAACTGATGTAAGCGTAGACCAGAAGTCTTTAAAAAATGGACTTCCTTTTAATTATGATCAGCTTCAGGTGACTTCAGATAGTTTGTTTTTAAATCTTAATGATTTACATGATATGTATGTAGAGAAGATGGAGATGAATGGAGGCTCTCTTGTCTTCAGCAATATTAAAATGAAACCACTATACGATAAGCAGGAATTTCAGAAACAAATTCCTTATGAAAAAGACAGGTTTGATCTAAGCCTGGGAGAATTGGCTCTTAAGTCTTTTAACTGGAGTTTTAAAAACGATTCACTTAGCCTTGAAAGTGAAAATACCAAAATAACCAATGGCGATATTAAGATATACCGCGATAAACAAGTAAAAGACGATCCTCGCCAAAAACCTATGTACAGTAAAATGATAAGGGAATTGCCTTTTAAGCTAAAACTGGATACAGTGAGAGTGGAAAATCTCGCTATACAATATGAAGAGCTAGTGAAGTCAAAAAGAGGCCCCGGGAAAGTAACTTTTAAAAATCTTAGTGCTAGTATTTACAATATTAGTAATGTGAACATGGAGGCTGAAGATTTCCCGCGAACAGATATCGATGTGCAAACCCAGTTTATGGGAGAAGCAAATCTTAAAGTAAACTGGAATTTTGATATTTCAAACAAAGCAGATGTTTTTACCATCAATGGACAAATGGATCGAATTTCCAGTGAAGGTATTAACCAGTTCATGGAGTCGGCTTTAAATGTAAAAGCGGAAGGGGGAATTAGGGATATGCGATTTAATTTTACGGGAAATAACCAAAATTCTACCGGCGATATGAAACTCGTTTATAAAGATTTTAAAGTAGAAGTGCTTCAGAGTGACGGGGAAGAGGAGAATAAGCTGTTTTCTGCCATAGCAAACCTTTTTATAAACAACGATGCTACTTCTGCAGAAAAAGAACAGGAAGATATACAAACCGAACGCACCCAAAATAAATCTTTCTGGAATTACCTTTGGAAAAATGTTAGAAATGGTGCTTTAAAATCTTTTCTTTAGATCTTAAAAGTGACTACCGGCATTTGTGCGTGGTTCACTAAATCTTCGCTTATACTACCGTTAAAAAAATGAGCTAAACCTTTGCGTCCATGAGTGCTAATGCCAATTAAAGCTTTATCTTTTTTTCTGGCGAAATTTAAAATCCCCTTTTCTACACTTACATCGTTATAGATATGCATTTCGTAATCTTTTATTCCTGTATCTGAAACAAAATATTCTATGCGATCTCTAACTTCGGTGCTGGTAATAAAATTATTAGGGGTGTTGATGAAAAGTAAGTGAAATTTGGCTTCTATTAATTGTGAAAAATTGTAAGCAGTTTCAAGAGTATGTGTATTACTGGCATCTGCATCTGTGGCAAAAATGAAATTTTCAACTTCAAAATTTTGGTGTTCATTTTTAATTACAAGCACAGGTATGGCAGAGGAACGCACCACTTTTTCGGTATTGCTGCCTATAAACATTTCTTTGAACCCGCTGGCGCCGTGAGATCCCATAATAATAATATCGCAACTGTATTGCTCACTTACTTCCATAATTCCTTCGAATGCCTGGTGAAACATTACGGTTTCATGAACTTTAATATCTTTTAAGAAGGGTCTTGCCATTAGTTTGGCAAAACGCTGGTGAGCCAGTTTCATAAAAAAAATAGATTCTGGTAGATTCTGACTACTACCGCCCCCAACGGGGTCTATAAGCTGCATGGGAAGTTCTAACATATGTAGAAGATAGATCTCGCTATGGTGTTTTTTCGCCAGTTTTGCAGCAATTTTTAGTGCATGTTCGGCGGTATCAGAGAAGTCGGTTGGAACAAGTATTTTTTTCATCAATTTGTCTAAAAGATTAAAAATGATAGCTTTATTAAAGTTAAGAATAAAATTTCATTTAGAGTCTGGTTTTCTTTCTCTGAAATTATTATTATATTTGCAGCGTTGAAACTAAAAAAGTACAGCGAGGGGACATAAAGTCCCCTCTTTTTATAAGCTATGTTGCAGGATAAAGTAGAAAATTTGTTGAAGGAAGCTTTCCAGGAAAATAATTCACTATTTTTAATAGACCTTAATATCACTAATGACAACAAAATTTCTGTTGTAATAGATGGTGATAGTGGTGTTTCTGTTAACGATTGTATTGCGGTAAGCCGTAAAATTGAACACAATCTAGACAGGGAAGAAGAAGATTTTTCTTTGGAAGTTAGCTCGGCAGGAGTTTCTGAGCCTTTACGTCTGGAACGGCAATATTGGAAAAACCTGGGCAGGAAACTGCAGGTGACTACCAATAACGAAAAAATTGAAGCAACTTTAACTGAAGTAGATCAGAACGGAATTAAGCTTAACTGGAAAGCCAGAGAGCCAAAACCCGTAGGGAAAGGAAAGCATACCGTAGAAAAAGAAGCGGTATTGCCTTATTCTGAAATTACTGACGCTAAAGTTATCATAACATTTTAACCTCAAATTGATATGGAAAATATCGCCTTGATTGAGTCATTTTCAGAGTTTAAGGATGACAAATTGATAGATCGTGTTACGCTAATGGCCATCCTGGAGGATGTGTTTAGAAGTGCGTTAAAGAAAAAATATGGTGAAGACGATAATTTTGATATTATTGTAAACCCAGATAAAGGAGATTTGGAAATTTGGAGGAACAGGGTTGTTGTAGCCGATGGGGAGGTAGAAGATCCCAACCAGGAGATTTCACTTACTGAGGCTAGAAAAATTGAACCCGATTTTGAAGTTGGTGAAGATGTTTCAGAAGAAGTGAAACTTATAGATTTGGGGCGTCGTGCAATTTTAGCTTTAAGACAAAATCTTATTTCAAAAATTCACGAGCACGATAATACAAACATCTTCAAGCACTTTAAAGAGCTTGAAGGAGAAATTTATACTGCAGAAGTTCATCATATTAGACACAGGGCAATTATTTTGTTAGACGACGAAGGGAATGAGATCGTTTTGCCAAAAGATCGCCAGATTCCTTCAGATTTTTTCAGAAAAGGAGATAACGTAAAGGGAATAATTGAAAGTGTAGAGCTTAAAGGAAATAAGCCTACCATTATTCTTTCACGTACTGCGCCTGTTTTCCTTGAAAAACTGTTTGAACAGGAGATTCCTGAAGTTTTTGATGGTTTAATTACTATTCAAAAAGTGGTTCGTGTTCCTGGTGAGAAAGCAAAAGTTGCAGTAGATACTTATGATGATAGAATTGATCCAGTTGGTGCCTGTGTAGGTATGAAGGGTTCAAGAATTCATAGTATTGTTCGTGAATTGGGGAATGAGAATATAGATGTGATTAATTTCACCAATAACGACCAGTTATATATTACAAGGGCGTTGAGTCCTGCAAAAATTACATCTATTAAGTTAGATGAAGAAAATAAAACGGCCGAGGTAATGCTGAAGCCGGAAGAAGTTTCTAAAGCCATTGGCCGTGGAGGTCATAATATTAGGCTTGCCGGGCAGTTAACCGGTTACGAAATAGACGTTTTCAGAGAAGGAGTAGAAGAGGATGTAGAATTAAAAGAATTCTCTGATGAAATTGAAGACTGGGTAATTAAGGAATTTTCAAGAGTTGGTCTGGACACTGCAAAAAGTGTTTTGGAACAGGAATTGGAAGACCTTATTAGACTTACCGATTTAGAAGAAGAAACTATTCGCGAAGTAGTGAAGGTTTTAAGGGAAGAATTTGAAGAGTAGTAAAAAGCTCATTGAATATAGAATAATTAAAAGAGATTAATTTAGAGGGCAATTTATGGCTGAAGCAAAAACAATGCGACTAAACAAAGTATTACGTGAATTCAATATTTCGTTAGATCGGGCTGTAGAATTTTTAAATTCTAAGGGTCACGATATTGAGGCACGTCCTACTACCAAAATCTCATCCGAAGTTTATCAGGTGCTTTCTGATGAATTTGAGACCGACAAGTCTAAAAAAGTCGAGTCTAAAGAGGTTGGTGAAGAAAAGAGAAAGGAGAAGGAGGAATTGCGTTTAGCAAGGGAAAGAGAGCTTGAAGAAAAGCGTAAAGCCGAGGAGAAAAAGGAGAGTGAAAGACGCAAGGAAGAAGAAGCAATTTCTTCCAGAGCTAAATTAGCCGGTCCTAAGAAAGTAGGTAAAATAGATCTGGATAAAAAGCCGGAGAAAAAAGCCGAAATAGAAGAGGAAAAACCAGAGCCATCGCAACCTGAACAGCCCGTGGAAGCCAAAAAGCCTGAAGCCAAAGAAGAAAAGCCTGAATCTCAAGAGCCTAAAGAGGAAGCACCTTCTAAAGAAGAGAAGAAGCCTGAAGAAGTCTCTAAAGAGGAAGAAGCCCCTGCCGCTACGGAAGAAGAGCCTAAAGATCCTGAGTCTATGACTCACAAAACAAATTATACCAAGCTTAACGGCCCTAACTTTACCGGAAAGAAAATTGACCTTTCTCAATTTAAAAAACCGGAAAAGAAGAAAGACGTAAAGAAAGCTGCCGATGAGAAGAAGGAGCTGGAAAAACGTAAAAAGCGCCGTCGTAGAATTAGTAAAGATGTGAAGCCTGGAGCTTCAAATCAGGGAGCTGGTGGAGCTGGGAAGAAAAATGTAAGAAAAAGAGCTAAACCACTTACCAAAGAAGAACCTAGCGAAGAAGAAGTTCAAAAGCAGGTTCGTGAAACCCTAGAAAAACTTCAGGGTAAATCTGGTAAAGGAAAAGGAGCTAAATATAGAAGAGATAAAAGAGATCAGCACCGTCAACGTTCAGAAGATGATATTGCACAGCAGGAAACTGATAGTAAAATCCTTAAAGTTACAGAATTTGTAACCGTAAGTGAAGTTGCTACAATGATGGATGTGCCGGTAACGAAAGTAATTTCGGCCTGTATGTCTCTTGGAATGATGGTAACAATGAACCAGCGTTTAGATGCTGAAACACTATCTATTGTTGCAGATGAATTTGGATATGAGGTAGATTTTGTAACTGCAGATATTGAAGAAACTGTAGATGAAATTCCTGAAAATCCGGAAGATCTTGAAGATAGAGCACCAATTGTAACCGTAATGGGTCACGTAGACCACGGTAAAACATCTTTGCTAGATTATATTCGTAAAGAGAATGTAATTGCCGGCGAAAGTGGGGGTATAACCCAGCATATTGGAGCTTATAGTGTAAAACTTAAGAATGGTCAAAGAATGACCTTCCTGGATACTCCTGGTCACGAAGCCTTTACGGCGATGCGTGCTCGTGGAGCTCAGGTTACAGATATTGCGATTATTGTAATCGCTGCAGATGATGATGTGATGCCGCAAACCAAAGAGGCTATTTCTCACGCCCAGGCTGCAGGAGTACCAATAGTATTTGCTATTAACAAATCTGATTTGCCAACCGCAAATCCAGAGAAAATTAAAGAAAAACTTGCAGGTATGAACTTGCTTGTAGAAGACTGGGGTGGTAAAGTTCAGTCTCACGATATATCAGCTAAAACAGGATTAGGAGTTGAAGAACTTCTTGAGAAAGTTTTACTTGAATCTGAAATTCTTGAATTAAAAGCTAATCCTTCTAAAGTAGCTACGGGTACAGTTGTGGAAGCCTTCCTTGATAAAGGTAGAGGTTATATTGCGACTATTCTTGTGCAAACCGGAACCTTAAAAATTGGAGATTACGTATTAGCGGGTCGCCATAGTGGTAAGGTGAAGGCGATGCACGATGAAAGGGGACACGAAGTTAAGGAAGCAGGTCCGGCAACTCCGGTATCTATTCTTGGCCTTGATGGTGCGCCACAAGCGGGTGATAAATTTAAGGTAATGACAGATGAGCGTGAAGCCAAAGATATTGCGGCTAAACGAACTCAGTTACAACGTGAGCAGAGTGTTAGAACTCAGCGTCACATTACACTGGATGAAATTGGTCGTAGAATTGCTTTAGGTGACTTTAAAGAACTTAATATTATCCTTAAAGGTGATGTTGATGGTTCGGTAGAAGCATTAACCGATAGTTTCCTTAAATTATCTACTGAAGAGATTCAGGTTAATATTATTCACAAAGGCGTAGGAGCCATTACTGAAAGTGATGTGTTGCTTGCTTCGGCTTCAGATGCCGTAATTATTGGGTTTAACGTACGTCCTGCTGGAAACGCGAGACAGGTTGCCGATAAGGAAGAAATAGATATCAGGACTTATTCGATTATTTACGATGCGATTAATGATCTTAAAGATGCGATGGAAGGAATGCTTTCACCAGAGCTGAAAGAAGAGATTACAGGTACTGCAGAGATTAGGGAAACCTTTAAGATCTCTAAGGTTGGAACTATAGCAGGTTGTATGGTTACCGCTGGTAAGATCTATAGAAGCGCTGGAATTCGTTTAATTCGCGAAGGAGTAGTAGTTTATACCGGAGAACTTGCTTCACTGAAACGTTTTAAAGACGATGTGAAAGAAGTTGCTAAAGGTTATGACTGTGGTATCCAGGTGAAGAATTACAACGATATTAAAGAAGGGGATGTGATAGAATCATTCCGTGAGGTAGAAGTAAAAAAGAAGCTTAAGTAATTAAGTTATATATTGAACATAAAAAAGCGGCTTCAGGGCCGCTTTTTTTATGCTTCGGTTTTTGATAAAATTATTATTTGAGACTTATATTGAATGTTTTGCTAAAAAATTATCTGCGACGGGGTTTTGGAATGAATGCTGAAGGAAAGCTTTCCTTTATTTTTAGAAGCGCCCTGTCGGCTTCTAAGCGATTTCTAAAATTACCTACCCAAACCTTGTAATTAGGGGCTTCATAGGCAATCAGAGAAGGGTAATCGAATTTCTTTCGGTAGTCCTTGATAACATCATTGGCTTCGCCGTTATTTCCGTAAAAAAGCTGAATTTTAAATCGGTCTCCAATTTCGTTGTCCTGGCTCATTTCATATTTTAACTCCAACAGTTTAGATATCTTATCATCTTCACTTATATTTATCTGAGCTTCTTGAGCTGTAAAATTAAGGAATGAAAATCCTGAAATTAAACAGCTTAAAAGTAGTTTGTTTATGCTTAATTTTCTCATAGTTATTTATTTAAGACAAAAGTATAATTTAATAACTTAAACAAGATAAGATTTATTATTTAGAACTGGTATAAATTACCCATTAACACTTATGTAACATTCCTAAAATCGACTTTAAGTATTACTTTTGTTGCCGAATTTAAGGGTGCGGATTGTTAATATTACTGAGGCTTAAAGCTTTAAAAACCGTACCAAAGTTAAGACGTTAATTCAACTTATAATATGAAAAAGGTGAAATACCGCCACTCAACTTCGCGACTATTGCTCTTAAGTGTAGCATTTTTTATTTCATTCAGCGTTTTGGGAATTGCACAGGAGGAGGCTTCGCAAGATGCCGCGGCCGAAAGCCAGGAGCAAACCGATGAATCATCGGAGGAATCTTCAGAAGCTGCTGCAGCCGCCTCAGATCTTGGAGATCCGGCGAACGGAAAATCCTTGTTTAATTCACTTTGCGCTGCCTGTCACAAACCATATTCTGCCGGTATTGGTCCTGCCCTTAATGGCATTACCGAGAAACGAGAAATGGATTGGTTGTACCGCTGGATCAAAAACAGTCAGGAGTTAATTTCTTCCGGAGATGACCAGGCTGTTGCGATATACGAAGAGTATAACCAAACGGCAATGCCGGCTTTTCCTCAATTATCAGATGCTGATATTGATGATATCCTTGCATATGTAGAGCAGCCAAAACCAGAACCGCAAGCCGCACAGGCCGGTGGTGAAGCTGGTGGAGGGGATTCTTCCGGCGGAGGGGTTTCGGTAAATCTTATTTTGGG
>JAGXIG010000092.1 GCA_024635815.1 Salegentibacter sp.
AACTAAACCACTCTGCACTCAAAGTGCAGAGGTTTTTTTACAAGGGACTGAAAGTCCCCAAGCTATTCCAATATAAAATTGGAATTATCACTGGAATCTCGGCGATGGTGTTCCAAATATTCATTAACCATCTCATCGGTAATATTTCCTGTACTCCATACTCCATAACCACTGGCCCAAAAATGTTGCCCCCAATAGCGCTCCTTCAGTTTTGGAAATTCTTGTTGAAGTTTTCTAGACGTTCTCCCTTTAAACTTCTTCAATATATTACTTACATTCAATTTAGGGGCATATTCAATATGCATGTGAACATGATCTGAACTAACAACCCCTTTTAATATCTCTATCCCTTCCGCTTCACATATTTGAACTAAAAGATCACGACAACGCTCTTGAATATCCCCTTGAAGCACTTTGTATCGATATTTAGTCACCCAAACAACATGACAAGTCAAATGACTGACTGTGTGGGAGCCTTTTCGTTGATAACCCATAGCTCGAAAATATAGATTTTTTCGCAATACTAAAGTGCTGCAATAAAATTGCAGGGTTTAAGTCCCACTTTTGAGACCAATAAATCCCGAATGACGGGTTAAAAAACTTTCAGACAGTCGCCTCAATCCTCCTAATATCCTGTATTATTAAAATACTATGCAGGAATATTATCCTTCTCTTCCCTTTTCCAGAAACGGTGTTTTCCAATAGCTTCAATAAATTTTGAAGCTTTTCCTTTACCTACAATTACACCATCTTCCGCCAGGTTTTGCTTATCCAGGTTCTTCCAGAAATAAGTCTCTTCCACTAAGCCATTTTCCTGTGCTGTAGCAATGGGTTTACAATGTTTATAGCCTTCATTTAAGAAATGAATGGCTTTCGGAATCTTCCTCAAAGCCTGATGTGCCTGATTCCCCGAAGGCACATAAAATGCATCATAAACTACTGAAGCAGTGGTTCTATAAGCTTCATCTACTTTAATAGACTTGCCACCTGCGGTTTTAACTTCGGTCGAGTTTGGCCCGAGGATTTTCACCATTGCTCCTTTATTTTCTAAAGCTGCCTTCATTTCCTCAACCGAGTTATCATCTACGCCATCTGTACACAAAAATGCGATTTGCCGGGTTGCTATATTTCCAAAACCTTTATGCATCATACTTAAAGCTGGGTCTTTTTCTAAAGACGGATTGCTTTTGGTAGGCTCGTAACGTTTAGGAGCGAAGTCTGCCGGAACTCCGTGATTTAATTGTTCCTTCCTTTTAGGCACTTTCATCCCTAAATTAGAAGCTACTTTTTTAGCTAAATCATTACTCACCTCATTTAATAAGCCAAGCACTCTTTCCTGTACATCTGCAACGCCTACTTTACCTAATTCGAAACTAAAAGCATCTATAATATGCTTTTGTTCAACTTCGGTTTGACTATTGAAAAATAAAGTAGCCTGGCTAAAATGATCTTTGAAGCTTTCGCTACGTTCCCGTACTTTTTTTGCATCTATTTTTTCAGGATAACTATCAAAACCGCCTTCTGCGATTTTTGCCTGAAATGGGCAGCCATTACCTAAGGAATTTGGCTGATAACTGGTTTGCCCTTTGTTGATCTGCTGACGCATATGCCCGTCACGCTGATTGTTGTGCATGGGTGCAATTGGACGGTTTATAGGGATTTCGTGAAAGTTTGGTCCGCCTAGTCGTTTCAGCTGGGTATCGGTATAAGAAAATAACCTTCCCTGCAAGAGCGGATCGTTGGTGAAGTCTATTCCGGGTACAATATGGCCGGGATGAAATGCTACCTGTTCGGTTTCTGCAAAGAAATTATCCGGATTTCGATTTAGCACCATTTTTCCGATTTTCTTAACCGGCACCAGTTTTTCGGGAACTAATTTTGTGGCATCCAGTAAATCGAAATCATATTTATGCTCGTCTTCTTCAGGAATTATTTGTACGCCTAATTCCCATTCTGGAAACTGGCCATTATCAATCGCATTCCAAAGGTCTCTTCTATGGAAATCAGGATCGTTTCCTGAAATCTTTTGAGCTTCGTCCCAGGCAACTCCGTGAGTTCCTAAAAGTGGTTTCCAATGGAACTTTACAAAAGTTCCTTTTCCTTCTTTATTCACAAACCTAAAAGTGTGCACGCCGAAACCTTCCATCATCCTTAAACTTCTAGGGATTGCCCTGTCTGACATTGCCCACATAATCATATGCATAGACTCCGGCATTAGGGAAACAAAATCCCAAAACGTATCGTGTGCTGAAGCTGCCTGTGGAATTTCATTGTGCGGTTCAGGCTTTACCGCGTGAATTAGATCTGGAAACTTTATGGCGTCTTGAATAAAGAACACGGGAATATTATTTCCTACAAGATCGTAGTTTCCTTCTTCAGTATAAAATTTAACCGAAAAACCTCGAACATCCCGGGCTAAATCGGTAGAACCTTTAAACCCGGCTACGGTAGAAAACCTGGTGAAAACCGGTGTTTTCTTAGATGGATCTTGTAAAAATCCGGCTTTGGTATATTTCTCCATAGATTCGTAAACCTGGAAATATCCATGCGCTCCAGATCCGCGAGCGTGTACAATTCTCTCCGGAATTCTTTCGTGGTCAAAATGGGTAATCTTTTCTCTAAGAATAAAATCTTCTAACAAGGAAGCCCCCCGATCTCCTGCTTTAAGCGAATTTTGGTTATCATTGATTTTCACACCCTGGTTAGTGGTGAGAAACTGGTCCTGAGCATCTTCGCGGTTTCTTTCTAAATCCTGAAGCTTCTTATTATCGGAAGCATTCTTCTTTTCTTCATTTTTCATAATTCTGGTTTATTTAATGGTTCCTTTAAAATTCCTAAATAAATGGGAGTTTTTAAATTTACTCGTGTTAAATAAATCCTATATAATTAAGAATGAGGTTTGAAGATGGTTTTTATTGCAGAATTTTGTAAAAACAAGCAGTAAATAATGGGAGGAAATACGAGCGATTTGAATAAACTGGATTACCGGATTACACAATGGATGTACCAGTACGGTAAGCCTATTCTACGAATTTCCCTGGCCATAAATTTTATCTGGTTTGGCGCATTAAAAGTAGTCTGGGATAGTCCTGCCCAGGAACTCATTGCTAAAACTGTGTTTTGGTTTGACCCGGAAATTTTTATTCCTTTTCTAGGGGTTTGGGAAGTTTTAATAGGGGTTTTTCTGCTTTCAAAACGAACAATAAGACTGGCTATCTTATTACTTGTTTTACAAATGCCAGGTACTTTTTTACCATTTATAGTTTTGCCCGAAGTTTGTTTTGAGAACTTTCCGTTTGTACTCACTACAGAGGGCCAATATATTATTAAAAACCTGGTGCTAATAAGCGCAGCTATCGTAGTGGGAGGTTCTGTAAGGGAAAGGGAATTTATTGAGCGGGATATAAAATCGGCAGATACTGATTCGTAAGTCTCCTATAACCTGGTAAGGTCTTATAAAATAATTCTGAACCGGCCCGACGCCTATGACAGGTTCAGAATAAAAATTATTAATCTAAAATATGCTTATCCGGTTAAAAACTAAAAACAGCTTTTGTTTCCCTGAGCGCGGTCAAAGGGTTAAATAAAAACGTCTCGACTGCCCGCCAGTAACTAGTCGGGCTGGCGCTCGACGTGACACTTTTAGTTCAATTTTGTCTTTTGGGTCTCTTAGCGGATATACAGTCTAAAATTCTTTATTTATCGACATTCTTAATTTTCTGGAATAATCTTCTTCCAGCCAATCGCGGTAGTTTTTGGTGCTCTTACTTATACAATAAGAGTATTGTTTAATGCGGGAAGCAATATCATCCTTAAGTTCTTTTGCCAGGATTCTGGCATCAAAAACATCTTCAGAATTTTCTACGCACATTTTTACATGTTGTTCCATGGACCATTCTAAAACCGCTTTAGATTTTAATCCTTTTTTTATCACTTTATCATAAGCTTCTTCCACATCAAAATCTACCTCTTCGGTATTGGAAAATTGTTCTCTTATTTCCGGAGGCATCACATATTTGAACTCACGCTCTATTTCTTCATCACTTAATAGATTTTCAAAATAGAAGTCCGGAGCTCTAAATATCTGTTTCCAGTCTACCGGGGCACTCCATTCGCCAAAACGGGCGAGATTATTACCAAGATCTATCACATTAAATTCAGATTTTCCCGGCAGGACCCTGGAGCCACGGCCAATCATCTGAAAATATAAGGTTAGCGATTTCGTAGCCCTGTTCAATACAATGGTTTCTACCGTTGGTTCATCAAATCCGGTAGTAAGAATACTTACTGAAGTTACAATCGCATCTGGCGTATGCTTAAACCATTTTAGAATGTCTTTTCTATCCTGCTTACTCGTAGTATTATCTAAATGCCGAATAGGTATACCGGCATTTCTAAAGGTTTCATAAACTTCTATTGAAGTATTAATACCATTATTAAAAATCAGGGTTTTCTTTCCTCGTGAGCGTTCGTAATAAGCGGTAAGCAGTTTTTCCTGCATGGAAATATTAGAATATAATTCTTCTGAAGATTTTACGGTATAATCTCCATTCATCCCGACCTTTAAACTGGTAAGTCCTACATTGTAACTAAAGGTATTTGCCCGGGCCAAAAAACCTTTTTCTATAAGCGAGCCTATGGAATCACCTACGATAAGCTCACGGTAATTATCCTTCATAGGTAATTTGATGTTTGAACTAAGCGGCGTAGCTGTAACCCCAAGAATAAAGCACTTTTCGAAGAATTTAAATAATTTTCGGAAAGAATTATAATGCGCTTCATCTATAATTACCAAACCAATATCCTGAATTTCCAGTTTTTCGTCATGTAAACGATTGTTCAGGGTTTCTACCATGGCTACAAAGCACATATAGTCTTCTTGATCTGGTAATTCTTTAACCTTAGAATTTATGATCTTATTGCGTACTCCAAACCCATCTAGCATATTAGAAGTTTGCTTACATAATTCTATCCTGTGGGTAAGAATGAGTACTTTCTTTTGAGTACGTTGTATATATTCCCGTACCATTTGAGAAAATATAACCGTTTTACCCCCACCTGTGGGCAACTGATAAAGTAGGTTATAATGTTCAGGATGCTCCTCTATCACGCTAAAGATCTTGTCTATATCTTTTTGCTGATATTCGTAAAGTTCCTTATCAACTTTTTTGTTTTCTATTCCAAAGGTTTCCACCGCCATAATTTTTGTTCAGATCTGCAAGTTTGCAAAAATAGCTGATTTCTTAGGTTTAAAGAAATATTTCAGTCAGAAATACATTTTATTAATCCGAAATTGAGTAAATTTAAAATTCGTTATTGCTCCCTCCGGAAGATACCATTTTTTCAAAATGTTTGATTATGAACCAAAAAGGAGTAGCGAACGATATTGGTGTTAAAACCATAAGCAATAATATTCTTTTCAAAGATTTTGAAAAAGAGCTCCTGCCAGAAATCGTTTCAAACTTCGTTGAAGAAAAATGGCCAGAAGGTACTTGCAGCAGTTGTTACCACCTAAACCATAAATTTCATATTATTATTTCCGGGCGTTTAAAAATCTTTATGACTGATGAAGAAACCGGTCGGGAGTTCACCTTGTTCTTACTAAGTAAGGATGATTTTTTTGATGTCATCTCTTTAATCGAAGACTGTAGCCACAAGATCTATTATGAATCGCTGGAAGAAGTAAGAATGCTGTCTACGTCTACCCATACTATGCGCCAATGGTTGCAGGAATATCCCATGCTTAATCAAAGATTATTGCCTTATATCGGAAAGCAACTTATAAGTGTGGAAGAATATGCCATTAATCATACCCTATTCGAAATCTCAACTCGCCTGGCAAGGCTCATTTTAAAAAACCTTAATCATAAATCAAAAAAACTGGAATTTATCAATGATCTTTCTAATGAAGAAATCGCAAACCTGGTAGGATCTACCCGTGCGGTGGTAAACAGGCATCTACAGGCATTTAAAAACGAAGGAATACTCAAAATAGGCCGAAAAAAAGTGGAAGTTATTAATCTTCCGCTACTGGTGGAGAAGGCAACAAACAATCAGAAAAAAATAAAAAGTTAAAAATGTTAAATACTGTTTAAGTGATACTTAAGTAGTTTCACTTAAAGTAATACGAGATTATCTTTGGGGTCAATCATTTATTAATCTCTAAATAAAATTATTATGAAAAAGTTAATCTTAAGCTTATTGTGTTTCGCCTTCGTAGGGATGGCTTATTCACAGAGGGTAATTAAGCTGGAGGAAGTGATGCTTGACCCAAAATCGCTGGAAATTGATGAAGTTACAAATTCATTAACTTTAATTGTGAATGAGGATTATGCGGGGCAGTTTTATGCGAATCCGCTAAGGTATGCAAAGGAAAATTTTAGTATTATGAATTTTATTGAAGCTAACCAGGGTAAAGAATTTAATGGTTATGAAGTTACCTTTAAAACCAATAAAGGATTTTTAAAAGTTAATTATAATCAACTTGGGGATATTACTTCAAGCAGCCAAAGATTTAAAGATGTTAGGTTACCATACAATTCTATGATGAGTATTTTAAAAGCTAATGAAGGGTATAGTCTTGTTGGCACAAAGCATTTAGCTTATTCAAAATCGGGATGGGATGTTGATGAGGAATATTACAAGGCAAAACTTAAAAATGGTACAAAAAGTAAAACTGTAAAAATAAATATAAACAGAGATGCTTCAGGCGTGGCTGTTGCCACAATTGAATAACATGAATAAAGTAGAGTTTTTGAATGTTACTCCGGAAGTTGATTTATATAACTTCCGGACTATTTTTTTAATCGAAAAGATTAGAAGACAAATAACGGTCTCCGCGATCACAAACTATACTTACCACAATACCTTCTTCAAGCTCATTACATAATCTAACAGCAGCAGCAGCAGCTCCTCCACTGCTCATGCCTGCGAATATACCTTCTTCCCTGGCAAGTTTTTTAGTCATTGCAACCGCCTCTTCTTCACTAACTTCTAAAATACGATCTACTTTTTCGGGTTTAAAGATTTTGGGCAAATAGGCTTCCGGCCATTTTCTAATTCCCGGGATTCGTGAATCATCGGTAGGCTGAACTCCCACAATTTGAATTTTTTTGTTCTTTTCCTTTAAATATGTAGAAGTACCCATAATTGTTCCTGTGGTGCCCATAGAAGAAACAAAATGAGTGATCTTATGTTGGGTATCATTCCATATCTCTGGCCCTGTAGTATTATAATGCGCCTGCCAGTTATCGTTATTGCTAAACTGATTGATCATGAAATAATCTCCGCCAGTCATTTTTTCTTCGGCATAATCGCGAGCACCTTCAATGCCGCCATCAGCCTCGGTGAGCGTAACTTTAGCTCCGTAGGCCCGCATTGTTTGTACTCGCTCTATGGTAGAATTTTCTGGCATTACCAGTTCAATATCCAGCTTAAAAATTCTGGCAACCATGGCCAGGGCGATTCCTGTATTTCCGCTGGTAGCTTCAATGAGTTTGGTTTCCCGGGTGATATCTCCTCTATCTAATGCGCTTTTAATCATATTGTAAGCGGCGCGGTCTTTTACACTTCCGCCGGGGTTTTGACCTTCCAGCTTAAAATATAGTTTAACCTTTGGGTTTTTAACCAAAGTTTGCGCTTCTACCAGGGGAGTATTTCCTATTAGATCTAATATGGAGTTATTCATTATTTACTCGTGTTTTTAATATTGATTTGAGGATTATGGGACACCATAGAGTCTTTAGGCACAGAATCGGTTAACCACACATTACCTCCAATTATGCTATTCGCACCTATAACAGTTTCCCCGCCTAAAATTGTAGCATTGGCGTAAATGGTGACATTCTTTTCAATGGTAGGGTGCCTTTTGATATTTTTTAGGTTACGGTCTACAAAAAGTGCCCCAAGGGTAACCCCCTGGTAGATTTTCACATTATCTTCTATCACCGCTGTCTCCCCAATCACTACTCCTGTAGCGTGATCTATAAAAAATGGAGTTCCAATTTGCGCTCCGGGATTAATATCGGTACCTGTTATGCTGTGAGCACATTCTGCCATTAAACGTGGTACTAGTGGAAGCCCAAATTTATAGAGCTCATGACTAAATCTATAAATGGCTATTGCGAAAAAGCCTGGGTAAGAAAGTATAACTTCCTCTATAGAATTAGCAGCAGGATCGTTTTCTGAAATGGCCTTAGCATCTTTATTAAGCTTTTCCAGTATTCCCGGAAGCTTATCTAAATAATCCTGCCAAAGATCCCGGCAGGGCGTATTGGGCTTCCAGCAAACGAGATCTGCCAGCTCTTCAAAATCCTTACCTAATTTTATAATATTCTTTTCTACCGGGGTTTCTTCATCAAACAGCGTGTAAAAAAGATTGTTTGTAAAAGCCTCTGTTTTTTCTTTTATACTGAATTTTAAATTCGGTATGTTTTTTTGTGCTTTTATCTTTTCTATAACCTCATTCTGGCTCATTTAATGCTGAAATTTTAAAAATAATAGTCCTTGTTTTATTCAAATGTAAACAATAGCCAGGCAAATTGCATTTAATTTGCTATAAATGCTTTCAATAGGCTTATATAATTTCTATTCAAATTCGATTGATATAAAAGGAAACCTGAGTTAATATTTTATATATTTTAATAATTAACTATTATACAGTTGGTTATAATTAATATCTTTAGTTTGTTAATCAATAAAATCTAAATAAAATAGCACAGGACAGAAATCAAAAAACGGAAGATGCAAAGAAGGAGCCTAAAAAACAACAGGCAACACCAAAAAAGCAACCAGCTAAGCACGACAAACCTAAAAAATAAGTTGGATTAATTTGAAAAAAAAATAGGCCACCTCACAAGGGTGGCTTTTATATTTTAAACAAATTTAAACCAGTACTGCGCTGTTTTGTTTCTTCGTAGCTTTATCTTTGCAGCTTTCTAAATTTGAAATAAAGCAATTTTGAAGGATTATTTCTATTTTTTACGCGGAAACTATAAGAAAGTCAGTTTTGGATGGCTGCTCACATTTTTGTCGAGTTTTGGCCAAACCTTCCTTATTTCACTGTATGTTCCGCAAATTGTAAAAACCTTTGAAATTACCGAAGGAACTTTTGGTGCTATCTATGCAGGTTGTACCGTGGCGGCTTCAGTAATTATGCTGAGCGTGGGCCATACCGTGGACCATAAACCGGTGAAAAAAGTTACGGCCTTTACGGTGCTAAGTCTCGGGTTATCCAGTATTTTACTCGGACTTTCCTACCATATTGCTGTACTTTTTGTTGCTCTAATTGGCCTTAGGTTATGCGGGCAAGGCTTATTGAGCCATATAAGTATGACCATTATTTCCAAGTATTTTGATAAAAATCGCGGAAAAGCGCTCAGTCTTTCTTCACTTGGATATTCCATGGGAGAAGCTATATTTCCTATAATTATCACTTCTATTATTGCATTTTTTGACTGGAGAATAGCTGCTATTGTAAGTGGTGTAGCTTTGCTCCTATATTTGATAAGATTAAAGTTTACCAATCTCCTCGATTTTGACAAACAACTTTCTACTGAAGGAAAACCTTCTACCTGGTCACTTTTAAAGGATTATAAAAGTGTTGTGGCCGATAAGCGTTTCGGGATTATGATGCCCGCCAGTTTTATCCTGAGTTTTACCAACACCGCTATCTTCTTTTATCAATATGTTTTCGTTGAAGATAAAGGCTGGTCGCCCCAACTATACGCTACTTTTTTTACGGTTTATGCTATCTCCAGGTTTATGTTTTCCTTATTTGGAGGAACCTGGGTAGATAAATACAGCGCGAAGAAGATGTTCAGAATTTATCTTGTTCCAATGACGTTGGGCCTTATCCCATTTGCATTAATGGATAGCATTATAGGAGCACTTTTATTTTTAATTACCGCAGGAATTACCACCGGAATGGCAGGTACGGTAAAAACCTCGATTATTGCCGAGATCTACGGAACCGAGAAAATGGGCGCCATAAGAAGTGTTTTCACTATGTTTATGGTTATTAGTACTGCTTTAGGCCCTTTATTAGTAGGTTTTATGATTGATGGAGGAATTGATTTTAGCACTATCATTCTTATGTTATTTGCTGCAATGCTTTTGATTAGCATAAATTCACAACGAATAAAAAATGTCACTAAAGCAGCTTCAGCGCTTTAAACTAAAAGATCCTTTAAGCGTTTTAAAGCCTTCGATAATAATGTGATACCAATAATCGTCTGATGGAAGCACGCGGCCGTTTAAAGTGCCATCCCAACGGAAAGTTTCGCCTTGATCTACTTTTAATAATTTTCCATAACGATCAAAAATTCTTATTTCTGAAGAAGGAAAATATTCGAGTCCGTTAATGCTGAAATTATCGTTGTAGCCATCTGCATTCGGAGTAATAAATTTCGGAATTACAATATGTGGAAACTCTTGGGTAACGGTGTTACAGGCGGAAAAATCGCGCATATATACGGTATAAATTCCACCGGAAACCAGGCTAAAAATATTTGAAGTTTGGAAATTCGTGCCGTCTAACGAGTACTCAAAATTCCCATCATTGGCCGGGGTAATTACAATAGCATCCCTATCTGAAGTCACCGACTCAATTTCGGCAATATCTTCCTGGTTTACTTGAAATTTTTTGGTAGTTGAGCAACCTTCAGCAGTAGTGAGAATAACACTATAATTTCCGGTAGATTCTATTTCAATTTGCTGCGAATTTTCGCCTGTTGACCATTCATAAGTAAGTCCCGCTATACCTGCATTCAGTATTAAATTGTCATTTTCACAAATTTGCAGAAATTCATCTTCAACCTGCGGACTTTCATTTATGCTAAATTCAATAGCTGTTTTTGGGCTGGGTTGGCAACTAAAGCCTTTGTTTACAGCTTCAACATAGTATGTTCCAACCGTTTCTGGTCGATAAGATTCGGTATTTTCAGCGAGCAAATTGTTGTTTTCGTCATACCAGTTTGCGGTTTCATTTTCTTCAACTTCAACAACTAGTTCCGGGATTGTATCCTCACTGCAAATGCTTATATCGCCATCATTTTGGGGAGGAGAAGGAGTTGGTAGAATATTTACTGTAAAAATTTCAGAAACAGAACTGCAGAGATTATCATTTAAATTCACGGGATCTTCAGCTACTTTAACCCTATAAAAGCGGGAAGTACTTAAAGGCGGTATACTATAGGTTTCATTGTTTTCCCCTGGAATATTTGTCCAGGTTTCGTTATCGTTACTTTCCTGCCATTGGTAAGCGTGCGTACTATATACCGAAAAATCTGGAGTCGCTTCAAGCGTGAGGTTAACAGGAGCATTTTCAGCGCAAACATCCATACGGTTTTCATTATTTTCTGAGGTAATCGTAGTAAGATCGCCGCAAGACCTAAAAATTATATCATCTATCGCCAGGTCGTTTCCACAGCCACCTTCTCCATTATTAAACATTTTAAGAATTATGGCATCCTGCCCTACTTCAGTTTGAAAGGTAAGCGCATATTGTTCCCAAACAGGACTGGTAAGCGAAGGAATATCTCCCGTATTACCTTCTTTTAGTAAATTGGAATCGGTTTCATCCCAGATTTCGAAACGTACGTTTATGGGAATTCCACCATCTTGACAAACGGTATTGGAACGATTGTAAATATTAATTAAAAATGCTGAAAACTCATAGCTGGTATTTTCACAAAGTCCGCTGATTTCTGTTCGGTAAAATTGGCCGGAAGTATAAGAAGCGTTTACAATTAGTGCATCACGGTTTGAAACGGTGCCGGAAGGCAAGCTCGAATGCCACGAAGTAATTACACTTCCTATCTGGCTGGAAACCGTATATTCCCCGTCCTGCGGATCCTGATTAATATAGGTATAGTTGGTAGTGCCGGCAGGTAATTGTGAGGTGGTTTCAAAATCTTCATAAAAAATTGGATCGCCTTTGCTCCCTTCACAAAAGCCTAATTGGGCATAACCGGAAGTACAAACTATAAGAAAACAAAAAAGAAGGAAGCTTTTCATTTTCTCAAAAGTACACAATTACGGCGCTTTCTGAAATTGCATTTCAATTTTTTCAAAACTATACGCATTAGGCCAGTTTTGGTTTTCGGCTTCGGTAGCTATTTTCAGGATTCTAAGTTTGAATTCTGCCAGGACTCCTTCTCTCAGAATAAATTTAACGGTCTCTTCAAAAGATTTGAACATACTTTTACAAAAAGCCTCTTTTAAATTGCCTTTTTCTTTAGCAAAAGTTTGGGCTATTTCAATATTAAAAAGCATCAAATCGGCAGTTAAATGGGGTTCTACACCGAGTTGCTGAAAATGCTTGATTTCCTTCTGGGCCACAGACCTACGGGTTTTTGGTTTGCGCCTGGTTTCAGGAAAATATTCTTTGGATATCTTTAGTTTAGCTTTGCGCATTAATTCTTCTTCCCGCGGATTAAAGACAAAATCATAAAAGACCTTTACAGGTTTAAATCGCTCGTAAAGATCTATAATTTGATCCTCAAGTTGTTCTTTATCTAATTCCTGGAGGTATTTTTTTAATTGGCGCTTACTCATTTAGCTGAATTTTGTTTTCGCAATGGTTTTTTGAAGATTTTCTGAAATTTCCAGTAACCATTGAACCTGGCTACTTACCAATTGGGCTTCCTGCAATCTCAGCTGCACATCTTTATGGCTTTTTTGTGGCCCTTTTTTTAATTGATTTTCACTTTCTGCCAGCAACTCTTTATATGTTCTAAGCAAAGCTGAAGCCGCTTTTTCTGTTCGCGCTGGATCAAGATCTTTTAATTCCTCAAATTCTTCAAGACCTTTTCTGGCATTTTCAAGATTAGTACAAATATGGGACACAAAAACTTCGAAATTTTTAGAAGCTGCAGTGGTTTTATGATTCTGAATAAAAGTCCCCAAAGAGGCCAGAGCCGAAAGAAAAGTTTGATTTAAACCTACAATTTTATAGAGTTGTCCTAATTCTTTTTGTTTAAATTTTGGCTCCTGTGTCATTCTTTGAAAAGAAGCACTTAAATTTCCCATTTCCAGAAAAGCCTTTTTTCTAGATAGTTTATAGGAAGTAGGCAAAGTTCCTTTTTCATGGTAAAAATTATCAATTTCTTCCAGGTATTTCTTATTGGCGCTAATGCTTTCTTTAATTACGTTCTTAATATGCTGCGACTCCCAGGCCGGCCATAAAACGAGGTTTCCTAAAGCAGCTAGACCTGCACCTAAAGCAGTATCTATCACCCGATACTGGATCACGTTGAAGACATCTGGTTTTAAAAGCGCATAAATAAAAATAATACTCAAGGTTATAAAAACAGCTGCTGTACGGTAATTTCGTTGCAATAAGGAAAAAGCCAGGGTAAGAGAAAAGAGACCGAGAATCCCATAAACTACCTGATTTTTTGTTATAAAAACAATTCCCAGGGCAATTACGGCACCTATTAAGGTTCCTGCAATTCGTTGTTTAGAACGGTCTTTGGTAAGTCCGTAATTAGGACGCATAATTACCACGATGGTAAGAATGATCCAGTAAGCATTTTCAAGCGAAAAATATAAACCAATACTGAAACCCACTAAAATCACAATAGCCAGCCTTAGTGAATGCTTAAAAATTGGAGAACCAAAATTAAAGTTTTCAACGAGTGTTTTGGGATCGTAATCTTGCGGAGTTATAAATTGGGAAACTTCTTTGTTTTTCATTAACAACGGTTCCCTGGTGTCTAAATTATGTAAGACCCGAACAATAGTGTTGATCTTTTGCCCCTGCTTTTCTAAATAATCGAATAAATTCTGAAGTAAAAATGCCTTTTCGGTATTTTCTGAAGAAATAAGTACCCGCACTTCCTTGAAATTTTCCTCTATAGATTTTAAATACTCCCGAATTTCTTTTGTTGAAGATTTTTTCTTTTTTTCAATAACTACAGAAATTTCATTCAGCTGGAACGCAATCTTTTTAATTAGTTTTTTAAAACGTTCCAGTAACTCCCGGTCGCCCTCTAAAACTACATCCATTTTATTATAATCTACAGGATTAGCCATCGCCAACTCTAAAATATCTACTAGTTCTATGAAAATCAGTAGTCGCTTTCGAGCATAATTAGAGTTTCCTGAAGCACGTCTTGCGTTAATGAGTAAATTCCGAAGACTTTCGTGTTTCTCGTTTAGATCTGTTTGTAACAGAAATAATTCCTTCTGAAGTTTTTCCCTTTCAGCAGTTTCGGTAAGCAAATGTGCTCTGGTCTTTAGATATTTGGCGGTAAGCTCAAGACATTCGGCCAGAAGTTGTTCGGTATGCTGTTTTGGATTAAGGGACGTCCAGAGATTACTTAAAAGCAGATACCATAAACCGCCGCCCGTTATAAGCAGGCCGCGTTCCCAAGGAAGGATTTCCGTAGAAACATTCGCGAAACTCAACACAATGGCAAACAATCCCGCAAAAGCGACCAGAGAAGCCCTAAAACCATAAACCGCCAGATATGCAATCCCAAACATTAAAATCCCTAAAAGCGGTAAAACCAACCAAAGATAAGCTGAGGCATAAGCCATAATTATTGAAACAATTCCCGCCAGCAAAGCCGCGAGAATCACCCCTATATTTCTATGCCTAAAACTTCCGGGGATATCACTTGGCGAACTCAATAAAGCCCCCATTGCCAGAACTACACCTATCTCAAAATTCCCTAGCCAGATAAAAACACCTACGGGTGAACCAATCGCTACAGTAAGTACCATAGCTTTGGAAAAGTCGGTGCTTCTTAGATATTTCAGGAATTCCTGCCAGTAATTGGATATAATGTTGGGCAAATCTTGTGCTTTTATATGGGCAAAGTTACGTTGTATTATAGAGTATCAAAGCTTCCTTTAAGAAATCATAACATTTGCTCACTAAGCGAGATTTGATTCTGTCGAACTCACAGGCTTGCTTCGAAATATTTTGCTATTTCAGATTAAAAACTTTACCAAAACAATGAATTTAAGTTTAAATTAATAATCGTGAGTTGCAGGGTTCTATACTTAACTGTAATTTACTAAGTGAGATTTTCACAATTGACGCCACTTGAGTCTAGGTTTCAGTTTACTTTTTAAATTATTAAATAAGATTAAAATGAATAAAAGCATACTCTTAAAAAACCGACCACAGGGAAAACCTTCCCTTTCAGATTTTGAAATTACCGAAATTGAAAAAACTTCACCAAAAAATGGAGAGATTTTACTCAAGGCCAAATATATTTCAGTAGATCCTTATTTACGCGGAAGAATGCGGGATGAAGAATCTTATATCCCCCCATTTGAACTCAATAAACCCATAGAATCTATGTTGGTTGCTGAAGTTTCTGAAAGCAACAACAAAGATTTTAAAGCGGGTGACCTGGTAAGTGGAATGTTAAAATGGGAACTATTTCAAACCCATACCGGTGAAAATTTAAATAAAATTGATACCAATTTGGCCAAGCCTAGTGCATATCTCGGTATTTTGGGGTTAACTGGTTTAACGGCATATTTAGCGATAAAACATATCGGAAAACCCGAAAAAGGTGAAACGCTGGTAGTTTCTGGTGCAGCTGGTGCCGTGGGAAGTGTAGCAGGGCAAATTGGAAAAATTAAAGGCTGTAGAGTTATTGGAATTGCCGGCACCGACGAGAAAATTGATCATATTAAAGAGAAATTCGGTTATGATGATGGCATTAATTATAAGACTACCGAAAATATGAAAAAAGCTATTGCACAAAAGTGCCCAGATGGTGTGGATGTGTATTTTGATAATGTAGGTGGAGAAATTCTTGACGCGGTTATGATGAATATTAACCGTTTTGCCCGGATTATTAATTGTGGTGCTATTTCTATTTACAACGAAAAAGAAATGCCCACCGGACCACGACTGGAAGGGATTTTAATTAAGAAAAGTGCGTTAATGAAAGGCTTTCTGGTGCGTAACCATTTTGATGAATTTCAAAGCGCTATAAAAGAACTTGCCGGATGGTTGAGTGAAGGAAAACTAAAATATGACGAAACCATCGTAAAAGATTTTGATAAAACCCCTCAGGCATTTTTAGATCTTTTTGAAGGAAAAAATACCGGAAAAATGGTGGTTGAAGTTTAAGCAATTCCAATACTTATTAACCTGGAAATAAAAAAAGTGGTTGTTTGGAAAAATTTCCGAACAACCACTTTTAATCTTCTTTTTAAAATATCTATTGTTGCTGGTTAGTTGGCATAATATAAACATCGTTGATATTCGCTCTTTTAGGTTGACTTAAAGAATAGTAGATTGCATCGGCGATATCTTGCGCTTGCAAGGGAGTTAATTCTTTAAACATAGGCTCCATATCTTTCTTGATCTCGTCATCGGTAATGGTATCAGTTAACTCGGTAGATACAAAACCTGGATCAATAGAAGTTACGTTAATTCCGAAGTTAGGAGCTAATTCTGCTCTAAGGCCTTCGCTAAACATTTTTACTGCGGCCTTTGTAGCGCAATAAACTGCACCACCGGGATAGTATTTATGTCCTGCACTTGAAGAAATATTGATAATGTGTCCGCTTTTTTGTTCCATCATTGTCGGTAGTACCGCGGCTACACCGTTTGTTACCCCTTTAATGTTCACGTCTATCATCTTATCCCATTCATCGGTATGAAGATTTTTAACGTAAGAAAGTGGCATTAAACCGGCATTATTTATAATTCCGTCAATACTTCCAAATTCTTCCAAAGTTGCCGAAACGATCTTTTTAAAATCTTCTTTTTTAGTAACATCTCCCGGAACTACTAAAGCCATTCCACCATTTTTTTCAATCTCATCTTTTAGTGAATTCAACCTGTCTTCACGACGTGCACTTAATACTACGTTAGCACCTTCCTGAGATAATTTTTTGGCGGTAGCTTCTCCAATTCCACTAGATGCACCGGTTATAATTATAGTTTTTCCTTTAATACTCATATCTATTTTTTTTTTTTGATTTTAATCAAAACTAGCGTAATGAGTAGGTCAATACCAGTAATTTTAGATTTTTAGTATGCATTTAACTGCAAAGCCTAACATACATCAATAAATAGTTATAGAAGCTCTTAAAATTTTTGTGAAATATTTTGTTTTTCTGGTTCCTGGACTATTTAAGAAATTCGGTAATCTCCTTAATAGTGGCTCTAGCACTTCGTCCAACTCCAATTAAAGTTGCAGATGCATAACCCGTCCAGCCACCATAACCCACTAACCAAAGTCCGGGTGTATTTTTGCCTTTAGCATCGAGATCTGCAATATTCTTTAAATGACTCATAGCATAATGAAAACCGGTGCACCAGATTACAGCATCAAATTCTTCTTTGCTTCCGTCTTCCCAGATCACCCCATCTTCAGTAAATTCCTTAAAACTACCTTTTGTTTTCAGCACTCCCCTCTCCCTGGCTTCTTTTACAATGGGCACCATAACTATATTCCCAAGATTGTAATCTTTAGGATTGAATTTCTTCCCTTCTTTTTCGGCTTTATATTTTGCCGTAGCTACATCAAAAAGCACCCTACCGTCTACATCATCGGGTAAATATTCAGGATCCTTTACAGTAGCCCAACTTGTGTTCGCAACTTTTGAAACTTCAGCTAAAATTTGTGCGCCAGAATTTCCTTCGCCAACAATAAGCACATTTTTATTTTTAAAATCATCTGGATTTCTATAATGAGCTGAATGAAGTTGTTTTCCGCGAAAAATATCAATCCCTTTAACCCTGGGAATAAAGGGAGGTTTCCAGGTACCGGTCGCCGAAATTACCGTCTTTGCTGAAAAATCACCTGCTGAAGTTTTAATTTGAAAAACGTCTGATTCCTTTTCTATATTTTCAACGATAACCGGCCGTTTAATTGGGAAAGCATAGCGCTCTTCATATTTACATAAATAATTAATAACGTGATCTTTTGGTGGAAAACCATCTTCTGTTTTTGGCATAAGCCATCCCGGAAGCGAAGAATGATCGGCCGGGGAAAAAAGCCTGAGCGAATCCCAGGTTTTTTGCCAGGCTCCCCCACAGGTTTCCTGCTCGTCAAGAATTAAATAATTCAGCTTTGTTCTCCTTAGATAATAAGCGCAAGCGAGTCCGCTCTGGCCACCCCCAATTATAATCACATCGTATACTTCGGTCATTTGCTAATTTTCAGGATAAAACTATTTTTTACACCAAAAGGCGGTACACCAGTTCAATTTATGTATCTATTAGCAGCAACCCTCCCCTTCCGGAATATTCGAATCGAGAAAAGTGATAAAGAGCTGTTTTACCTGTTCCCATTTTTCGGTATTGATACAATAGCAAACCCGGGTGCCTTCTATATCTCCTTTAATAAGTCCGATATTCTTTAGCTCTTTTAAATGCTGTGAAATGGTTGGTTGCGCCAGGCCGACCTCCTGAACAAGATCTCCACAAATGCAGGATTTAGATTTTATAATTTCCTGCAAAAGGGCAATTCTTGCCGGATGCCCTAAAACTTTGGCTAATCCTGCCAGTTCGTTTTGTAAAGGGCTGAATATTTCAGATTTTGTAACTCCCATTTTCTAAATTATTTATTGCAATATTACGATAAATGCATCATCAAAAAAAGAGGTTTTTATAAGTTAAACTTACAAAACCTCTTTTTTAAAACTGTCTATTCTTTATTTCTTAGGTGGCTGCGATGGCCTTACCTCTATCTTGCTTGGCAAGGTGCGTTTATTCATTTTAAGGAGATCTACCACTAATTCTCCAATATCTTCCGGCTGAATTTTCCAGGCATCTTTGTCATTTGGCGTATGATCGTTAAAATGGGTTGCTACAGAACCCGGCATAATGGTACTCACATTAATTCCTTTTTGCCTAAGATCTAACATTACCGCCTGAGTAAAGCCTGTTAAGCCAAATTTACTGGCGTTATAGGCAGCACCTCCTGCAAAAAAGTTAGTTCCGGCAAGGCTGGAAATAGTGATAAGGTATCCTTTAGATTTCTCCAAAGCGTCCAAACTGGATTTTACGCTGTAAAAAACACCGGTTAGATTTGTATCTATAGTTTCCTGCCATTTTTCAGGGGATAACTCGTCTATGGATCCAAAATGCCCAATTCCGGCATTTGCAACCATAACATCAAGTTGTCCAAATTTATCTATTGCTGCTTTTACAGCTTTCTGCTGACTTTCATAATTTCTTACATCGGCTTCCAATCCTAAAGTATCGGTAGCACTTAATTCTTTCGCGGCTTTTTCAGCAGCATCTTTAGATCTGCTTGTAATGGCCACTTTCATTCCCAAATCTAAAAGAGATTGGGCAACGCCATATCCAATACCTTTGCTTCCACCTGTTATAAATGCAACTTTTCCTTTTAATGAACTCATAGTATTTCTATTTTTTAATTAGGCTAAATCTACTAAACAATGCTATTTTGCTGAAATCTTAAGGACTAAGATATTGTTAATTTTAAATATCATTTTCATTAGTGGATTTAATACCACGGGATTTACCGGATCAAAAGACAATTTTCTAAAAACATACTTTTTATGCTTATCCGGAGTTCCTTATTTAGACTTAATTTCTTTGTTAAAATGTTTTATAAAACCACGAAAGAAGTACATTTGCAAAAAATAGTATAACCTGATTAAATTACATTCTCTTGAACAATATTAAAGCCCAACAATTACTCAATAAGATTCAGCGTGATTTAATGCGCAACGGAATTATTACCAATACTTTGGTTAAGGACCTGAAAGAATTAAGAACCCTTGTAGTAGAAGAAGGGCAGCCTTTGTTGGCTAAAACCATCAGGTTAACCTATGAACACGTAGATGCTTACGATTCTTTTAATATCGCAATCCCGGAAGATGATCCGGTAGAAGAAGGAGAAGAAGCACCGGTACAGGAAGAAACAACCGGCCAGGAAAGCCTGGATTATTTACTATCCTTAATGGCCGACCCTTCCAATCGTGTTAATGAAATTGAATTGCGTGAGTATGTAAACGCCTTCAATGAATATGCTGAAGAAAATTAGCTCGTAGCTTGAAAAAGTAATACGGCCTGATATTTGAATATTATCGGCATAAAATCTTATTAAAATACCTTAATAAGAAAATTGGTAAAGGAGAGTTTGATGAAGAAAGATGCGAAATCTAAAAAGAAGTCGCGCATACGCTTGTTGCACCAGTATTATAGTTATACCGGTTTTTACACTTTTGTTTGGAAAAGCGTAAAAAAGGCAATTTTACCCATACTTTTATTTGTAGCAGCACTATTAGCCATAGATCGTTGGGTTCTTGATATTGAGCAAATGCTGGTAACAGTGACCGAAACTTATTCGCCACTGGGAATTATTAGTGTATTCTTTGCTTCAGAATCTTTATTGGGATTAATCCCTCCTGAATTATTTATCGCCTGGTCCGGGAAATCTGAAAGCCCTATTCTATTCCTTTCTTTATTAGCGCTCGCTTCCTATTTAGGTGGTGTAGTTTCTTATTTTATTGGGAGATGGATGACAAAAATCCCAGCAGTACACGAAGCTATTGAAGTGAAATTAGCACAGCATATTAAGAACACCCGAAAATGGGGTGGGTTTTTAATTATTGTAGGAGCCTTATTGCCTATTCCTTTCGCAATGACAAGTATAGCCGCAGGAATCATAAGATTTCCTTTTCCCAGTTATCTAATGTTTGGATTACTTCGTTTCGTACGATTTTACTTATATGCTCTTGTTATTTTTGAAATGGTATAATTTCGTTTTGTTGTAACTAACTTCTAGTGAGTCCCCAAGAAATTCTATTAAGTACGTCGAAAATTTGAAACATATCTGCTTTCTTATTTTTGATCTCATTTTGTGAGTATAACTTTAAATTTTTCCTAAGTTTTCTTTTTTCTGTGTCCAATGAAGTAAATTTAGTTTACTAACCAACTAATTTTGGACAATGGATTCTAAATTGAAAAAGATGGCCCGTGTTGGCTATTTCGCTAAAGCTACGGTATATGGCATCATGGGAATACTTACCTTTCTCGCTGCTTTTAATATGGGCGGACAAAAATCTAGCAACTTACAGGTGATAGAATTTCTGGAAAAGCAAGCTTTTGGAAATGTCTTACTTGTTTTAATTGGCTTGGGATTACTCTGTTATTCAGCCTGGCGGTTTATTCAGTCCATCCAGGATCCTGAAAATATTGGGGATGACAAGGAAGGAAAAGGGAAACGGGTAGCTTATTTTATAAGTGCACTGTTATATCTTGGTCTTGCCGTTTTTGCTTTTATGCAATTGATAAACGCTGGCTCATCTGGGGGTGGTTCTGGTGGCGGACTTACAGGAACACTTGGGGTTGTAGTCTTTGCTATTATTGGATTAGGTCTTGTAATTGCCAGTATTGCTCAGTTTAAAAAAGCTAAAACAAAGGAATTTCTAAAAGATTTCGGTTTTGATTCCATCACCGACAAAAAGAAGAGAAAAACCATTAAAAATACGGGGTACCTTGGCTTAATTGCCCGTGGAATTCTCTTTGGAGTTTTGGCCTATATTTTTATAAGAGCGGCAATCGAATCTAATACTTCAGATATGAAGGGAACTACTGATGCATTTTCTTTTTTACAGGATTCAGATTACGGCTCCTGGCTTATGGGACTTGTTGCCGCGGGACTGGTTTGCTATAGTATTTATGTATTTATGCTTGCCAGATATAGGAAATTCAAAGCATGATATTTTGTTAAACCAATACCAAGAACTCGTTAAATCTATTCTTGGGACTGGTTTTTCTATGTAATTTAGAATGAAATAACCAACAAAAGATAATTATGTTAACGATCATTCTAAATATTCTATTACCACCATTAGCTGTTTTTATGAAACACGGTTTAGGGGTAACCTTTTTAATAAGTTTATTGCTAACCGCCTTAGGCTGGATTCCGGGCGTTATTCATGCATTTATAGTAAACGGTTCAGATTAATTTCTGTATACTGATATGAAAATAAAAAAGGTCTGGCAGTAATTTACTTCCAGACCTTTATTTTTTCCTATATATCAGAGAAAACTAATTCTCTTTTTCTTCCCTTCTTACAACTTCCTTTTGCCAATCCCAGGCACTTTTTAAAGCTTCATCTAATTGTTTTTCGGTTTTCCAACCTAATTCTTCATTGGCTTTTTGGGTATCAGCATAAGCAGCAACAACATCGCCTTCTCTTCGGTCTACAATTTTATAAGGTAGTTTTTCGCCTGTAGAACGTTCAAAAGAATTAATGACTTCTAAAACAGAACTTCCCTTTCCAGTTCCCAGGTTAAAAACTTCAAAATTGTTTTTCTCTTTATTCTGCTGAAGCCTCTCCAAAGCAACTACGTGCGCTTTTGCCAGATCCATCACATGAATATAATCCCTTATACAGGTCCCGTCTGGTGTTGGATAATCGTCTCCAAAAACAGAAAGTTCTTTTCTTTTGCCAATGGCAGTTTGCGTGATAAACGGAATTAAATTTTGTGGGGTTCCAATTGGTAATTCTCCTATTTCAGCTGAAGGATGCGCTCCTATTGGATTAAAATATCTAAGGGAAATCGCTTTAAAATTTTTATTGACCCTGGCTGTATCAATAATAATTTCCTCTCCTATCTGCTTGGTGTTTCCGTAAGGGGATTCAGCTTTTTTAATGGGAGCATTTTCGGTAATAGGTAAACTATCGGCCTGGCCATAAACTGTGCAGGAAGAGCTAAAAATAAAATAAGCATTTTCCTTGAGTTGTAGCTCCTGAAGCAGGTAAATTAAACTAGCGAGGTTATTTTCATAATATAATAACGGATTTTCTACACTTTCACCGACAGCTTTAGATGCAGCAAAATGAATTACCCCTTCTATATCCGGGTACTTTTCAAAAAATTCTTTTACCTGCTTTTTATTCCGAAGATCTATATTTTCAAAAGCTGGGTTTTTTTGGGTGATTTTGGTAATCCCCGCCAGCACATCTATAGAAGAATTAGACAGATTATCAATAATCACCACTTCGTGACCCTGTTCCTGAAGCGCGACAACCGTATGAGAACCTATAAATCCAAGTCCGCCGGTCACCAATATTTTAGAGCTCATGTCTTTAATTTTTGTTTGTATGCAAATTAATAAAAATGAATTTGTTAAACCTGCTAAGAACATACTAATTCCAGTGATTAATTATTTCAAGGAAAAGTCCATTCAAAAATACCAGATTATCTATAAAAACTATCTTTGCAATCTAAATTTTAGACTATGCCCTTAGAAAAGCAAAAAAATGTTTTTAAATACGTGAGTATCCTGGAAGGACTTTCATTTTTATTATTACTTTTTATCGCGATGCCTTTAAAATATATTTGGGAAATGCCACAAATGGTGCAACAAGTAGGAATGGCCCATGGCGTACTTTTTATCGCTTATGTATTTGGTGCTGTATGGTTATTTAAACCCTTAAACTGGAATTTTAAAGAACTTCTAATAATACTTGGATGCTCACTGGTGCCCTTCGGACCATTTTATGTTGAAAAAAAATATCTTTAAACTATGAATATAGAGGAAGGATTTAAAAATCTTATTTGTCTTTTTGAAACTTTTCTAATAGACCAGGGTGTAAATCCTACGCTCGCGCTATATCTAAATTTACTTTTAAATATCCTGGTGCTAATTCTATTAATTCTCGGATTAAATTACCTGATAAGAAATTTTGTGATTGAGGCATTTAAAAGTTTCAGTAATAAAACTCAAACTACTTTTGACGATTTTCTTATTAAAACTAATTTCCCAAAATATATAGGACAAATCCTTCCCATAGTCATTATTTATCTTGCTGTTCCTTATATTTTAGTAGATTTTCCGCTGGCAATTAAAGCTTTCTTTTTCCTAATAGATATTTATATCATCTTTCTTATCGTTTGGCTTATTAGAAGCTTTTTACGCGCCACCAAAAACTACCTAAGGACCTTAGAATCCTTTAAAGATAAACCGGTAGAAAGTTATATTCAGGTAGCGATGATTATTGTTTGGCTCTTCGCCTTTATCTTTATTATCGCTGAAATTACCGGAAAAGATGTCATTAATTTTATTATTTCCCTGG
>JAGXIG010000093.1 GCA_024635815.1 Salegentibacter sp.
CCTACAAATATATCGATAAGAATAAACATAGCTGCGCCTAAGCCAACTGAAGATTGGCTTTTTACCAATATTTTAAAAAACCTTAAGGATGATTTATAATTTTATATCCTCAGCATCGAACCAATGCCTTTTCTGGGTAATCGTGCCCTTTTCTAAAACCAAAAGTCCGGGATTAGATCTTACAATAGTTTGTAAAACCTTCTTATCTACCTGATAGAACTCAAAATCGAGCTTGAAATTGTTGCGTATTTTCTCTTGATCTTCATCATTTGAAGCGGTTAAGCCAACTACTTTATAGCCTTTTTCTTCAGCTTCTGCAGCAAGTTTCTGGATAGCTTTAAAACCTTCCTGCTCGGTATGGGAAAGATCATAAGCCACAATCATAAAAAGCTTTTCCGCATCAAGAATTTGATCAGTCACAACCTCGCCATTTGCTTCTATTTCAAAATCCTGAATAGGCGGCACATAGCCTTCCTCAATCATCGTAGTTTCCACTCCAACAAATTCCCCTTCCTGGTTTGGATAACTTCCATCGGTAGTCACCGTAACTTCTTCTCCATTATGATTAAAGGTCCATTCATATTCATAAACTCCTTTTTGGGCATCTTCGGGCACCTGCATAAGTTCTTTAATGTTATTTCCAATCTTATAAGCTCTAAAATCGAAAACCGGCAAATGCATAAGCACGTGATAGGCAAACCAGAAAGAAAGCATGAAGGACAAAAAAATGATCCAGCGATGCGAAATAGGGTTTAAAAACGGAGTGATCAGTTTTCGGTTAAAGAAAAGTATTAATATAAAAATAAGCAGAATCACGTCTTTTATGAAAGACTGCCAGGGCGTTAACGGGATCGCGTCCCCAAAGCACCCACAATCTGTCACCTTATTGAAATAAGCGGAGTAAAACGTGAGGAACGTAAAGAAAACGATCATTAACAGCAGACTCCAAACCGTGAATTTAGGCAGGTATCCTATTAAAATCATAATCCCCACCACCAGCTCAAAAACCACTAAAATAATGGCGATCACTAGGGAATAAGGGACCAAAAAGTCAAGCCCCAGAACTTCTGGACTAAAATATTCCTGGAGCTTGTAAGAAAATCCCAGTGGATCGTTGAGTTTTATAAATCCTGAAAAAATAAATAACACGCCAACCAGTACCCTGGAAATTCCTACCAATAATTTCATTCTGTTTTGTTTAAAAAATGCTTAATTTATTTTGAAAATCTATGCTTCGTTCTCGTTTATAAGAATCATCGCGAAAATTGAATAATTTATCATATCCTGGTAATTCGCATCAATCCCTTCACTCACCAGGGTTTTCCCTTTATTATCTTCAATCTGCTTTACCCGCAATAATTTCTGAATAATTAGATCGGTTAAAGAACTAACCCTCATATCGCGCCAGGCCTCGCCGTAATCGTGATTTTTATTCATCATTAAAGATTTGGTCTCAGCAATTTTTTCGTCATAAAATTCTGTAGCCTCTTCTACTCCAAGATCTGGCTGGGCAACCACGCCTTTCTCCAACTGGATTAAAGCCATCACAGAATAATTGATAATTCCTATAAATTCAGATTTTTCGTCTTCATCTACTTTTCTCACCTCATTTTCCTGAAGTTTCCTTATTCGCTGGGCTTTAATAAAAATCTGGTCGGTAAGTGACGGCAGCCTAAGAATTCTCCAGGCGCTTCCGTAATCTTTCATCTTGTTAATAAACAGGCTGCGACAGGTAGCTACTACCGCGTCATACTGTTTTGAGGTATTCTGCATAAAAGAGATCTAATTTGCGTAAATTTCGTGCAAATATTTTAGATACTAAAACCGCATTTTATAAATTCTGAAGTAAGCTTTAAAAACTATCGCTTTCAACTTCAGAAAAACAGATAAAAAATGACCATAAATTGCAAAGGTGAACTTATAGATCTTAGCAGCCCAAAAGTGATGGGAATTATAAATACCACTCCTAATTCTTTTTATGCTGAAAGTCGAAAAACTTTGGAAAAAGACATCCTGAAACAAGTAGAACAAATGCTAAAAGAGGGCGCCGATTTTATTGATGTTGGTGGTTATAGCACTCCGCCCGGCGCTCCAAAAGTTGAAGAAACAGAAGAGCTGAAACGTGTACTTCCCGCAGTAGAAAAAATACTGAAAAATTTTCCGGAAACATTAATTTCAGTAGATACTTTTAGAGCAAGTGTAGCCGAGAATAGTATTGAAGCCGGAGCCGCAATAATAAACGATATCTCTGCCGGAAACCTGGATCCCGAAATGATGAAAACCGTCGCGAAACACCAGGTACCATATATTATGATGCATATGCGCGGTACGCCACAAACTATGAAAGACCTGAACCAGTATGATGATCTTGTGCAGGACATTTTATTTTATTTTTCAGAAAAAATAAATGCGGCTAGGACATTAGGAATCAACGATCTTATTGTAGATCCCGGCTTCGGATTTGCAAAAAATATAAGTCAGAATTTTGAACTGCTTTCTAAAATGGAGCTCTTCAAAACTTTAGAACTCCCCATTTTAGCAGGACTTTCACGAAAATCTTTAATCTATAAAACCCTAAATACCTCAGCGCAGGAAGCTTTGAATGGCACTACTTTTCTAAATAGTATCGCTTTAAGTAAAGGCGCTTCCATTTTACGGGTTCACGATGTAAAAGAAGCGGTAGAATGCACTAAATTATACGTAGAACTTAATAAGTAGCCGCATATTTTCTATTTTTACACAAAACCCCGCTAATTTGGATATAATAAACCTTCGTTTTCTCGATGCCCTGGATATTGTATTTGTAGCCCTACTGCTGTATTATTTATACAAGCTGGTAAAAGGAACGGTTGCGGTAAATATCTTTATCGGGATCGTGATTATTTACTTAATGGGGAGCCTTACGCAATTGCTTCAAATGGAGCTTTTAAGCAGTGTTCTTGGTGAGTTCATCGGCGTGGGGATGTTTGCCTTAATCGTAGTTTTTCAGCAGGAAATCAGGAAATTCCTTTTAATGATTGGTTCTACCAATTTTACTCAAAAAGGAAAATTCTTTACACAATTGCGTTTTCTAAAAGGAGATCTGGAAACCAGTACAAATGTAGAAGATATCATTTCGGCTTGTGAAGCAATGGGACAAAGTTACACCGGGGCCCTTATTATTATTCAAAAAAATACGAATCTGGATTTTGTTAAGAACTCTGGAGACGACATGAATATTGAACTTAATCAACCAATTATAGAATCTATTTTTTATAAAAATTCACCACTCCACGATGGTGCGATGGTGATAGAAGACAACAAAATAACTGCTACCAGGGTTATTTTACCGGTTTCAAACGATAGATCTATTCCACTGAGATTTGGGTTACGCCACCGCGCCGCTGTTGGAATTACTGAAAAAACCGATGCCCTGGCCCTGATAGTGAGCGAAGAAACCGGACAAATTTCTTATGTACGGGATGGTGAATTTGTAATGTTTGAAAGCAACGAGGAACTTATTGAAAAAATTAAAGAAGATCTTCGTTAACCTCTATATACTTTCTTCTGCCATAAATTGGACTTCGTATAGGTTTTTGTAATACCCATCTTTCTTTTGAAGCAATTCGGTGTGAGTACCTACCTCTACTATCTTACCGGCATCCATCACCATAATCTTATCGGCTTTTTTAATGGTGGCCAGTCTATGAGCTATCACTATAGAAGTTCGGCCTTTAGTGATCTTATCGGTTGCTTCCTGGATAAGGATTTCGCTGTAAGTATCTACAGAAGAAGTTGCTTCATCCAAAACTAAAATACTGGGATTGCTCATATAAGCACGTAAAAAGGAAATAAGCTGGCGCTGGCCCGATGATAACATCGCCCCGCGTTCCTTTACATTATAATGATAGCTGTTAGGCAGCGTACTGATGAACTCGTGGATACCAATTTGCTTAGCGGCATTAATCACTTCTTCTTCCGTAATATCGGGATTATTAAGATTAATATTACTCAAAATGGTATCGGCAAAAAGGAAAACATTTTGTAAAACAACTGCTATTTCAGAACGCAGCGATTCCAGCGTAATATCTTTAATATCAATTCCGTCCACCAGAATTTGCCCGCTGTTTATTTCATAAAACCGATTCAGCAAATTTATCACCGTAGATTTTCCGGCTCCGGTAGCACCAACAATCGCAATGGTCTCCCCGGGATTTGCTTTAAAGGAAACACCTTTCAGCACTTCTTCATCATCGGTATAACTAAAATGAACATCCTTAAATTCTATTTCGCCCTTGAGGTCCTTTACTTCAATTTTCCCTTCATTACTAATTGAGGATTCGGTATCCAAAATTCCGAAAACGCGGTTCGCAGCCACCATTCCCATCTGCAGGGTATTAAACTTATCAGCAATCTGGCGCAGCGGTCTAAAGAGTAGCTGAGACAATTCAATAAAAGCGATAATCACACCCAGGGTAATGCCATCGTCGGCCACAGCCCGAAGTCCACCGTACCAAACGATTAAACCAATGGTTATGGAAGTAGCCATTTCAGCAATAGGGAAGAAAATTGAGTTATACCAAACCGTTTTCACCCAGGCATCGCGGTGTTTGCTGTTTATTTCCTTAAAATTATTGTATTCCGCTTTTTCACGGGTAAAAAGCTGAACGATCTTCATTCCCGTAATTCGCTCCTGAACAAAGGTATTTAGATTGGCAACCTGGGTTCTTACTTCTTCAAAAGCAATCTTCATTTTCTTCTGAAAAACACGCGTAGCGTACATAATTAACGGAAGCACAGTCAAAACTAACAAGGTTAACTGCCAGCTCTGATAAAACATAAACCCGATTACCACCAACATTTTTAGGATATCGCTGATAATCATAAAAAGCCCCTGACTAAAAATGCTCGCAATAGTTTCAATATCGCTCACCGCCCGTGTTACCAAACGCCCAACCGCCGACTTATCGAAATAAGTCATTTTAAAACCGAGCATATGTTTAAACAAGTTCACACGAAGGTCGCGCACCACTTCCTGTCCCAGCCAGTTGGCGAAATACACAAAAAGAAACTGAAAAATAACTTCCAGCAATAAAACCCCGGCCATAAGGCCTACATAAAAAACAAGGTTATCATAATTTTGGGGAGTAATCGCATCATCTACAGTAACCTTTAATAAATATGGTCTTAAAACGGCGAAAAATGAAAGCAAAATAGCCGCAACCGCCACAAAGTAAAAAGTTGCCTTGTAAGGATTGGTGTATTTAAGCAAGCGCTTAAACAAATTGAAATCGAATGCATTACCGGTTTTAGATGCCATTATTTTATTGCTATTTCAGGATAAGTAACCCGGGTTAGATAAAGTCCCTTTGCCGGCACCGAAGTCCCTGCCCTGCTCCTATCTTTACTTTTAATAATCTCGTGCATACTTTCTACGGGTTGTTTACCAAAACCAATTTCCAGCAAAGTTCCTACAATTGCACGCACCATATTTCTTAGAAATCTGTCGGCTGAAATATGAAAAACCAACACTTCACCTTCTGTTTTCCAAACTGCTTCAGAAATCTTGCAATTATAAGTTTTTACATCGGTTTTAGACTTTGAAAAACACTTAAAATTAGTATAATCCTTTAGGATTTCTGCAGCCTGGTTCATTTTTTCAACATTCAGCCTATTCTTTAAAAAGTAGCTTCTATCTTCCAAAAACGGATCTTTCTGCTGAACAATATGATATTCATAACTTCGGCTTAAAGCTTCAAAGCGAGCATGAGCATCTGATCTTACTTTAAAAACATCTTTCAATGCGATATCTGCCGGAAGCAATGAATTCATTTTAAACTGAAAAGCTTCCTTTTGTAATTCCTCTTCAACATCAAAATGTGCAAAGATCTGTTTTGCGTGCACGCCAGCATCTGTTCTTCCCGCACCAACAATATCTATTTTATGCTGAAAAACCACTGAAATTGCATTTTCTATTTCCTCCTGAACCGAAATCGCGTTTGGCTGATTTTGCCAACCATGATAAGCTTTTCCAAAATATGACAGTTCTAAAAAATACCTCAACCGACTTCTTTATTTTTATATTTGCGAACTGCAAAGATAAGGCATTTATTAGAAGCTTAAATCCTTTGAAAGCATAGGTTTTAAAATGATTTTTCTAAATAAAATATTTCAGATTTGAAAAAAATACTCTTGCTAAGTGATACCCATAGTCATATAGACGAAAGAATCCTGCATTACGCCGGGAAAGCCGATGAAATATGGCACGCCGGCGATATTGGTATTACCGATGTTTCAGATGAATTAAAAAAGATAAAACCCTTAAGGGCCGTCTACGGTAATATTGACGATGCAGAGATAAGAAAGGAGTTTCCGCTTCACCAGCGTTTTAAATGTGAAGGAGTAGATGTTTGGATCACCCATATTGGAGGATATCCGGGTAGATATTCTCCCGCAATTCGGGATCAAATAAAACAGGACCCACCAAAACTTTTTATTAGCGGGCATTCCCATATTTTAAAGGTAATGAACGATAAAAATTTAGGTTTACTGCATATGAACCCTGGTGCCGCAGGAAAACAGGGGTTTCATAAGAAACGGACCATGCTTAGGTTTAAAATTGAAAATGAAAATATTTCTGATCTTGAAGTCATTGAATTGAAAAGTAAGTAGGCAGTTTTTAGTTGGCAGTCGCAGTTTTCAATGCGCAGTCTTATTTTCAAGTGTGCCGTCTCAGTAGGCAGTATGCAGCTCAAAACTCCTCATCATTTCGATGGAGGCGCGACTGAAGAAATCTGTTTTAATTCCATGAAAGTTTTTAATCTAAAGATTACCACGCTCCTGCGTCGCTCATAATGACGAAAAAATAAGATACAAAACCACAAAGGATTCTTGTATTAGTGGCAGGTTATTAATGATTTAGCTTAACTTATAAAAACTAAAAAACCCGAAGTTTTCACTTCGGGTTTTCACGCACTAATACTACTAAGATGATAGGCTTATCGTAATCGGTCCACAGATTTTACGAGATCTTCGTCCTTTTTAATGGCCTTATTGGCCAAAACAAGAAAAACGATAGAAATGATAGGAAGAAACATCCCAATACCCTTCTCTGAAATATCCATTTCTCCAGGTACACTTAGCGACCAATAAACAAACACTCCTAGTAAAAAAAAGTTTAATAAGATATTTAGACGCCCCAATACAAATTGAAGCTTTCTGTTTTTGAACATAAAAATACTCACCAAAGATAATAAACCTGAAGCAAGAAATGCAATAAAAACCGTAAGATAATCTTGTGCATACATCGCCACTCCTTCTGAATTTTCCCATAATGAGAAAACAAAAATAAGTCCGGCACTAATAATGGCAGCGATAAGTAAATATACTGTTTGTATTCTTTGTAGCATAACTTCTTGTGGAATTCGCGAACAAAAATAAAGATTCTTTTTAGAAATGCTATTTAAAATATTAAAATAAAGTTGTATACTTGCAGGAACATTTCGTAACCAATTCAAAACAGGTTACTTAAGTCTCCAAATTTTTTCGATTCTTCCTCGAGAAGTTTAACAATCAACCCAAACACAAATTTATTTTCAATTATTCATGTTTGAAATTTCAGAATTAAAAGCTAAAAAGCTTCCTGAGCTACAGGATATCGCTAAATCTTTAAACGTCCCAAAATTCCGGACTTTAAAAAAATTAGATCTCGTATATCAAATCCTGGACTATCAGGCTGCCAACCCTAAAAAGGCGAAAGAAGCGCTAACCGACGACACTAAAAAAGAGGAAACTCCAAAAAGTGATGCGCATAGTCAAACTTCAGAAAAACCACAGCCAAAAAAAGCTGGCAAAATAGGAAGCAATAAAAAACCAACAAGGGCTGCTGCAACTGCAGAGACCAAAGAGGCCCGCCCTGTGAGAAAGGAAAGCACTTCTCCTAAAAAAGAAGATGTCCCGGCAAAACCCAGGGAACCTAGAAAGCAGGAACAAAAACCTAGGGAAGACAACAATAATTCATCTCAATCAGGTAAAAACAATCCTCGCGATCAGAAAAAAGATACTCGCAGTAATAGTAGTAACAAAAATAATGGAAGCCGCGATGCCGGTAACCGTGATGGGCGAAACCGCTACCGCGAACCAGATTACGAATTTGACGCGATTATAGAGAGTGAAGGCGTTCTGGATATTATGCAGGACAATTATGGTTTCCTAAGATCTTCAGATTACAATTACCTTACTTCTCCAGATGATATTTATGTATCGCAATCGCAAATTCGTTTATTCGGATTAAAAACCGGAGATACTGTTTTAGGCCAGATAAGACCACCAAAAGAAGGTGAAAAGTATTTTCCTTTAATCAAGATTAACAAAATTAACGGATTAGATCCTCAGGTAGTGAGAGACCGTGTTTCTTTTGAACACTTAACTCCGCTTTTCCCTAAGGAAAAATTCAATATTGCTGAAAAGCAAAGCAGTATGTCTACCCGTATTATGGATCTCTTTTCCCCTATTGGAAAAGGCCAGCGTGGTATGATTGTTTCCCAACCTAAAACTGGTAAAACAATGTTGCTAAAAGATATTGCTAATGCAATTGCAGCCAACCATCCTGAAGTTTATCAAATAGTTTTACTAATTGATGAGCGCCCTGAAGAAGTTACCGATATGCAGCGTAATGTACGTGGTGAAGTTGTGGCTTCTACTTTCGATAAGGAAGCTAACGAACATGTTAGAGTTGCCAATATCGTACTCGAAAAAGCAAAACGTTTGGTAGAATGTGGTCACGATGTAGTAATCCTTCTGGATTCTATTACGCGTCTAGCTCGTGCTTATAACACCGTACAACCTGCCAGTGGTAAGGTTTTAAGTGGTGGTGTAGATGCCAACGCCCTGCATAAACCAAAACGATTCTTTGGTGCTGCCCGTAATATTGAAAACGGAGGTTCACTTTCAATTATCGCTACCGCCCTAAC
>JAGXIG010000094.1 GCA_024635815.1 Salegentibacter sp.
CATATCCGGGTTCCAAAGGGCGAAATTCAAATTTCCCCTCGAAATCGGTGGAATCAATCATTATAACTTTATCGGGCTTCTGAAAATTTAGTATTGCCATATTACGACTTCTGTGAATTATTATTTCGAATATAATTCGACGATGAATTGTTCATTTATATTTTCCGGAATTTGTATTCTTCCAGGTACAGAAACAAAAGTTCCTTGTTTAGTTTCGTTATTCCAGGTAATCCATTCATATACATTATCTGAACCTGAAAGAGAATCCTGAATAGCCTGTAAAGATTTTGACTTTTCCCTTACTCCAATAACATCACCAGGTTTTAATTGGTAAGAAGGTATATTTACCAATTCACCGTTTACTGTAATGTGCCTGTGAGAAACCATTTGCCTTGCACCTCTTCTTGAAGGAGAGATTCCCATTCGGTAAACCACATTATCTAATCGTGATTCACACAATTGAAGAAGCACCTCACCGGTAATTCCCTGAGCTCTGGTTGCTTTTTCAAACATATTTCTAAACTGACGCTCTAAAATACCATAAGTATATTTTGCTTTTTGCTTTTCCATTAACTGGATAGCATATTCAGATTTCTTACCGCGGCGACGCGTATTCCCGTGTTGCCCCGGAGGATAATTTCTTTTTTCAAAAGATTTATCGTCTCCAAAAATAGCTTCGCCAAACTTACGTGCTATTTTTGTCTTTGGACCAGTATATCTTGCCATTTACTCTAAATTTATTAAAAAGGGATTATGAATTAAGGTCACTGTCCTTCGATAATCTTGATCCTTTTTTTGTTATACTTATTTATATTAAACTCTACGCCTTTTTGGAGGACGACATCCATTGTGTGGTAATGGTGTAACATCAATAATCTCAGTTACTTCAACACCACTGTTATGAAGAGAACGAATAGCAGATTCCCTGCCATTTCCAGGTCCTTTCACAAAAACTTTCACTTTACGTAAACCGGCTTCGTGTGCCACTTTAGATGCATCTTCGGCAGCTAACTGGGCAGCATAAGGAGTATTTTTCTTAGAACCTCTAAAGCCCATTTTTCCGGCCGATGACCAGGAAATTACATCTCCTTTTTTATTGGTTAACGAAATAATAATGTTGTTGAAAGAAGCAGTAACATGTGCTTCTCCATTTGACTCAACGATTACCTTCCGCTTTTTTTGAGTTGACTTTGCCATCTTACTTACTTATTATTTAGTTGCTTTTTTCTTATTAGCAACTGTTTTTCTTCTTCCTTTTCTGGTTCTCGAATTGTTTTTGGTACGTTGACCTCTTAACGGAAGACCAGATCTGTGCCTGATCCCTCTGTAGGATCCAATATCCATCAAACGTTTAATACTAATTTGAACCTCAGTACGTAATTCTCCTTCGATTTTGTAATCTCCAACAGCTTCACGAATTCTCCCAATTTCATCATCGCTCCAATCCGAAACTTTTGTACTCTCATCTACTTTGGCGTTTTGAAGGATCTTTTGTGCCCTACTTTTGCCAATTCCGAAGATATAGGTTAATGCTATAACTCCCCGCTTTTGTTTTGGTATATCAACACCTGCAATTCTTGCCATAATTAGCCTTGTCTTTGTTTAAATCTAGGATTTTTTTTGTTAATTACGTAAAGTCTGCCTTTTCTGCGAACAATCTTACAGTCGGCGCTTCTCTTTTTTATTGATGCTCTAACTTTCATCCGTTTTCTTTTTTTGTATTTCCGAAATGCATAGAATTTTCACATTTTGGAGCTGGCTATAATAATTTTTCAGATTGCAAAAGTATTGAAAAAATTTTAAATAGCTCAATTTCTTTCTATTAGTATCTATATGTTATTCGTGCCTTTGATAAATCATAAGGGCTCATTTCCAATTTTACCTTATCTCCGGGTAATAATTTGATATAATGCATTCGCATTTTTCCCGAAATATGTGCTGTCACAACGTGACCATTCTCTAACTCCACCCGAAACATAGCATTAGATAATGCTTCAATAATAGTTCCGTCCTGTTCAATTGCCGGTTGTTTTGCCATAATTAAGCTACTGCTTTTCTGTTCTTACCTGTTTTCATTAAACCATCATAATGCCTGTTAAGTAAATATGAATTTACCTGCTGCATAGTATCAATTGCAACGCCAACCATAATTAAAAGCGATGTGCCTCCAAAAAACAAGGCCCAGCCCTGTTGCAAACCTAATAACTGTACTACTACTGCAGGGAACACTGCAATGAGAGCAAGGAAAATAGATCCCGGAAGCGTGATTTGAGACATTATTCTATCTAAAAAATCGGCTGTTTCGGATCCCGGACGGATACCCGGAATAAAACCACCACTGCGTTTTAAATCATCGGCCATCTTATTTGTGGGTACAGTGATTGCCGTATAAAAGTAAGTAAAAACTATAATTAATAAAGCAAACACTAAATTGTACCAGAAACCAAATATATCGCTAAAAGCTGCTGTTACTCCCTGAGCCGCATCAGATTCTGACAGACCTGCCACAGCTGCCGGTATAAACATAATCGCCTGTGCAAATATAATAGGCATTACCCCCGACGCATTTAGTTTTAATGGTATATATTGTCTTGAACCAAAAACATTTTTCTCATAACCTCCTGAAGCGGTTCTCCTTGCATATTGTACCGGTATTTGTCGCACAGCCATAACCAGCATTACCGATGCTAAGATAATAGCGAACCAAATGACCAATTCAATAAGAATCATAATTAAACCTCCGTTGGATTCGAAAACCCTTGAAGTAAATTCCTGAATAAAGGCTTGTGGTAAGGTGGCAATTATACCAACCATAATCAATAATGAAATTCCGTTACCAATTCCTTTATCTGTAATTTTTTCTCCCAACCACATCGCGAATATCGTTCCGGTGGTTAAAATTATTACCGATGATGCCACAAAAGTTACCGTATTACCCAGCATGAAAGCTTCCTGAGGTAAGGTTGCGAATAAATTGTAAATATATCCCGGCCCTTGTACCAACGTAATAGCTATAGTTAGCCAACGGGTAATCTGGTTTATTTTTCTTCTACCACTTTCTCCTTCTTTCTGAAGTTTTTGCAAGTACGGAACGGCAATACCCATTAATTGAACAACAATAGATGCCGAAATATAGGGCATAATCCCTAAGGCAAATACAGATGCATTAGAGAATGCTCCACCCGTGAACGCATTAAGAAGACCCAACAGGCCGCCTTCCGTTTGACTTGCAAGATTTGCCAGCTGCGAAGCGTCAACACCAGGAAGCACCACTTGTGCTCCAAAACGATAAACCAATAATAAACCAAGGGTCACTAAAATACGATTTTTTAGATCCTCAATTTTCCAAATATTTTTAAGAGTATTGATGAATTTCATTGGTTATCTATTATAAAGTAACTACTTCACCTCCGGCAGCTTCAATAGCTTCTTTTGCTGAGGCCGTAAACTTATGAACAGATATTTTCAACTTAGCTTTTAGCTCACCTCTACCTAATATTTTAACCAGCTCGTTTTTCCTTACCAACCTATTTTCGATTAAAACATCCATATCAACAGTATCTTTTATCTTACCCTCATCTACTAAAGACTGAAGGATATCAAGATTGATTCCCTGATATTCCTTACGGTTTATATTGGTAAATCCAAATTTAGGAACCCTGCGCTGAAGTGGCATCTGGCCACCTTCAAATCCAATCTTCCTGGAATAACCAGAACGCGATTTAGCCCCCTTATGCCCACGGGTGGAAGTCCCACCTTTTCCTGAACCTTCGCCCCGACCTATACGGGTATTACTTTTAACTGAACCTTTTGCAGGTTTTAAGTTACTTAAATCCATATGAATTTATTATTTTGTTTCTTCTAAAGAAACTAAGTGTTTTACTTTATTTACCATACCAAGAATATTTGGTGTGTTCTCGTGTTCTACTACCTGATTCATTTTTCTAAGTCCAAGTGCCTCTAAAGTACGTTTTTGGGTTTGAGTGCGTTTGATAGCACTTTTAACCTGTTTTACTTTTATCTTTCCCATTTTCCCTAAAATTAACCTTTAAATACTTTCTCTAATGAAATACCGCGTTGCTTAGCAACAGTATCGGCACTACGCAATTGTAATAGAGCATCAAAGGTAGCTTTTACTACATTATGAGGGTTAGAAGATCCCTGGTTTTTTGACAATACGTCATGGACTCCTACAGACTCTAATACCGCACGAATAGCACCACCCGCAATAATTCCGGTACCGGTTGAAGCCGGCAATAACAATACTCTGGCTCCGCCATATTTACCTTTTTGTTCGTGTGGTAAAGTTCCCTTATGCAAAGGAATTCGTACTAAATTCTTTTTAGCGTCTTCTACAGCCTTTGAGATAGCATCGGCTACTTCTTTGGATTTACCTAATCCCTGGCCTACCACGCCATTCTCGTCCCCAACTACTACGATTGCAGAAAAACCAAATGCTCTACCACCTTTTGTAACTTTTGTAACTCGTTGTACACCTACTAAACGATCCTTTAATTCCAGGCCGCCCGGTTTTACAAGTTCTACATTTTTATAATCTTGATACATATCTTTTTAGAATTTTAGTCCTCCTTCGCGAGCACCTTCTGCTAATGATTTTACTCTACCATGATACAAATACCCACCTCTGTCAAAAGAAATGGTTTCAATACCTGCTTTTAAAGCTTTTTCAGCAATGGCTTTACCCACTAAAGTAGCTTTCTCTATTTTATTTCCTTCTCCCGAAGAAACTTCTTTATCTCTTGAAGAGGCCGAAGCTAAGGTTTTACCTTCAACATCATCTACTATTTGAGCATAAATTTCTTTATTGCTTCTGTAAACAGATAATCTTGGACGGCTTTCGGTTCCCGCAATATTCTTACGAATACTTTTTCTTATTTTATCTCTTCTTTTTTGTTTTGAAAATGCCATATCTAAACTTTATTAAGCTGATTTACCTGCTTTTCTACGAACTTGTTCTCCAACAAACTTAATCCCTTTACCTTTATAAGGTTCCGGCACACGGAACGAACGAATTTTTGACGCTATTTGTCCCACAAGTTGTTTATCATAGGAAGTAAGTTTCACTATCGGGTTTTTACCTTTAGCTGAAATAGTTTCCACGTTAACTTCAGGAGCCAAATCTATTACAATATTATGGGAATACCCCACAGCCAAATCTAATTTCTGGCCCTGGTTAGATGCTCTGTAACCTACACCTACTAATTCCAGTTCTTTTGTAAATCCTTTTGAAACACCTTCAATCATATTGTTAACCAAGGCACGATAAAGACCATGCTTGGCTTTTTGTTCACTTTTCTCAGAGAAACGGTCAAAAGAAATTATACCATCTTCAATTGAAACTTTGATGTCTTTAACTTCCTGTTTTAGTTCTCCTAATTTTCCTTTCACCGTTACCAGACCGTCTTTAACGTCTACTGTAACGCCTTCAGGTATTGTAATTGGGTTTTTACCTATTCTTGACATTTCTTTGGTCTTTTAAGCATTAGTATACGTAACATAAGACTTCTCCACCAACCTTCTCAGCTTTCGCCTGCTTTTCTGTCATTACTCCATGCGAAGTAGAAACAATAGCAATACCTAAACCGTTAAGGATTCTGGGCAATTCATTGGCTCCGGAATATTTACGTAAACCTGGTTTACTAATTCTTTGAATATCTTTAATTACAGGCTCTTTAGTAGTTTTATCATATTTAAGAGCTATTTTAATAATACCCTGAGCAGTACTATCATCAAACTTGTAACTAAGAATATATCCCTGATCGAATAATATTTTAGTAATTTCTTTTTTAAGATTAGAAGCTGGTATTTCTACCACTCTATGGCTGGCAGCCACAGCATTTCTAATTCTCGTTAAATAATCTGCAATAGGATCTGTATTCATCTATTTCAATTTGCGGAAGTGGTTTTCGGTCGAAACCGAACCTTCATCCAATTAATATTTCTTTACCAACTAGCTTTTCTTACACCAGGAATTAATCCCTTGTTTGCCATTTCCCTGAACATTACCCGGGAAAGTCCAAACTGTCTCATATATCCTTTAGGTCTTCCGGTTAACTTACAGCGGTTGTGCAAACGCACCGGAGAGGCATTCTTGGGAAGTTTTTGCAATCCTTCATAATCGCCAGCTTCTTTTAAAGCTTTCCGCTTTTCAGCATATTTCTTCACCGTTTCTTGTCTCTTCACCTCACGGGCTTTCATTGATTCTTTAGCCATAATTAATTCTTTTTAAAGGGTAATCCCAGTTCGGTTAACAATGATTTTGCCTCCTTATCAGTACTGGCGGTGGTCACAAAGGTAATATCCATACCCGATATTCTGTTTACTTTATCAATATCAATCTCCGGAAAGATTATTTGTTCAGTAATTCCCAAATTATAGTTCCCTCTTCCATCAAAACCGGTAGCTCTAATCCCGCTAAAATCACGTACCCGTGGTAAAGAGGAAGTTATTAGACGATCTAGAAATTCATACATTCTTTCTCCGCGTAAGGTCACTTTTGCCCCAATTGGCATTCCTTTACGCAATTTAAAAGAAGCAACATCTTTTTTAGATATAGTTGAAACCGCTTTTTGACCGGTAATAGCCGTCAATTCATCAACAGCATGGTCAATAAGCTTTTTGTCAGCTACAGCAGCCCCAACTCCGCGGCTTAAAACTATTTTTTCAAGTTTAGGAACTTCCATAATATTGGAGTAACTGAATTCTTCTGTAAGAGCAGACTTTATTCTGTCCTGGTACTCTTGTTTAAGTCTTGGTACGTATGCCATAACTAAATTACTTCATTAGATTTTTTAGAAAATCTTACTTTCTTACCATCCTCTATTCTATATCCAACTCTGGTAGCTTCACCACTTTTATCAATAAGAGATAGATTTGAGATATGAATAGGAGCTTCTTTCTTTACTATTCCTCCTTGCGGATTAGATGCACTGGGTTTCTCATGTTTGGAAACCATATTCACACCTTCCACAATTGCTTTGTTTTTCTCCAGAAGCATTTGTTGTACTTTACCTTCCTGACCTTTATGATCACCGGTCATTACACGAACAGTATCTCCTGATTTTATTTTGAGCTTTGCCATCTTAAAAATGTATTAAAGCACCTCAGGTGCTAATGATACAATCTTCATGAATTGTTTATCACGAAGTTCACGGGCAACCGGTCCAAAAACGCGAGTTCCGCGCATTTCACCAGTTGGATTTAAAAGCACACAGGCATTATCATCAAAACGGATATATGATCCATCTGGCCTGCGAACCTCTTTTCTGGTACGAACAACAACTGCTGTTGAAGCTGCACCCTTTTTAATGTTTCCATTAGGTGTCGCTTCTTTTACACTAACAACAATTTTGTCTCCAACAGAAGCGTATCTTTTCTTTGTACCTCCTAATACACGGATAGTTAAAACCTCCTTAGCTCCGGTATTATCTGCTACTCTTAATCTCGACTCTTGTTGTACCATAATTACTTCGCTCTTTCAATTATTTCTACTAATCTCCAACTTTTGGATTTACTCAAAGGTCTTGTTTCCATGATCTTTACGGTATCTCCTTCGTTGCAGTCGTTTTGTTCGTCGTGCGCTACATATTTTTTCGTTTTTAAAACGAATTTTCCATACATAGGGTGTTTTACTTTTTTAACTTCAGAAACCACGATTGATTTCTGCATTTTACTACTAGTAACTACACCTATACGCTCTTTTCTTAAATTTCTTTTTTCCATTTTTCAGCAGAATAACACTTATTGTTGCTCTCTTTGGTTTAACTCTGTAGCGAGTCTCGCTATGGTTCTTCTAACAGCTCTTAACTGTATTGGGTTCTCTAATGGCGAAACTGCATGAGCCATTTGTAGGTCTGAATATGCTTTTCTTGATTTTCCAAGCTCTTCCTGTAATTCTGCAACAGAGAATTCTTTTACTTCTGATTGTTTCATAACGTTATAAATTAAGCTTGATAATCTCTAGCAACAACAAATTTTGTTTTTACCGGAAGTTTTTGAGCTGCAAGGCGTAAGGCCTCTTTTGCAACATCCTGAGGTACCCCTCCAATTTCAAAAAGTATCCGTCCGGGTTTTACAACAGCGGCCCAATATTCCACGGCACCTTTACCTTTACCCATACGTACTTCAAGAGGTTTCTTTGTAATAGGTTTATCTGGAAAAATTTTAATCCATAATGCACCTTCCCTCTTCATATAACGGGTTGCAGCAATACGTGCGGCTTCTATTTGGCGGGCAGTAAGGAAGTTAGAATCTAATGATTTAATCCCAAACGTACCATTTGAAAGTCTGTGTCCCCGCTGAGAAACACCTTTCATGCGCCCCTTTTGTTGTTTACGATATTTTGTTCTTTTAGGCTGTAACATTTTTCTTTACTTTAAAAAATTACTTTCTACGACGTGATTTACTACCACCTCGTCCGGCACCGGCTTTTCCTCCTTGTTTTTTGGCCAGGCCAACAAGTGGAGAAAGTTCTCTTTTTCCGTATACCTCACCTTTCATGATCCATACTTTCACGCCCAGTCTTCCGTAGGTAGTATGGGCTTCAACTAAAGCATAATCAATATCGGCTCTAAAAGTTGACAAAGGAATTCTTCCATCTTTATAAGATTCTGAACGTGCCATCTCAGCACCATTTAAACGACCAGAGATTTCAATCTTGATCCCTTCGGCGTTCATCCTCATTGCAGCCGCAATAGCCATTTTAATTGCACGACGATATGAAATACGATTTTCAATTTGTCTTGCAACACTTGATCCTACTAAATGAGCATCGAGTTCCGGCCTTTTAATTTCAAAAATGTTGATTTGAACTTCCTTGTTGGTAATTTTCTTAAGTTCCTCTTTAAGCTTGTCTACCTCCTGCCCGCCTTTCCCAATAATAATACCAGGTCTTGCAGTGGTGATAGTAACGGTTACAAGCTTCAGGGTTCTCTCGATTATCACCCTTGATACACTCGCTTTAGATAAGCGGGCATGGATATATTTCCTAACCTTATCGTCTTCGGCTAATCTGTCGCCGTAGTCGTTACCTCCGTACCAGTTGGACTCCCATCCTCTAATGATACCAAGGCGATTTCCGATTGGATTTGTTTTTTGTCCCATACTCTCTTTCTAGCTTTGTGTATTATTGTTAGCTCCAAGCACCAATGTAACGTGATTGGATCTTTTTCTTATTCTATGTGCTCTTCCTTGTGGTGCAGGTCGTAGTCTTTTTAACATACTACCTCCATCTACACGAATTTCTTTTACAAATAATTCAGCGTCTTCAATAGAGGCATCTTCATTTTTAGCCTGCCAGTTGGCAATTGCCGAAAGCAACAACTTTTCCAAACGACGTGATGCTTCTTTTGAACTGAATTTCAATAAATGAAGCGCTCTTTCTACTTTTTCCCCACGAACCAAATCGGCAACCAGCCTCATCTTCCTTGGTGAAGTAGGGCAGTTATTCAACTTTGCAAAAGCTATCTGCTTTTTAGCTTCTTTTATTTGCTCTGCTCTTTCTCTTTTACGAACTCCCATAGCTTCAATTATCTTTTACCTTTATTTTTTGCACCAGAATGCCCTCTAAAAGAACGGGTTGGTGAAAATTCTCCTAATTTATGACCTACCATATTTTCAGTGATATAAACAGGAATAAATTGCTTCCCATTATGTACCGCGATAGTTTGCCCAACAAAATCTGGAGTAATCATAGAAGCGCGGGACCAGGTTTTGATAACCGCTTTCTTTCCAGACTCAACATTTTGAGCAACTTTTTTATCTAACTTATAGTGAACGTAAGGTCCTTTTTTTAATGAACGTGCCATATTTTATTATTTCTTTCTACGTTCTACAATATATTTATTACTTGACTTTGTCTTAGAACGGGTTCTGAATCCTTTAGCAGGAATACCCTTTCTGGAACGAGGATGACCTCCGGAAGATTTCCCTTCACCACCACCCATTGGGTGATCTACAGGGTTCATCGCTACTGGTCTTGTTCTTGGTCTTCTACCCAACCATCTGCTTCTACCAGCTTTACCTGAAACCATTAATTGGTGATCACTGTTGGAAACAGCTCCAATAGTAGCTATACAAGTAGCTAATACTCTTCGTATTTCACCAGAAGGTAATTTTATAGTTGCGTATTTTCCTTCCCTTGCCATTAATTGGGCAAAAGCTCCGGCACTACGAGCCATCACAGCTCCCTGTCCGGCACGAAGCTCGATACAAGAGATAATGGTACCCAAAGGTATCTTAGCCAAAGGCATAGCATTTCCGATTTCAGGAGCTGCCACTTCATTGCTGGATACAATATTTTGCCCAACCTGAAGTCCGTTTTGAGCAATAACATATCTTTTCTCGCCGTCCTGATAATTCAATAATGCGATAAAAGCCGTTCTGTTGGGATCATATTCTATAGAGGCAACAGTAGCAGGTATTCCATGCTTGTTGCGCTTAAAATCTATAATCCGGTACCGTCTTTTATGACCACCACCTAAATAGCGCATAGTCATTTTTCCCTGACTGTTTCTACCACCTGACTTTTTATTCGGAACTAATAAACTTTTCTCCGGCTTATCAGTAGTAATGGCGTCAAAACCATTAACTACTCTAAAACGCTGACCAGGGGTAACTGGTTTTAACTTTCTAACTGACATTTCTTACAGATTATTATACAAATCAATAGTTTCACCTTCCGCCACCTGTACCAGCGCTTTCTTAAAAGCACTAGTTTTACCAGTAATCATACCCGATTTAGTATATCGGGTTTTGCGATTAGGACGGACATTTATTGTGCGAACTTTAGTAACTGAAACACCATAAGCAGATTCTACTGCATCTTTTATTTCAATCTTATTCGCCTTATTATTAACTACAAAAGAATAGCGGTTATTCAACTCACTGTCTGCCGTAGCCTTTTCGGTAATAATAGGTTTTATTAAGATACTCATAATGTTCATTAACTTAAATTCAATTCAATTCCTTCCAGGGAACCTTCCAAAAACACAATCTTATTTGCGTTTAATATTTTGTAAGTGCTTAAATCAGAACTACTTACAACCTCTGAGCCCTTTAAATTACGTGAGGACAAATATATGTTTTTATTCGAGTCACCCAACACTATAAGAGATTTTTTATTTTCAATTCCCAAAGCTTGTAAAAAATCTATAAAATTCTTTGTCTTAGGGCTTTCAAATGAAAAATTCTCAACGATCATGATAGCTTTATCATTGGCTTTAATTGATAAAGCTGATTTTCTTGCCAAACGTTTTAAGTTTTTGTTCAACTTAAAACTATAACTTCTTGGCCTTGGACCAAAAACACGCCCACCACCTCTAAAAATAGGAGATTTAATACTACCTGCACGAGCAGTTCCGGTACCTTTTTGTTTTTTAATCTTTCTGGTACTTCCCGAGATATCTGCGCGTTCTTTAGCCTTATGAGTTCCCTGGCGCTGATTAGCTAAATATTGCTTTACATCGAGGTAAACAGCATGATTATTTGGCTCTATTGCAAAAACAGCATCCGAAAGGTTTGCCTTTCTTCCTGTTTCTTTTCCTTTTATGTCTAAAACTGCTATTTCCATTACTTCTGAATGATTACATAAGAGTTCTTGTGACCGGGAACAGCTCCCTTTACCACAAGCAGATTTTTATCTGCTACTACTTTTAAGACTCTCAGGTTTTCTACTTTAACTTTCTCTCCACCCATTCTTCCGGCCATACGCATTCCTTTGAAAACCCTCGCAGGATATGACGCCGCACCAATAGAACCCGGAGCTCTTAAACGGTTGTGTTGCCCATGAGTCGCCTGACCCACACCTGCAAAACCGTGTCGTTTTACTACTCCCTGAAAACCTTTACCTTTAGATGTTCCTGAAACATCCACAAACTCTCCTTCAGTAAAATGTTCAACAGTAATTGTATCACCTAATTTGTGTTCTCCTTCAAATCCCTGGAATTCGACAACTGAGCGCTTTACAGCACCTCCTGCTTTCTTTGCATGCCCTGTGGCAGCTTTATTGGCAGTCTTTTTGTCATCGAAACCAAGTTGAAGCGCTTCGTACCCGTCAACCTCTTTGGTTCTGACTTGGGTAATTATACATGGCCCAGCTTGTATAACGGTACAGGGAATATTTTTCCCGCTCTCGTCAAAAATGCTGGTCATGCCTATTTTCTTTCCTATTAACCCAGACATAGTTTTATTAATATTAAATTACTTATTTAAAAAAATCAGGATTGAAAAAAACACTTCCAATCCTGAATGTATTCTTTTCCGTTTTTCCTTTGCGAAACGCGCGGGACATGTTAATGAAAGCTCTGCTTTCCTGAGATCCCGAAGCAAATTCGGGATGAGATATATTTATTTTTACAGGCCACCCGGCTCATAAAAATAAAATCATCACACTTTAATCTCCACCTCTACTCCACTTGGCAACTCCAATTTCATCAATGCGTCTATGGTTTTTGACGATGAACTGTAAATATCAAGCAACCTTTTATAAGAACTCAGTTGAAATTGTTCCCTGGATTTCTTGTTTACATGCGGAGAGCGCAATACTGTAAAGATTTTTTTATTCGTTGGCAACGGAATTGGCCCTGTTACCACCGCACCCGTAGTTTTTACGGTTTTTACAATCTTCTCGGCCGATTTATCAACCAAATTATGATCGTAAGATTTTAATTTTATTCTTATTTTCTGACTCATATTCCTAATGTTATTCGTTTGATGTGCCCTTTGCAGCCTTAATTACTTCTTCTGAAATATTAGAAGGAGTTTCAGCATAATGAGAAAATTCCATTGTTGAAGTTGCTCTACCAGAAGAAAGTGTTCTTAATGTGGTTACATAACCAAACATCTCAGAAAGTGGCACTTCAGCTTTTACAACTTTGGCTCCAGAGCGGTCAGACATATTATTTACCTGGCCTCTTCTCCTGTTTAGATCACCAACAATATCACCCATATTTTCTTCGGGGGTTACTACTTCCATTTTCATAATTGGCTCCAGGATCACTGCTCCTGCCTTCTTAGCAGCAGCTTTATATCCTAATTTTGCAGCCAATTCAAACGATAATTGGTCAGAATCTACCGGGTGGAAAGATCCGTCTTTCAGCACAACCTTTAAAGAATCCATTTGAAATCCTGCTAACGGGCCATTTTTCATAGCCTGCTCAAATCCTTTTTGTACTGAAGGAATAAATTCTTTTGGAATACGCCCTCCTTTAATCTGATCCACAAATTGTAGGCCGGTCCCTTCAAAATCTTCATCTACAGGTCCCATTTCAAAAGTAATATCACCAAATTTACCACGTCCACCAGATTGTTTCTTATATACTTCTCTGTGTTCAGCGGTTTTGGTTACCGTTTCTTTATATTCAACCTGAGGCTGACCTTCGTTTACTTCTACTTTAAATTCTCTCTTTAAGCGATCAACCAGAATTTCGATGTGCAATTCACCCATCCCGGAAATAATAGTCTGTCCTGAAACCTCATCGGTTTTAACTACGAAGGTTGGATCTTCTTCAGCTAATTTCGCTAAAGCCATACCCATTTTATCCACATCGGCCTTTGTTTTTGGCTCAACGGCAATACCAATTACCGGTGTTGGGAATGTCATAGATTCCAATACAATAGGATGTTTTACATCGGTCAGGGTATCTCCGGTTTTAATATCTTTGAAACCTACAGCTGCACCAATATCTCCCGCTTCAATCCGGTCAATAGGTTGTTGTTTGTTAGAGTGCATCTGGTAAATACGGGAAATACGTTCCTTCTTTCCTGAACGCACATTTAACACATACGACCCAGCATCTAAAGCACCTGAATAGGTTCTGAAAAAAGCTAATCGACCAACAAAGGGATCGGTAGCAATTTTAAACGCTAATGCCGAGAAAGGAGAGTCAACATGAGGTTTACGTTTTTCTTCATTACCCGTATCAGGGTTGGTGCCTTCAATAGCCTCAACATCTATGGGAGAAGGCAGGTAACGCATAACTGCATCCAACATCATTTGAACTCCTTTATTTTTAAAGGCAGATCCACACATCATCGGGATAATAGACATATCAATAGTTGCAGCTCTTAAAGCAGCAATTATCTCATCTTCGGTAATAGAATTTTCGTCCTCGAAGAATTTCTCCATCAAAGCTTCATCATATTCGGCAACAGCCTCAACGAGTTCGGCTCTGTATTTATTAACGTCAGCCAATAACTCCTGAGGAATATCAATAACCTCATAGGTCATCCCAAAATCCTCTTCATTCCAGATAATAGCAGTTTTGGAAATCAAATCTACCACTCCCTTAAAATCTATCTCATCACCAATTGGTATTTGTAAAGGAACAGGGTTACCACCAAGCATTTCTTTAACCTGTCTGCACACATTAAAAAAATCTGCACCCTGACGGTCCATTTTATTTACAAAGCCTAAACGTGGTACTTTATATTTATCTGCTTGTCTCCAGACAGTTTCCGATTGAGGTTCAACACCATCTACCGCACTAAACAATGCAACCATACCATCCAAAACACGTAATGAACGTTCCACCTCTACAGTGAAATCAACGTGACCCGGGGTATCAATAATATTAACTGTATATTCCTCATCTCTGTATTTCCACTTGCAATGGGTAGCCGCAGATGTAATCGTAATTCCTCTCTCCTGCTCTTGTTCCGTCCAGTCCATGGTTGCAGCGCCATCGTGAACTTCGCCAATTTTATGGCTCACCCCTGTATAATAAAGAATCCGCTCTGTGGTGGTAGTTTTCCCAGCATCAATATGAGCAGCAATTCCTATATTTCTCGTATATTTTAAATCTCTTTGTGCCATTATTCTTAAAATCTAAAGTGAGAAAATGCTTTATTAGCCTCAGCCATCTTATGAGTATCTACCCTTCTCTTAACTGCAGCGCCTTCTTCTTTAGCAGCAGCCAGCACTTCAGCAGCCAATCGTTGCGGCATAGATTTTTCGTTACGCTTTCGAGCAAAACTAATCAGCCATTTCATGGCAGTTGATACTTTGCGATCTGGCCTGATTTGCATAGGAATCTGGAAGGTGGCTCCACCTACACGCCTGCTTCGCACCTCAACGTGAGGCATAACATTAGAAAGAGCATCTTTCCAAATTTCTAAAGCTGTTTTTTCCTCGTCTTGTTTTTTTTCTTCTACAATGGCAATCGCATCATAAAACACTTTAAAGGCTACCGATTTTTTACCGTCCCACATCATCATATTAACGAAACGTGTTACCAACTGGTCGTTAAATTTAGGATCTGGTAAAAGTGGTCTTTTTTTCGCCTGTCTTTTTCTCATTTCTTCTTTTAAGTTAATTGTTAATCGCTAAACTCCTCATTTTGATTATTCCAATCTAAATAATTGTCAGCTTCTAACTTTGTTTTACTTCTTAGGGCGTTTTGCTCCGTATTTAGACCTGCGTTGTGTTCTACCTTCAACACCAGCAGTATCTAAAGCTCCACGAACAATATGATATCTAACTCCTGGCAAATCTTTTACCCTTCCACCTCTAACTAATACTATCGAGTGCTCTTGTAGATTGTGTCCTTCACCAGGAATGTATGCGTTTACCTCTTTCCCATTGGTCAACCTTACCCTTGCAACTTTACGCATTGCCGAGTTTGGTTTCTTTGGGGTAGTGGTATATACACGCGTACACACTCCTCGCCTTTGAGGGCACGAATCTAAAGCAGCCGATTTACTCTTCTTAGTTATTTGGGCTCTTCCTTTTCGTACTAACTGTGAAATTGTTGGCATAATTTCTTTTACACTATTACTGTTAAAAATTACATCCCTATTTTTTAGGGTGCGCAAAGGTAGAAATAAAAACTAATTAATCAAATGATAATGAATTAATTTTGAAGATTCCAGGCTTCTATTACCGTATAAATTTTTACCTTACATTTTTAGATAAAATTGAGAATTTGAAAAAATAAGGAATCTAAATTCCTATAATCACAAAAAGAACAAATTTTAACATAATCTTTTAGCCTTATTTTTAGACTAATAGCGTTATTTCCTCTCTTTTCTTCACAAAAACCCCTTAAATTACTGGCAAAATGTTGCTCAATTTGGCATTTATTTAAGACTTTTACCCAAGGCTAATTCAAAAACAAAATTTAACAAGATGAAAAAAAAAAATACTAGTATTCTAACGCTGCTGTTAGTGTTTATGATGCAAAGTGCATTTGCACAACAGGAACAAACCTATTCTGGTACCGTAACTGACGAAGATGGTCTGCCGTTACCAGGGGTAAACATCGTTATTCAGGGAACATCAACAGGTGTTCAAACAGACTTTGATGGAAACTACTCCATTAATGCAAGCCAGGGAGATGTTTTGGAATTCTCCTTTGTGGGTTTGGAAACCGCAGAATTCATACTGGAAGATAATCCAAACGTTGACGTGGTGTTGCAACAGGATGCCGCACAATTAGAAGAAGTGATTGTTACTGCCGTGGGAATTGAACGTGAAAGATCTTCCCTGGGTACTGCTGCAACTACCATGGGATCTGAGGAACTGGTTAAAGGTTCACAGGCAAACATCGCTGATGCTATAAAAGGCAAGGTGGCAGGTGTTAACATTTCGGCCGCTTCTACCGATCCGGGGGCTTCATCAGGAATAATTATACGTGGTATAAGCTCCCTGAGTGCTTCCAACCAACCGCTTTATATAGTAGACGGCGTACCGATTAATAACGGTGCTACTATCGCATCCGACCAAGCACAATTAGATTATAATTACGATTTTGGTAGAGGTTCCCAGGACATTAATCCTGATGATATTAAAAGTATGACAGTACTGAAGGGAGCATCTGCTACAACGCTGTATGGTTCCCGGGCTGCCAACGGTGTCATTATAATCACCACCAAGAGTGGACAAGCCAACCAAAAACTCACTGTTGATTTATCGTCTACTTCAATCTTTTCTAGAATTTCAAGAACTCCCAATTACCAGGAAACTTTTGGCCAGGGCTGGGACGGAAATCATTGGCTGGATGAAAATGGTTCCTGGGGTCCTCGTTTTGATGGCCAAACACGGGTTTGGGGTAATGTTGTAGATAATTCACAGCTACTAAAACCTTTTAAGTTCCAGGAAGACCAGCTGGAAAATTTCTTCACAACCGGCACATATTTTCTCAACAATATAGCCATATCTGGTGGTAACGAAAATTCTACTGCCCGGTTGTCTTATTCGAACCTTAATCAGGACGGAATTTATCCTACTGATGCCGATGCCTATCAAAGAAATAATATCGGGTTGAATGCGCAGAGTCAAATGGGTAACTTGAGAATTGAAGGAAATCTTAATTACGTAAACACTGAAGGATCGGCTGTTGCAACTGGGCAGAGCTTAACAGTTTATAACAATTTGCTGCAAATGCCTACCGATCTCAATATTTCAGGGATGGAAGATTATCAAAATCAGTTTCATAACATTTCCAACTATTATACGCCCTACGGAGTTGTCAATCCATACTATACCTTGAATGAGAACGGAACAAATCACAATAAAGAAAGAGTTTATGGATCTATGGAATTAACTCTTGATATTAATGACTGGTCAAACCTTACTTACCGTTTTGGGTTAGATCAACACTCCTCAAATACAAAAATATGGGAGGCTCCTGTAAATGCTGAACCCGGAAGTCCTAACGCAGGAACCACAGAATTATCCAACAGCGGTTCTTACACAGAGCTCGAAAGGATGG
>JAGXIG010000095.1 GCA_024635815.1 Salegentibacter sp.
AAAATAAAACTTTCTATTGCAGATCGTGTGTATCCTTTAACCATTAATCCACAACAGGAAGAAGGTTTACGCAAGGCAGCAAAGAAAATTGAGGCTATGATTAAGCAATTTGAGCAAAGTTATGCCGTAAGGGATAAGCAGGATGTATTGGCGATGTGCGCTTTACAATTTGCTGCCCAGACCGAGCAAAAAGATATAGATAGATCTACCGATACGCTTAAAGCAGAAGATAAACTTAAATCGCTTAATGATTTACTGCAGAAGCACTTGGTGTCGTAAACGTTCTTAAAATAAATAAAGGTTACTGCCTGTATTAGTGATATTTTGATAAACTCAACAGAGATTCTTTAAAGAGGGTGAGTCTAAGTTGTAAAAGCGCGCCGCTCCCGTTTTTCGGGATGAGCGGATTCTTGATCAGCTTGTTAGCCCTAAACTTGTTTTTAAGGAGTTTAATCCAAAAACCTATCTAATACAGGCTTTTTTTATACATAAATTTTAAATATGGAGATATTATTAAATATAGTTATTGGGGTTATTGGCGCAGCAATAGGATTTGCAATTGCCAAGCAACTGGAGCGAAAGAGAGCTTCACAAACCATTAAAAATGCCAAGAAGACTGCGGCAAATATTCTTAAAGAAGCAAAATCTGAAGGAGAAAGTATCAAGAAAGATAAGATCCTTCAGGCTAAAGAGAAATTCATTGAATTAAAATCTGAGCACGAAAAAGTAATTCTTAACCGTGATAAAAAGATGAATGATGCTGAAAAACGCATCAGGGATAAAGAATCACAGGTTTCGGGAGAACTTTCTAAAAATAAAAAACTCAATAAAGAGTTTGAAGATAAACTAGCCGATTATAATCATCGAGTGGAATATCTTGAAAAGAAACAGGAGGAAATTGATAAACTTCGCAATAGCCAGATTCAGCAATTAGAAGTGATTTCCGGCCTTTCTGCCGATGAAGCTAAAGCACAACTCTCTGAAGCGCTTAAAGATAGCGCGAGGACAGATGCAATGGCGTTGATTCAGGATACCATAGAAGAGGCTAAACTAACCGCACAGCAGGAAGCTAAGAAAATTATAATCACCACTATTCAGCGAATTGGAACTGAAGAAGCGATTGAGAATTGTGTTTCTGTTTTCAACCTGGAAAGCGATGATGTTAAAGGTAGAATTATTGGTCGTGAAGGACGAAATATCAGAGCGATTGAGGCCGCTACCGGTGTAGAGATCATTGTAGATGATACTCCGGAAGCTATTATCCTTTCTTGTTTTGATTCTGTTAGAAGGGAAGTTGCACGTTTATCGCTGCACATATTGGTAACCGACGGGAGGATTCACCCGGCCAGAATTGAAGAGATCGTTAAGAAAACCCGCAAGCAAATTGACGAGGAGATTATTGATATAGGAAAACGTACGGTAATCGATCTTGGAATTCACGGGTTAAACCCTGAATTAATCAAGTTAGTAGGACGAATGAAATATCGTTCATCTTACGGACAAAACTTACTACAACACTCTAGAGAAGTTGCTAAACTTTGTGGCGTGATGGCTTCAGAGCTTGGAATTAACCCTAAACTCGCCAAACGTGCCGGATTATTACACGATATTGGTAAAGTGCCGGAAACCGAAACAGAAGTGCCTCACGCGATCCTTGGAATGCAATGGGCCGAGAAACACGGTGAAAAACCGGAAGTTTGTAATGCTATTGGGGCTCACCACGATGAAATAGAGATGACCTCTCTGCTGTCACCTATTGTTCAGGTTTGTGATGCTATTAGTGGGGCCAGACCAGGAGCCAGAAGACAGGTGCTCGATTCTTATATTCAGCGTTTAAAAGATCTTGAAGAGATTGCCTTCGGATTTGGTGGTGTAAAGAAAGCATATGCTATCCAGGCAGGACGTGAACTTCGCGTAATTGTAGAAAGCGAGAAAGTAAATGATGAAAAAGCTTCAAATCTTTCTTTTGAAATTTCTCAAAAGATCCAAACCGATATGACCTATCCCGGACAGGTTAAAGTAACTGTAATTCGGGAAACCAGGGCGGTTAATATTGCTAAGTAGGATAGAGAAATATTAAAATACTTTATAAAAAAGGGTGATTGGAATTTAATTTTTAATCACCCTTTTTCGATTCTATCTGTTTCGCGATTGTAAATTTTATTTCTTTTAATTTGAAAACCTAAATAGGCTCCTCCCCTTATTTTCAAGGAGAGGTGGTCGCAGACCGGAGGGGTTTGTTTTTAAAATGTCTCAGTTCTTATACTTTGCGGAGTGTCTAAACCCTTTTTAAGATTTATAATCATCGTCATCATAGATATTCTCATAAGAATTCCCTTTTGTTACAAAAAACTCACCGGTTACGTATCTATAATGTTCATCTAAAGAGGCTATTGCGTTCAAATCTTCTTCATTTAAATTTAGACCTGCACTGGCAAGGTTTTCTATAATCCTTTCTTCATTAGTAGATTTCGGGATCACTGCTGTTCCTCGCATTTCGCTCCATTTAATTAAAACTTGACCTTCGCTGGCACCGTGTTTTTTAGCAATCTTTTTTATAACCGGGTTTTCCAGTAAAGAAGGTTCATCTTTTGCTTTCATTCCATCAGGACGGTCGCCGCTTCCAAGCGGTGAAAAAGCGGTTACGTGTATATTATGCTTACTGCAAAATTCCAGTAACTCGTTTTGTTGCAAATAAGGATGCAATTCAACCTGGTTCATCTCAGGATATTCTGATGTTTCTTCCATTAATTCTTCCAGTTTCATAGCACTAAAATTGGATACACCTACGTGTTTTACCAAACCTTGTTTTTTAGCTTCCAGCATCATATTCCAGGTTTCAATAATTGGCACTTCTTCTAAGGATAAGTATTCATCATCGTTTTGAGGAAAATCTACATCGGGTTTAAAAGCCACCGGCCAGTGAATTAGATATAGATTTAAATAGTCTAATTGCAGGTCTTTTAAGGTCTTTTTCAATGCGGGAATTACATCTTCTTTCTTATGGGCGTTATTCCATAGTTTTGAAGTAATCCATACCTCTTCGCGCTTTATTTTTCCTTTAGTAAAAACTTCAGCGAAAGCTTCACCTATTGCCTCTTCATTTCCATAGGTTGCAGCGCAATCAATATGCCTGTAGCCATTATTTAAGGCGATGTTAACCGCTTCTTTAACTTCTTTTTTTCCAGATTTCCAGGTGCCTAATCCTATGGCGGGCATTTCATCGCCATTCTTAAATTTTAATGTTTTCATGTTGAGATGTTTTTGTATTTTCCGCAGCAATTCTTAGTAAATACATTTATTTGAAATTACTAATAAATAAGGGGGTTTAGAAGATTTTGCTCGAGTTTAACCCAAATTTAATAGCATTAACGGCGCGGGTGAAATTGCTCCATGACCTCGCGAAGGTGTTTTCGGTCTACGTGCATATAAACTTCGGTAGTGGTAATGCTTTCGTGACCTAACATTTGTTGAATTGCACGTAAATCAGCGCCGTTTTCTAATAAATGTGAGGCGAATGAATGCCGAAAAGTGTGCGGACTTATCTTTTTCTGAATTCCGGCTTTTTCGGCAAGGCGTTTAATGATGGTGAAGATCATAGCCCGCGTAAGCTGATTTCCTCTTCGATTTAGAAACAAGGTGTCTGAAGCATCTTTGTTGATCTTTTGATGGACTCTAACCTCGTCCTTATAAATATTAATAAACTTCTGCGTGTAATCTGAAACCGGAACAAAACGCTGCTTATTTCCTTTCCCTGTCACTTTTAAAAAACCTTCCTGGAAGAAAAGATCGGATATCTTGAGTTCTGTAAGTTCGCTAACCCTCAAACCGCAGCCATATAAAGTTTCCAGGATGGCGCGATTACGTTCGCCTTCAGCTTTGCTTAGATCAACAGTTGCAATAAGCAGGTCTATTTCTTCAGTAGAAATGGTATCGGGCAATTTTCGACCTATTTTAGGTGATTCTATGAGGTCTAAAGGATTTTCTTTCCGGTAATCTTCAAAAACAAGATAGTTGAAAAATCCTCGTAAACCTGATATTATTCTCGATTGCGAGCGGGCATTAACCTCCTTCGCAACTTCATAAATAAACTGCTGCACAGTTTCTTCGGAAATTTCAATAGGAGAGACTTTGTGTTTTTTAACGTCTAAAAAGTTGATAAGTTTCATAACATCCAACCGGTAATTGGTGATGGAGTTGTTTGAAAGCCCGCGTTCTATGCGAAGATAGTTGCAATAATCCTGTAATGCTGAAGCCCATTTCATACGTTAAAGATATAAACAATTAGCCTTAATCTTAGTAATACTTTAGGCTTACATAACATTTTATTAAGAAGCCTGTTCCTACATTTGCCTTTGTAACACTAACAAAAATGAAAACAATGAAAAAGTCGATTTTAATTGCAGTAATAGCCATATTTGGTTTTACTAGTGCAGCAAGTGCACAGGAATTCGTGTATTTTGGAGCTAAGGGTGGTGTGAATTTCACCAACATGTCTTCAGATGGATTTGAGGATGAGAAAAGCAGAACAGGATTTCACTTAGGTTTACTTTCTGAAATTCCTTTAAGCGATCGTTTTTCCCTTCAGCCAGAGGTGCTATATGCAACTCAGGGTCTTGAAGCTAATAGAATGGTTGCCGGGCAGAATTTTAGTGGTGAATACCAACTAGATTATATCCAGGTGCCGGTTTTAGCTAAGATCTATTTAATAGATGGACTTTCTATTGAAGCTGGACCATCTTTTAACTTTCTGGTAGAAGAAGAATATGATTTGACATCCGGAGGTTCTGAAGTAGAATTTGATACTGAAGCCGGAAGTGCTTTTGAATTTGGGGGAGCCATTGGTGCTTCATACAAGTTTAACAGCGGTTTTTTTGCCTCTGCAAGATACACACAAGGGTTTACCGATGTGTTTGATAGCGATAACTGGGATGACGATGCTATAAAAAATAATGGAATCCAGTTAGGAATTGGACTAATGTTTTAGATTAATTCCTCACAACACCTATGAAATGAAAAGCGGAAGTCAATCTTCCGCTTTTTTATACCTGAAATCCTGTAATTCATTACTTATGAGCGATTTATTTGATATTTTTCATATCTTTAAGTACATAACCAAAAATGTAAAATTATGAAACGATTAGTACTTATTGTGTGTTTTATGCTAATGGGAGCCACCGTGATGCAAGCTCAAAGTGGATTAAGAGTTGGCGCTAATATTGGCTTACCAGTAGGAGATATGGAAGAAGTTAGTAATTTCCAGGCAGGTGTCGACCTGGCCTATATGCTTAGCGTAGCCGATATGCTATATGTAGGTCCTATGGTAGGCTATACCCGGTTTTTTATGGACGAAGATAATTTTGGAGGCTTTGAAGTTGACGATCCTGCATTCTTACCCATCGCAGCTTCCGGTCGTGTTGCATTAGCAGAAGGTTTTTTCTTCGGCACCGATCTTGGTTATGCTGTTGGTCTTAACGACGGCAACGATGGCGGATTTTATTACAGGCCACAGGCGGGTTATAACTTCGGAAAAATTGGACTAATTGCTTCTTATACCGGAATTAGTGTAGACGGTGGCAGCTTCGGCTCAATAAATCTGGGAATTGAATTTGGATTATAATTAAACTAACCAACCAATAATTACCCTTCTTAAAATTTGGACTTCCCAAATGGATATTCCTTTTTTCTGAAGGGTTTTTTATGGATCAACTATATCTTATTTTTTACCTTTACAAGTATAACCAACTAAGCGGTAAAAAATGAAAATAATGATTATCAACGGACCAAATCTAAATCTTTTGGGAACCCGTGAACCCGATACTTATGGAAGTAAAAACTTTGAAACTTACTTTTCTGAACTTCAATTTAAATTTAAGAATACTGAGCTTTCCTATTTTCAAAGTAACATAGAAGGAGAACTCATCAATAAACTCCACGAAGCCGACAAGGAATTTGACGGAATTGTTTTAAACGCCGCAGCCTATACACACACCTCAGTTGGTTTGGGAGATGCGGTAAAAGGTGTACAAACGCCGGTGGTAGAAGTGCATATTTCCAACACCCATTCTCGGGAAGAATTCAGGCATAAATCGTATATCGCACCCAACGCAAAAGGTGTAATCCTTGGTTTTGGATTGCTGGGTTATGATTTGGCTATTCAGAGTTTTTTAAATGAAAAATGATGAAAAAGACTTATCTAAACTGGAGTAGCGGTAAAGATGCGGCATTAGCGCTTTATAAAGTTAAGAGGGAAGGGGAGTATTCAGTTCAAAAATTAGTTACTACGGTAAATACAGAATTTAGCCGAATCTCCATGCACGGCGTGAGAATAGAATTACTGCAGAAACAGGCCGAGCGTTTAGGCTTACCACTTCATCAAATAGAATTGCACGGAGAGGTATCTATGCAAAAGTATAATGAGGTAATGACAATGGAAACCAAGAAACTCTTAGAGGAAGGTTTTACTCATAGTATTTTTGGGGATATTTTTTTGGAAGACCTGAAGCGCTATCGCGAAAAGCAATTAGAGGAAATTGGAGTACGGGCGGTTTTTCCACTTTGGAAACAAAATACAAAGAAGCTTTTGGAGGAATTTATTGAAACCGGATTTAAAGCGATTGTGGTTTGTGTTAATACCGATAAACTCTATAAATCTTTCTGCGGAAGATTTATAGATAAGGATTTTTTAAACGATCTGCCGGAAGGTGTAGACCCCTGTGGCGAAAACGGCGAATTTCACACTTTTGTTTTCGACGGACCAATTTTTAAAGAACCCATTGACTTTAAAATAGGGGAGATGGTAGAGAAATCATACCAACCTGCTAAAAAATCAGAGGATAATTGTTTTTCTGAAGATCAAAAATCCTGGGATACCGGTTTTGTGTTTTGTGACTTGTTGCTGAAATAATTTCTTAAACGATAAACTAACAATTTCTGTATTGCGAGGGAGCGATAGCCACCGAGGCTATCTGCAAAGATTTCAGTGATCACTGGTAAGAGATTACATCACTTCGTTCGTAATTATGGAATAACAAAAAAATCCCCGAAACAGTAATGCTTCGGGGATTTTGCTTCTAAAACTTATGCTTCCTAAATATGAATCACTTCATCGTAAGCAGCAGCAACGGCTTCCATCACCGCTTCACTCATCGTTGGGTGAGGGTGAACTGCTTTTAATACTTCGTGACCTGTAGTTTCCAGTTTACGTCCAAGCACCGCTTCTGCAATCATATCGGTAACTCCGGCTCCAATCATATGGCAACCTAGCCATTCTCCGTATTTAGCGTCAAAGATCACTTTTACAAATCCATCAGACTTTCCTGCGGCTTTTGCTTTTCCTGAAGCAGAGAACGGGAATTTACCAACTTTAAGTTCGTATCCGGCTTCCTTAGCTTGTTTTTCAGTCATTCCAACCGATGCAATTTCAGGAGTGGCATAAGTACAACCAGGGATATTTCCGTAGTCTAATGGCTCAACGTCCATTCCTTTTATCTTTTCTACACAAAGAATTCCTTCAGCAGACGCCACGTGTGCCAGGGCTGGACCGTGAACAACATCACCAATCGCGTAAATTCCGTCTACGTTTGTTTTGTAGAAATCATCTACAATAATTTTATCTTTTTCGGTCTTGATCTTAAGATCTTCAAGACCTATATTTTCGATATTGGTTTTAATTCCAACCGCTGAAAGTACGATATCAGCTTCTAGCGTTTCTTCGCCTTTTTTGGTTTTTACCTTAGCTTTAACTTTTTTACCAGAAGTATCTACACTTTCTACCGAAGAATTGGTCATTACCTTAATTCCGGCTTTTTTAAGACTGCGCTCAAATTGTTTAGAGATCTCTTCGTCTTCCAAAGGCACAACATTTGGTAAAAATTCTACTACGGTAACATCAGTTCCCATAGCATTGTAGAAGTGGGCAAACTCAACTCCAATAGCTCCGGACCCCACTACGATCATAGATTTTGGTTGTTTCTCCAGGCTCATCGCTTCACGGTATCCAATTACTTTCTTACCATCCTGTTTGAGATTAGGCAATTCGCGAGAACGCGCACCGGTTGCTACAATAATATTATCGGCCTGGTATTCTTTGGTTTTATCGTCTTTATCGGTAACAGCGACTTTCTTTCCGGATTTTAGTTTTCCGTAACCTTCAATTACGTCAATTTTGTTCTTTTTCATCAGGAACTGAACTCCTTTGCTCATTCCCGCCGCCACATCACGACTGCGTTTTATGACCTTAGAAAAATCTTTATCGGGATTTTCCAAACTTAGTCCGTAATCTTCGGCGTGTTTCAGGTAGTCAAAAACCTCTGCACTCTTTAAAAGCGCTTTGGTTGGGATACATCCCCAGTTTAAACAAACGCCCCCAAGGCTTTCTTTCTCTACAATAGCGACTTTAAACCCTAATTGTGAAGCTCTAATGGCGGTTACGTAACCTCCGGGGCCACTACCTAAAACAATGATATCGTATTTACTCATATTCGGAATTTTTTATTATGCTTACTAAACTTCCCTGGGGGCAGGCCCACAAGGCATTAAATTGGAAAAAAATAAAAATAATTCGATACAAGCATCGAAGTATTTCAAATCTCACTTAGTTAGTGAAGTTGCGAATTTAAGGAATAATCATTTAAACTGAAAGTTTTAGTAAGGAGTATAGGAATAAATGAAAAAGGGGCTGTATAGAAGATAAATTGACGTTATTTTGGATCGAAGCCTCGAGATTATTCAGGTTCTAATATGTTTGAAATTCAAAACATATTAGAACCTGAAGCCAATTAAAGTTGACCCTAAGATTTTGCCTGTCACAATTAGTAAAATGCTTTTACAATCTCTTAAGTAATTAAATAAAAAGACCTCACTGGTTTTCGAAACTTGTGAGGTCTAAATAAACTTTTAAAAATTTGCCTACAATTAATTTACTTAAGTGTTCTGGTTTTTTTTATATCCTGTTCTTTTAAATCCAGGGCGTTCATTAATGATCCAAAATCTGAACTATCAAAATTTGCGCTTTCATAGAAATTGGCTGGAATAATTGCTATTCTAAATATCTGATTTGAAGTGAAATCATCGCTAAGACCACTTAAATTATAATTTCCGTCGATAAAAATTTCAGTATCTACAAATGTATGGTTGAAAACATATTGTATGGTTCCATCATCAGTGAAAAAATTTTGAGGTAGCATGCTCCATTCATCAACATCGCTTCCGTCATCTAATTGTCCTACGGTATCTAAGCGGTAAATTAGAACAACATCTGTTTCAAGAACTTCAACATCGGTAAAGTCTACAAATGCTAAAAGATCAGTAGTCCATAAATTGGCTTCCTCATCATAAAACAAGTCTGAATTAATTTCAAAAATGGTTGCAGATGCAGCATTTAAACCGTCTTGGCCATCTTCACCTGGAGGGCCTTGTGGTCCTCTTTCTCCGTCACTGGAACAGGCCGTGAATAAAAAAGTCGTCATAAATAAAATGGAAAATAGTTTTTTCATAATTATAGGTGTTAGGTTATTATTTATTAAAATTTATACTGGCCGAGTTTACGCAATAGCGCTGACCAGTCTCAGTAGGAC
>JAGXIG010000096.1 GCA_024635815.1 Salegentibacter sp.
CAGCAGCGTTAATAATTTTTGAAGCCCTGGAAAAAATTTAGCTGCTGATTTGCGATTTTTTGGCCTTGTTGCCAAAAAAACACCTCCACATAGGACGCCCTTTTTTGTTTCGTTTTTTGGGCGAACAAAAAATGAAAAAAGGAACCATTATGCCAGGTAAGTTTCATTATGAATTATAAAAGAACAAACCTGAATAACGGGATTTTAAGAAATACGTCAATGGTAACTGGTTTCAGGGTCTGAGTTAAGCTGAAATACTTGTCATGTTAGATGCTGAAACGTTCAGCATGACGTTCTAATTTATTCAATCTCAAGGTAATTTCTGAAGAAAATAGAAGAGAAGACTTCCAATAAGGTAAAGCAGTACATCAACAATATCGGCGGTGTATCTCCAGTGCAAAGGCGGGAGTATTACTTCAAAATAAATGGCATACATTAAGAAGACAGAAAGTACTGTTGTAAGGTTTAATCGTATAGTTTTGTCCTTTTTAATATACTGTACTATAAAAAGACAAATGCTCAAAACGATAAGCATACAAAGAAAATTTGCCAGGTAAAATCTAATAAAATCGGGGAGGGGTTGATCTAAAAAATAAAAAAGTTGAAGAGTGACGAAAAGGAGGCAAAAAACAAAAAATACGGTTTTTAGACTTTTCATAGAACCAGTAAGGAAACCAGAAAAGCAATTACGCCACCAATTATCATAACTGTTATCCAAATAGAATAGCCTACTTTCGAAAAGAAACGCCCAAAGGCAGTTTTTGGTTCTTCTTTATCCTGCACCGGCTTAGAAACTCTTTTTGTGGAAGTATTTGTTTTATTCTTCTGATTGGATTCCATAATTAAAATGCTGGTTCACTTTGCTAAAAAAGATAAACAATATTTTCAGAATGGAATTGCTGCAGCAAGGTTTAACCTGAATTTAGTATAATTATTAAAAACATAATAACAATTATTCTTCCCAACCCCAAGGAGCATCCGGAGTTTCTACCGGATTTGAAAGATCGAACTCTACTGTAAAATTATTTTTAGAACCTATTCTTTTTAGATTGTAACTAAATATTTCTTCATCTAAAGTGATCCACCACACGTTGGTTGCTGCTGCAGGAATAAGTTCAGCCGTTTCCTCATCTGCAGGAAAAACCTGGATGCTTGCCAGGCCGGTATTAGAAGATGTTCCTCCATATTGAGTGATTTTATCTTCATTTCCATCGGGTTGGCGATGATCGTGCTTAAGCTGAATTTTATCTTCCTTGAGTCTTAAGATCCAGGTTCTTGATTTATTTTCTCCTACAAAAAATGGAATTTTAATCTCGTTCTCATCACAGGATCTTAGGTGCATTATTAATTTTTTACCATCAAAATCATCGTTCCCCATTCCTACGGTTATATTGCCTTCATAAGATTTTCCACAATGTTGTTGGAGTTGGCTCCAAAAAGTTTCTGCGGGAGTTTCCTGGGCGAATAAGGTGGAACTTAAAAAGAATAAAATGTAGTATAATTTCATATCCTAAATGCTGTAAAAGTTTTAAATTGCTGCAAAATACACTATTTATCCCCCTAAACAGATTTCGAATGAAAAATTTATACTTGCTGATTTTTGCTTTTTCTTTAATTGGTTGTAGTTCTTCAAATTCCGTAACGCAAACTGCAGAAACCGATAATCCATCTGGTATGGATTATAGTTATCTCGCGCTTGGAGATTCTTATACTATAGGTGAAAGTGTTGCTGAAAGTGAACGCTGGCCGGTACAGTTGGTAGCTCGTTTAAATGAAGATGGCTATAAAGTTGCTCCGCCTAAAATTATTGCGAAAACCGGGTGGACCACGGGAAATCTCCTAAATGCCATGCGGTCTGAACTAAATTATACGAGAAAATTTGACCTGGTTTCAATCTTGATTGGGGTTAATAATCAATATCAGGGAAAAAGTATTGAAGATTATGAAGAAGAATTACGGGAAATCTTTAAACTGGCGCTTAACCATTCAAAACTCAGGGAAAAAGGCGTTTTTGCTTTAAGTATACCAGATTATGGTGTAACTCCTTTTGGGGAAGCAAATGCTGAAACCATCGGAGAGGAAATTGATGAATTTAATGCTGTTTTTAGACAGGTGGCTACAGAATTTGAAGTAGATTTTTATAATATTACCCCAATTTCAAGAGAAGCAGCCAGGGATGAAGCGCTTATTGCCGAGGATGGTTTACACCCCAGCGCATTGATGTACCGCTACTGGGTAGACGAAATTATAGAAGAAATCCCCCAAATGTTACCGCAATAGCGGAAAATACTTTTTATTGAATCGCATTTTTTAATTTTAAAAGATGCGCGAAGACTTTTTACATTACCTCTGGAAATACAAAAAATTTGATTTCACCAATGCTGAAACCACGCAGGGCGAAAAAGTACTTCTAATAGATAGTGGAACTCATAATTTTAATTCAGGCCCCGATTTTTTTAATGCCCGTTTAAAAATTGGGGGACAGGTTTGGGCCGGCAATGTTGAGTTGCATACCAAGGCTTCAGATTGGTATTTCCATCAACACGAAAAAGACAGGAATTACGATAATGTTATTCTGCACGTGGTTTGGGAAGACGATGTAGAGGTGCAGAGGCCTGATAAAAGCCAAATTCCTGCTTTAAGTTTAAAAAATTTGGTTGCTAAAGACTTGATTAAGGGTTACCGGGAACTTTTTGCTTCTTCTCAAAACTGGATTAATTGCGAAAAAAGCTTTAAGGATGTAGATGATTTTACCTTACGTCACTGGCAGGAACGCTTATACCTGGAGCGCTTAGAAGAAAAATCGATACTAATCCTGGATTTGTTAGAGAAGTCAGGGAATGATTGGGAGGCGGTTTTATTCCAGATGTTAGCTAAAAATTTTGGGCTTAACCTTAACGGAGATGCTTTTTTAAGTATGGCTCAGAGTTTAGATTTTTCGGTTGTTCAGAAAGCGTCCCAGAATAATTTACAGCTGGAAGCTCTACTTTTCGGGCAACTCGGGTTGCTGGAAAAGCAACTTAACATACCATATTTTAACCGTTTGAAAAAGGAATATTCCTATTTAAAACATAAATACAACTTGTCTAATGTAGGCGTTATTCGTCCGAAATACTTTCGGCTTAGACCAGATAACTTTCCAAACATCAGGTTGTCTCAGTTAGCTTCTCTTTATTTTCATCATAAGAATTTATTTTCAGTATTAATCGGTTCAGGATCTTTAAATGCGATCTACGAAATCTTAAATGTGGAAACTTCAATATTTTGGAGAAAACATTTTACGTTTCCGAAGAATCATAGGGAAAAGCAAAAAGTCTTGAGTACAGCATTTAAAGACCTCGTGCTAATCAATACAATTATTCCCATACGCTTTTGTTATTCGAGAGCCCGCGGCAATGATGAGGTAGATGGTTTAATTTCTTTAATAGAAAAAACACCCTCGGAAAATAATAGAATCGTTCAAAATTTTGAAAAACTTCGAAAAAGCTGTGTAGAAAATGCATTACATTCCCAGGCTATGGTACAATTAAAAAATACTTATTGCGAAACTAATAAATGCTTAGAGTGTGCCATTGGGGTGAAATTACTGCAACGAAAGGCTTAAAATGTTATATTTGTGATAATGAAAAAAATGGTACACAATATTCGTTATTTTTTTGAGAGACATGGCTTTTATGTGTCTTCCCGTGTGGCCGATAAATTGGGGATGCGTGCAAAAAGCGTTCGCCTGTTCTTTATTTATGCCTCCTTTTTTACACTGGGGTCTTGGTTTGTGGTTTATTTAGTCCTTGCTTTCTGGTTAAAACTTAAAGATTTGGTCTACACTAAAAGAACTTCAGTTTTTGATTTATAAGCTGTGTTTGGCTGCATTTTTATTAATAAAAATGGCTATGGAGGGAGTTTAATCAAATCGAAATTAACATATCTTTACAATTTAACTCCCAAAAATTTGAAAAAGCCTAATTTTTTAGCATCTTGCTTCGCGGAAATATTCATTCTAAATTAAACAACCAATATACTCTATGAGAAAGTATCTGCTTTCAATGTTCTTTTTGTTTTCGATTTTAGCAATTAATGCACAAGAACTGGATGTACAGGCCAAAGTTGGCAATCCTTCGAATATTATTAATAACGGGTTTATTGATCTGGAAGTAACAGGAGGAGAACCTCCATATATTTACCAGTGGTCAAATCCCGAAACTTCGCTGGAGTCCTCCCGGGCCGAAAATTTAACTGAAGGTGTTCCATACGAGGTTACAGTAACCGATAGCCAGGGTAATTCTGTAACAAAAAGTTTTCAGATAGAAGCTGAAGCAATTACCGAGCATTTTAATGGAACTTTTGTTCCCATTGTTGAGGGAATGACAGCTGTGCTTTTTTGGGATCCATTTACCGCTTTGGGAGTTTATGATCCAAAAGTGTATGCAGAGAAAAAATTTGTTCCTACCCCTGAGTGGGCTGCCGATGCAGAAGATAAATTTTCCTTAAAAGAATGGATGGTAGAGGAAGGAGGCCACGTTGAGGAAGGTGATCTTATTGCTATTGTAAGTTCAGAAAACAGCGGTGAGTTGGAAGTTATTGCCAATGCCAGTGGAACTGTGAATCACCTGGTAGAAGAAGGCGGAGTGATCTGGGATTACGAAAACAGTTCAGACCTTATTGAAACCAACGCCCATATGCTTGCTCATATAGAATATGATGAGCCGCAAATGTTGACAAATCCTAATGGATCTCCACAAACCCACAATATTCCTTTTATTGTGGTTTGGTTAATTTTTGGTGCTGCTTTTTTCACGGTAAAAATGGGCTTCATCAATTTTAAAGGATTTAAACATTCTATAGACCTTGCAAGAGGGAAATATGACGAGCCTAATGCGCCGGGTAGTATTACCCACTTTCAGGCGCTGGCTACTGCTGTTTCAGCAACAGTGGGCCTTGGTAATATTGCCGGTGTTGCCGTAGCAATTTCACTGGGTGGTGCAGGAGCAACTTTTTGGATGATTATTGCCGGTTTACTGGGGATGGCTTCAAAATTTGTTGAATGTACCCTTGGTGTAAAATATCGTTTTATCAATTCTGAAGGAAGAATCTTTGGAGGACCAATGAACTATTTGCGATACGGACTTGAAAAAAGAAATATGCGAGGTTTAGGTAAATTCCTTGCTGCTTTTTTTGCAGTGCTGGGTATTGGTGCCTCTTTTGGAGGAGGAAATATGTTCCAGGCCAACCAGTCTTTTGAAATCCTTTCCGGTCAGTTTTCTTTCTTAATTGGAAACGGATTTTGGTTTGGGTTAGGTGTGGCAGTTCTGGTAGGAATTGTGATTATTGGAGGAATTCAAAGTATTGCTAAAGTAACGGGTAAGGTGGTTCCCTTTATGGCTATAGTATATGTGCTGGGAGCACTAACCGTAATTTTTATAAATATTGAAAATATTGGCCCTGCATTTGGAGCTATTTACGACGGTGCATTTAATCCAACAGCACTGAAAGGTGGAATTATTGGAGTATTAATTGTTGGTTTCCAACGTGCCGCTTTCTCTAACGAAGCCGGTGTTGGTTCTGCAGCGATTGCCCACTCGGCTGCAAAAACAAATCATCCGCCATCTGAAGGTTTTGTCGCTTTATTAGAGCCTTTTATAGATACCGTAGTTGTTTGTACTTTAACCGCATTAGTATTGATCTTTACCGGAATGCACGAAGTACAGGGAATAGGTGGGGTGCAATTAACTTCAGATGCTTTTGCAAGTGTAGTTTCCTGGTTCCCTTACGTATTGGCAATGGCAGTTTTCCTATTTGCCTTTTCAACTATGATTTCCTGGTCTTATTACGGAATGCGTTCCTGGACCTACCTATTTGGAAAAAGTAAAAAAACAGAATTGGCGTATAAAATATTATTCCTGGTGTTTGTTGTAGTAGGAGCCTCTATTAGTTTAGGAGCCGTGCTCGATTTCTCTGATATGATGATTTTAGCAATGTCTTTCCCTAATATTATAGGATTGTACATAATGTCTAGCGAAGTTAGAAGAGACCTTAACGAATATTCCCGAAAGCTAAAAGCAGGGGAATTATTTAAGAAACAAAGAGAGGCAAAGGCCAGCTAATCTTGTAGAAATTATGAAACCGATAAAATCCCATTTTGTGTTCACAAAGAGCCAACAAAATGGGATTTTTCTTTTGGTATGCATTATTATCTTACTTCAGGGAATCTATTATTTTTCTGATTTTTCTTCTGAAACTTCAGCTGAAGGCTTAACACCTGAAGAAATCGGAAATTTTCAGTCTCAGATAGATTCTATTAAACTGGCCAGAGCGGAAGCAGATTCGGTGATAATTTTTCCTTTTAACCCAAATTATATAACAGATTTTAAAGGCTATACTTTGGGGATGAGTGTAGCCGAAATAGATAAACTTCATCAATTTAGAGATAAAAATAAATGGATTAATTCTGCGAAAGATTTTCAGCAGGTTACCGGTGTTTCAGATTCTTTACTAGCGGTAATTTCTCCCTATTTTAAATTTCCCGATTGGGTAATCGAAGCTGAAAGAGAAAAAGCGGAGACAAAACCTACTTCATCTTTCGCAGTTTCACATTTAAATAAAGCAACAGCGAAAGATTTGCAAAAGGTAAACGGAATAGGCGTGGTGCTGGCTAACCGCATTGTAAATTACAGAACTAAAATTGGAGGTTTCCGAAGTGAGATTCAGTTAAAGGATATTTTTGGTTTAAATTATGATACCCGGGAAAAGCTTCAGCAACAATTTCGCATTTTTGAGAATAAAGATTTCAGTTTAATAAATATTAATGAAGCGAAAGTTTTAGACCTTGTAGAAGTGCCTTATATTAAATATGAACTTGCCCGGGAGATTATAGATTACCGCCAGCTACACGAAGAAATCAACTCTTTTGAAGAATTATCAAAAATAGAAAGTTTTCCTTCAGATAAAATCGATAGAATTCAATTATATTTGAGCTTAGATTGATTATTCGGAAAATTAATCGTTTAAAATATTAGCTAATCGAATAAGCTTAGAATTAAAAATTGATTTTATTTTAGTAAACTTCCTCGGAGCAAGCCTAGGAGCTCCCGATATTTATCGGGATAAATCTCGATTATCGAGTAAACCGGGAGTTTGCTTCCCTTCAGAATAAAAAAAAGAAATTAGCATGAACACAATGTATTTTACAGAGGAACACGAACTTTTTAGAAAAAGTTTTCAGGACTTTTTGAAAAAAGAAGTGGTGCCACATATCGAAAAATGGGAAAAATCTGGAACCATAGATCGCTTTATTTGGAAGAAATTTGGTGAGATGGGCTATTTTGGCCTTAACCAACCGGAAGAATACGGCGGGATGGACCTTGATATTTTTTATACAGTAATCTTTCTTGAAGAACTTCAGAAAATAAACAGTGGCGGTTTCGCAGCTGCGATGTGGGCACACGCTTATTTAGCGATGACGCACGTAAATAAAGAAGGAGACGATGCAATTAAGAATAAATACCTGGCGCCGAGTATAGAAGGCGATAAAATTGGCTGCCTTTGTATTACTGAACCTTTTGGTGGTTCTGATGTTGCCGGCATGCGTAGTACCGCGATTAAAAAAGGAGATAAATATATTCTTAACGGTTCCAAGACCTTTATTACAAACGGAGTGTATTCAGATTATTTGGTGATCGCGGCGAAAACCGATCCCGAAAAGGGAAATAAAGGAATGAGTATTTTTATTGTAGATAGG
>JAGXIG010000097.1 GCA_024635815.1 Salegentibacter sp.
AAATTATGTTTGATAGTTTAAGTGATAAGTTAGATAATGCCTTACACGTTTTAAAAGGCCACGGGCAAATTACCGAGGTAAACGTTGCCGAAACTTTAAAAGAAGTGAGACGTGCTTTGGTGGATGCCGATGTGAACTATAAAATAGCCAAAGATTTTACCAATATAGTAAAGGAAAAGGCATTGGGACAGGACGTGTTAACTGCCCTGAAACCAGGCCAGATGATGGTGAAATTGGTGAAAGATGAACTTACCCAGTTAATGGGTGGGGAAGCCGAAGGTATTAATCTTTCCGGCGATCCTTCTATCATTCTAATGTCCGGTTTGCAGGGTAGTGGTAAAACCACTTTTTCCGGAAAACTTGCAAATTTTCTTAAAACAAAAAAATCCAAAAAACCACTTTTGGTTGCCTGTGATGTTTACCGTCCCGCGGCGATAAATCAGTTACACGTTGTTGGAGAACAGGTTGGTGTTGAGGTTTTTTCAGATGAAGGTAATCAGGATCCTGTAGCTATTTCCAAAGCTGCAATTGCGCACGCTAAACAAAACGGCCATAATGTAGTGATTATAGATACCGCCGGTCGTTTAGCCGTAGATGAGGTGATGATGACCGAGATCACAAATATCCACGAAGCTATTCAACCACACGAAACTTTGTTCGTGGTAGATTCTATGACGGGTCAGGATGCCGTTAATACCGCAAAAACCTTTAACGAAAGATTGAATTTTGATGGGGTTATCCTTACAAAATTAGATGGTGATACCCGTGGCGGTGCGGCGATTTCCATTAAATCTGTAGTTAATAAGCCTATTAAATTTATCGGTACCGGGGAGAAAATGGATGCACTGGATGTGTTCTATCCGGACCGTATGGCCGATAGGATTTTAGGGATGGGAGATGTTGTTTCCCTTGTGGAACGTGCCCAGGAACAATATGATGAAGAGGAAGCGAGAAAACTTCAGAAGAAAATTGCAAAAAACCAGTTTGGTTTTGATGATTTCCTGAAACAATTACAACAAATAAAGAAAATGGGGTCCATGAAAGACCTTATGGGAATGATTCCGGGAGCAGGAAAAATGCTGAAAGATGTAGATATTGACGATGATGCCTTTAAAGGGATTGAAGCCATAATCCACTCGATGACGCCAGACGAAAGAAGCAATCCAAAAATTATAAATTCTAGCCGTAAGAAACGAATCAGCAAAGGTTCGGGAACTACGGTTCAGGAAGTGAATCAGCTATTGAAGCAGTTCAACCAGATGGGCAAAATGATGAAGATGATGCAAGGCGGTGGTGGTCAGAAGATGATGCAAATGATGAAGGGAATGAAGTAAGTTGGCAGTATTTTAGTAAGCAGTGGGCAGTCTCAGTTGGCAGTAAAAAATGAGTTTTAAATCATTATACGCATATCAAAAAGCTTTTGATTTGGCTATGGAAATCTTCAAACTTTCCAAAACTTTTCCTGTTGAAGAAAGATTTGCTTTAAGTAATCAAATAGTGCGTTCATCAAGAAGCGTGTGTGCTGCAATTGCAGAAGCTTATCGTAAAAGAGAGTATCCAAAATATTTTGCAAATAAACTTACAGACGCTGATTCCGAAAATGCTGAAACCCAATTGTGGTTAGATTTTGCTGAAGCTTGTAATTACTTACCAGAGAAAGATATGATAGTTTTACAATCACAAAGTGAGGAGGTTGGAAAACTGATTAATTATATGAAAAATAATCCAGGTAAATTTGGAGTCAAGGAATGACTGCTAACTGCCAACTAATTACTGCTAACTGAGATGACTATTTTAGATGGAAAAAAGACCAGCAACGATATTAAGAATGAGATTGCTGCTGAGGTTGAAAAGATTAAAAAAAGAGGAGAAAAAGTGCCGCATTTGGCTGCGATTATTGTCGGTAACGACGGCGCCAGCTTAACTTACGTAAACGCAAAAGTGAAATCCTGTAAACGTGTAGGTTTTGAATCTTCGTTATATCGCCTTCCCAATACAGTAAGTGAAATTGAATTGCTGGATAAGATCGAGGAGCTAAACCAGAATGATGATATAGATGGGTTTATCGTTCAGCTTCCTTTACCACCGCAAATTGATACTCAAAAAGTACTAAATGCTGTAGATCCGGATAAAGACGTAGATGGATTTCACCCTGCTAACTTTGGAAAGATGGCTTTAGATATGACTTCTTTTATTCCGGCTACCCCGTTTGGAATCCTGGAATTACTGGAGCGTTATGACATTCCCACCAAAGGGAAACATACCGTGGTTATTGGTAGAAGTTATATAGTGGGAAGACCAATGAGTATTTTAATGGGAAGAAGCGGTTTTCCTGGAAATTCAACGGTAACTTTGACCCACGAATTCACTAAAAACATTACCCAAATTACCTCGCAGGCCGATATTATCATCATTGCCGTTGGAATTCCGAACTTCCTTAAAACAGAAATGATTAAAGATGATGCGGTAATCATTGATGTGGGAATTACCAGGGTACCGAATGATGAAGCCGAAAAAGGTTATGTAATTAAAGGAGATGTAGATTTCGAGAATGTAAGCAAACGAGCTTCCTATATTACACCGGTTCCTGGTGGAGTAGGGCCAATGACGGTTTCTATGTTGCTTAAAAACACTTTGTTAGCAACCGAACGCCATAAGAAAAGAGCGAAAGAGAAAAGTAAAGCTTAAACTATATAGAAGTTTTTAGAATAAGAAAAGTCCTCACAGGTTTTCCTACCGGAAGCTGTGAGGACTTTTTATTACTCTTAATTCAGAAATATGAGGAGTTTATTCCTCTTCGAGTTTCCAATCCAAATATTTATGAAGGTCGGTTTCAATAAACCTTAGGGTTATTGTTAGAATAGCAAAATCATCTATATAACCCAACCCTGGAATAAAATCTGGTACCAGATCTAACGGATTCAAAACATATAGAAGGGCAAAAACTATAGATGCAATAGTAAACCACGGGATATTGCTGTAAACCCCGCTGCGATAATCTTTCAGCATTCCAAACATCAATTTGCCAAGTTCGGTATACTTTCTTAAAGCACCTGCGTTAGCAATTTTATCTTCAATCTCACCCTGGTTTTTTGCAGTAATTTCTACATCACCATCTTTCACTTTGGAAACACCTTTTTTCATGTATTCCTCATCAATCTCTTGCTTCTTTTTACTGAACATATTCATAATTCTTCATTTTGTGATTAAAAGTTATTTTAAAGTCGGTCCTGGGCATTTCCGTATTCCTTTTTATAGATTTTCAGAATTAATAAAAACAAAGAAATAAGCAATGGCCCAAAAATTAATCCTATAAATCCGAAAAGCTGTACCCCTACAATTACACCAAATAGAGTGATTAGCGGGTGAACTGCTGCAAGCCGGTCTATAATATAAAGACGAATTAAATTATCTGTTGATCCAACCACCACAAAACCATAGATCAGCATAGCAATAGCCTGCCAGTTGTCTCCCTGTGCTATCAAAAGTATTACTGTTGGAATAATCCCTATCGCAGTTCCAATAAAAGGAATCATAGACCCAATAGCAGTAATTACAAACCAAAAGAAAGGATCTGGCACACCAAAAATCAAAAACCCAATAAGGGCGATAATTCCCTGAATAATTGCTACCATGGGAATACCTAAAGCATTAGATTTTACAAGTTGATCGCTTTCTTTTGCTATTATCTGTAAATTGTCGTTACCTAATGGGATATAGGAAATAAGAGATGATTTCATAGAATCCCTTTTTATCAACATATAGTAAAGCATAAAATACATTATACCGATAGCAATAAATGCATCAAAAGTTCCTCCGGCTAAACTTTGCAGGTTTCCAGACATCCAGTTGGTGACCGAGGAGGTATCTATAGATTCGCTTAAGCTATAGCCAATGTAGGTTTCTGCTTCGGTAAGCTGTTCTTTTACGGCCTTGATTACTCGTTCAGAATTTGCAACTGCTTTGCTTATTTTTGAAGTAAGCATAATTACTATTAAGGTAATGGGAACCAGGATGCCTACAAACGAACCAGCCATTAAGAGTGCCGCCGCAACTGGAGGTTTCCAACCCCGGGCCAATAATTTTTTCATCCATTTACGCAAAAGAACATATAAAGTAATTGCTCCCAGCACTCCGGATAGGTAAGGAATAATTTCTTTAAAAATTAAAACCGTTAAAAATAAGATGAGCATTAGTACGAAAATCTGCCGTACCAATGCCGGTTTTAATCTATCCATATTTTCAATGATTGGTTAGTTATTTTGCAAAAATTTGGTCTTTATTCTTAAAGGCTTTAAATTCCAGAGCGTTCCCGCTGGGGTCTTTAAAAAACATCGTGGCCTGTTCGCCAACCTGCCCTTCAAAACGAATGTAGGGTTCTATTTCAAACGCTATATTTTTTGATCGCAATAAATTTGCAAATTCCTGGAATACATCCCATTCTAGTACAACGCCAAAATGTGGAACAGGTACATCTTTGCCATCTACCGGATTACTGTGTGCTTTTTCTGTTTCTCCAGCCGGTTTATAATGAATTACCAATTGATGACCGAAAAAATTAAAATCTACCCAATGATCGCTACTTCGACCTTCACCACAACCAAGGGTTTCTTTGTAAAACTTTCTTGCTTTTTGTAAATCTGAAACCGGTATGGCTAAATGAAACGGTTGTACCTTCATAAATCTTAGTTGAATTAAAATAATATACGCTATTAAAATTAACAAGTAATCTTAACATATGGGCAAGCCCTTGCGCTAATAATGTGTTAAGATTTGTTCTTACGAGGTCTGGGTTCTGAGCGTGGTTTTGTGCTGCTTTTTAAAGCGGAAGATTTTAGTGCTGATGCTTCGGCGGTCTTACTGGATTCGTCAACCATTTTGTTAATGGTGTCAAGTTCCTCCTGGGTAAGATCACGCCATTTTCCCACTGGTACATCCAGGCTAACATTCATAATCCTAATGCGTTTAAGTGCGACTACTTCATAGCCTAAGAATTCGCACATTCTACGAATTTGCCGGTTTAAGCCTTGCGTGAGCACGATCCTGAAATCGTTCTTTCCCAATTTTTCTACTTCACATTTCTTGGTGGTAGATCCCAAGATAGGTACTCCATTGCCCATTCTGCGAATAAAATCTGAAGTAATCGGTTTATTAACCGAAACAATGTATTCTTTTTCGTGATTGTTCCTGGCGCGAAGAATCTTGTTTACAATATCGCCATCGTTGGTCAGGAAAATAAGTCCTTCGCTGGGTTTATCAAGACGGCCAATAGGGAAAATTCGTTTTGGATAATTTATATAATCAATGATATTATCTTTTTCAACGCGGGTATCGGTGGTGCAAACAATGCCTACCGGTTTGTTGAATGCGATATAAACATTAGGTTCTTTTTTTTCTGCTTCAGAAACTGCTTTCCCATCTACTTTTACCACATCATCGGGACCAATTTTAGTGCCCATTTCAGGAACAACTCCATTAATGGTCACTCTGCCCTGATCTATGAGTTTATCGGCGGCGCGGCGGGAGCAAAAACCAATTTCGCTTAGGTATTTATTTATTCGGGTAAGCTTCTGTTCAGACATAAAAAAGATTGTGCTGCAAAGATACAAGAATTCGCTGCGAAACTAATTTTTTAAAAAATAATCAGGGGTACAGGCAACCTTTTGTAACTTTCCTGCGTCTATGTAAATAGAAGGCCTTTTAATTAAAAAATCGGGTGAAAGTAATCCAACTCTTTAAAAACGAAACTCAATTAATAAAGCGTGCGGCAAAAAAAGACCGTAAGGCGCAACGCGAATTATATGACTTGCATTCGGGAAAAATGCTAAGCGTTTGTCGGCAGTATATAAAAGATATGCACCATGCCGAAGAAGTGATGCTAAACGGATTTTTAAAAGTATTCACTCACCTTAATAATTTTGAAGCTAAGGGAAGTTTTGAAGGCTGGATAAGAAAAATTATGGTGCGGGAATCAATTTCTTTTTTAAGATCACAAAAGAAAATTGTTTTTAGTGACGAAGAAATCACGGATCCTGGTTTTTCTGCCGAAATGGATACAGCGCTAAACGTGGCACATATTCAAAATATCATAGACAATTTGCCGGAAGGCTACAGGATGGTTTTTGTTATGTATGCGGTAGAAGGATATAAGCACGCCGAGATTGCGAAAATGCTGAAGATAACCGAAGGGACTTCAAAATCGCAATTGTCTAAAGCGAGAAAAATGTTGCAGGAGCAGTTAAAAACACAAAATACATCGGATTATGGAATTAAATAAATTCGAAGAAAACGCAAGGGAAAAACTGGGGAAAAGGCAAATTAAGCCTTCTGCCCAGAGTTGGGAAAAGTTAGAAGCTAAGTTAAATGCCGAAGAAAAAAATACTTCAGAAACACCCTGGAAATACATAGCCGCGGTTGCAATTCTACTAATTGCAGGAGCTTTTAGTTGGAACAATGATTTATCTGAAAGTCCGCAGGTTGTTGAAGAACCCTTAGATGAGAGCATACAAAAACCGGAAGTAGATCAAGAATTTTCGCAGGAAAATAATACGCAAATAGCTTCTGAAGAAAGTAAAAAAGAGGAGGAAGTTTCAGCTGAAAATAATGCAAAAAATGAAATTGTAACGCAGCCTGAAACTACAGCAAAAGAAGAAATTGCTGAAACCTCAATATCCGAAGAGAATAAATATAAAGAAGCGGTCGCTTTAGAAACAATTAGCCTGGAGCCACCAATTTCAGAAAAAAAATTGCTGCAATCTAAACTTGAAGAAGTGATTGCTGCAGCTGCGAAAAATGATGAGATATCTGAAGATGAAGTAGACGCACTTTTAGCCCAGGCGGCTTCAGAAATAAGTAGAGAACACAACAACTCGCAATTCTATAATTCAGATACAGAGATAAGTGCAAATGCGCTTTTAGCCGAAGTAGAAGACGAGATTTACCAATCTTTTAAAGCAAAAGTTTTTGAAGTTTTAAAAGAAGGTTATTTAAAAGCAAAAACCGCTGTTGCCAATAGAAACTATTAATATTTACTCAAAACCTACAATAGGGTCATTCATCAAACATCAAAATCAATTATTATGAAAACACTTACTTTTTACATCACACTCTTATTATTCAATGTCGCAGTTCAGGAGGTTTCAGCACAGGAAGTTGCTTCTGTGGAAACAGAAAGGACTTCAGAAGATAAGGCCAGGGAATTTTTTGAAAAGGAAAAAGCTGAAATTATTGAAAAAGAAAAGGCAAAACTGAAATACCAAATTGAGCGTATAAACGGGGAACTGGAAAGAGGTGAAATCACAAAAGAAGAAGCCGAAAATCAAAAGAAGGAATACGCTGAAAAACACGCTAAAAATATTGAAAATAAAATAGCGATCCTGGAAAATGAAATGGAACTCAGGGATAGAAATGATGATACTTCAGGGAATTATATAGCTATTGGTGGTAAGGGAAAAGCCTTGGATATCAATATTAATAAGAAAAACAAGTACGATAACCGCACCACGAGCGATTTGGTTGTTGCCGTTGGTTTTAATAATGCCCTGGAAGAAGGTCAATCTTTAAACGATTCAGATTTTAAACTTGCAGGCAGCCGGTTTTTTGAACTTGGCTGGGCGTGGAAAACACGAGTTTTTAAAGAGACAAACTGGTTGCGTTTGCGATATGGGGTTTCATTTCAGTTTAATGGTTTAAAACCAACCGAGAACCGCATTTTTGTTGAAGATGGCGACGAAACCTACCTGCAGGAATTCGCATTAGACCTTGATAAATCTAAATTTAGAATGGATAACCTGGTAGTTCCGGTTCATTTTGAAATTGGTCCTTCTACAAAAACCGAAACCGAAGATCGTTTGCATTTTTCTACCTATAAAATGCTGAAAATTGGTTTTGGGGGTTATGCCGGGTTCAATATTGGAGAACGTCAAAAACTCAAGTATAAAGAGGATGGCGATAAAGTAAAAGAGAAATTAAAGAATAATTATAACACCAATGATTTGGTTTATGGGGTTAGTGCCTACCTGGGTTGGGGCGGTGCCACGCTCTATGGAAAATACGATCTAAACCCAATATTTCAAGACCCAAATAGGGAATTACACAACTTTTCTTTAGGACTTCGGTTTGATGTTGATTAGCCAATTTTAAATTGTAATTTTGTTTTGAATTTACAGACCTCACAGTCCCGAAATTTTTTCGGGACTGTGAGGTTTAAACGCATTTTATTTGATCTCAAAAACCACCATAGACAACGTATTTGAAACCGCCCGGGTAGAGGAGGTGATTGGTGATTTTGTGAACCTAAAAAAATCAGGATCGAATTTTAAAGGTTTAAGTCCGTTTAGTGACGAGCGCACGCCTAGTTTTATGGTTTCTCCCGTAAAACAAATCTGGAAGGATTTCTCAAGCGGAAAAGGAGGTAATGTAGTGGCTTTTCTTATGGAACACGAACATTTTACTTATCCTGAGGCCATAAAATATCTCGCCAAAAAATACGGGATTGAGATTGAGGAAACCCAGCAAAGTGACGAGCAAAAACAGCAAGCCGATGAACGGGAAAGTATGTACCTGGTTTCTGAATTTGCCAGCAAACATTTTCAGAAAAACCTGCATAAAACCGATCCCGGAAAAGCCATTGGTTTAAGCTATTTTAAAGAGCGCGGCTTCACCTTAGAAACCATCAAAAAATTTGAACTCGGTTATTCTTTAGACGAGTGGGACGATTTTACCAAAGAAGCCCTTGCTGAAGCGTATAAACTGGAATACCTCGAAAAAACCGGACTAACCATTGTAAAAGGTGAAAAGCAGTTTGATAGGTTTAAAGGAAGGGTAATGTTCCCAATTCACTCGATGTCTGGCAGGGTTTTAGGATTTGGTGGAAGGATTCTTACCAATGAAAAAAAAGCAGCAAAATATCTGAATTCCCCCGAAAGTGATATCTACCATAAGAGTAAGGTTTTATACGGAATCAATTTCGCGAAACA
>JAGXIG010000098.1 GCA_024635815.1 Salegentibacter sp.
TAAAATTTAAGGATTACCTCATCGGTTTCAGGATTACTTTTAAACAGGGAATAACCTATTACAGCGATAATCCCATTAGGCTTTAAAACTCGTTTTGCTTCTTTATAAAAAGCTTTAAAATTGAACCAGTGAATGGCCTGCGCTACTGTAATAAGATCAAAATAATTATCAGGGAAATCTGTTTTTTCAGCCGGTTGAACGGAATATTCAATGTTTTCTCGCCTTATCGCATGATCTAATTGCTGATTGCTAATATCGGTAGCCTTTACGTTATCAAAGAATTTTGAGAGTTCTCCAGCAACCTGACCGTTTCCGGTTCCACAATCCCAGGCGGTTGTAGTTACAGCTAATTTTCCTTTTAAAAATTCATATAACTCCTGTGGATATGTCGGTCTAAATTTAGCATAGGAAGAAGATTGTGTAGAAAAATTATCTTTCATAAAAAGCATATTTCAATTAAAAATAAGGAAAATTAAGACAAAAAAGAACCGCCTAAAAAGACGGTTCCTATAAAATTTTATTTTAAATTTGCTTATTGATCTACTTCAACGGTATCAGTTTCTGACTATAATCTGACTCATCTACGGCGCCGGGATTTGTACTCATTGTTCCTTCAGAAGTTGGTGCATCCATTTCCTCCATTACATCGGCTGCATTATGAAAGAAATTACGCAACTTTTCTTTTGCGTCGTCGGCTTGCATATCTATTTCCTGAAGTTCGGCTTTTAATTCATCTACTTCTTCAGAAAGTTCTTCGTAAGCGTTTTCCTGGAGTTTTTCAAGTGAAGCAATGGCCGTTTGCAATTGCGCGTCCATATTGTCTACAGGTTGGCTTAGGCTATCCCCAATAACTTCAAGCTTTTGGTCGGCCTGCATTCCAAAATCTCTACTTCTCTCTGAAACCGCAGCTGCAAATTTTTGCAAAGCTGTTTCAGGATCAATTTCTTCCTGCATTTCTTCATATTCATCATCTCCATCTACATAAGTAAGATAATCTGCCACCGCGTTACTCTCGTAAGCATAATTAGACATAGTATCCTCTTCGACTTCCAGGGTCTGTTCGATTTCTATTTCTGAATCATCAGCTTTTTTACTCCCGTCGTTACAGGCAAACAATAGTCCTGAAGCCAGAAGCATAAATCCCGTTTTCCTAATAAAATGAGGTGTATTCAGTTTAAATTCCATATTATTTCTCAGTTTCATTCTTTTCCAGTTTTGGTGGTTCTGAATAAAATTAGAAAATAAATGGAAGCTAAGCTTAGTACGAATGATAAATTATTTCTAAAAATTTAAATAAAACTCTAATTTTAGTTAAATCTGATTTTATAAGTACGAAAAAAGCAAAATTTTCTTAAAAATAATAAGAATTACACATTAAACCTAAAGTGCATTACATCACCATCTTTCACGATATATTCTTTTCCTTCAACCCTCATTTTTCCGGCTTCTTTTACCTTAGCTTCGCTTCCAAAATGATCAAAATCCTCATAAGCAATAACTTCGGCACGAATAAAGCCTTTTTCAAAATCGGTATGGATTACACCTGCGGCTTGTGGCGCGGTAGATCCTACAGGAATTGTCCAGGCGCGTACTTCCTTAACTCCTGCAGTAAAGTAAGTTTGAAGATTTAGCAGATTATATGCACCTCGAATAAGTTTTGCAGCTCCGGGTTCTTCCAGCCCAATATCCTGGAGAAACATTTGGCGTTCTTCATAATCGTCAAGCTCGGTAATATCGGCTTCAGTTCCCACGGCAAGCACCAGAACCTCGGCCCCTTCATCTTTTACCGATTCCCTAACCCTATCTACATGAGCGTTGCCGTTTACCGCTGAACCTTCATCTACATTACAAACATACATTACTGGTTTATCGGTAATAAACTGTAATGGTTTTATAAATTCCTTTCTTTCATCATCCGTAAGATCTAGCGCCCTAATGGATTTTCCGGCTTCCAAACCTTCTTTCACTTTTAGTAGCGCGGCTTCTTCTTTTTGAGCTTCTTTATTTCCTGTTCTTGAAGCACGTTTCACTTTCTCCAACTTCTTCTCGGCAGTTTCCAGATCTTTTAGCTGAAGTTCCATGTCTATGGTTTCCTTATCCCGAATTGGATCTATAGAACCATCTACGTGTACAATATTGTCGTTTTCAAAACAACGCAAAACGTGCAGGATCGCGTCGGTTTCCCGAATATTTCCCAAAAACTGATTTCCAAGACCCTCACCTTTGCTAGCGCCTTTTACAAGGCCTGCAATATCAACGATCTCAACAGTGGCCGGTTGTACTTTTTCAGGTTTAACCAAACTTTCCAATCGCTCCAATCTTGAATCTGGCACATTCACCACTCCAACATTAGGCTCAATGGTACAAAATGGGAAATTCGCACTCTGTGCCTTTGCGTTAGAAAGACAATTAAAAAGCGTTGATTTTCCTACGTTTGGTAATCCTACAATTCCGGCTTTCATATTATATATTTTTTGCGGCTGCAAATGTACGTTTTTTCTATTGTAGCCACTAATTCACCATTATTTCTTTTTCATATCGGATTCTTAGTTTGAAATCTTAAAAGAAATAAGTGTTTTCCCATATTTTAAATGCATTCGGGTTTGTGAATTGTCACTTTGCCCTAACTTTGCAGCTATGGAAAATACCAGGGTTTTACATACGCTTAAAGAATATTTTGGATTTGATAGTTTCAGGCCGCTTCAAAAAAAGATTATCGATTCAGTTTTTGAAGGCAAAGACAACCTGGTAATTATGCCAACTGGTGGCGGAAAATCAATCTGCTATCAACTTCCTGCAATTCTACTTCCCGAAATTACTTTAGTGATTTCCCCGCTTATCGCTTTAATGAAAGATCAGGTTGACGGACTTACCGCAAATGGCGTTCCTGCAGCATTTCTAAACAGTAGCCAAACCGAAAGCCAGCAACAGGAAATCTTTAAAAAAATCGATTCCAAGGAATTAAAACTGCTTTATGTTGCGCCTGAAAGTTTACAGTTTGTAGACCGTTTTATGAGCGATGGCAAGATAAGTTTGATTGCTGTAGATGAAGCCCACTGTATTTCTAGCTGGGGCCACGATTTTAGGCCGGCCTATACTCAATTGGGCTATTTAAAAAACCGCTTCCCCACTACTCCAATGATCGCCCTAACTGCAACGGCCGATAAAGCTACACGGGAAGATATTTGCAAGCAACTGAACATTCCCAATGCCGAAAAACACATCGCTTCTTTCGACAGGAAAAATCTTAGCCTTGACGTTCGTCCTGGAATTAAACGCTTTGAACAAATCACTAATTTCGTAAAAAACCGAAAAAAGGAAAGCGGAATTATTTACTGTCTAAGCAGAAAAAACACCGAAGAAATTGCTGAAAAACTCCAACGCAAAGGTTTTGAAGCTGAAGCATACCACGCCGGTTTACCGGCAGAGAAACGTATTGAAATTCAGGATAATTTCATTAACGATAATTCAAAGATTATTTGTGCCACTATCGCTTTTGGGATGGGTATCGATAAATCGAATATTCGGTGGGTAATTCATTATAATATGCCTAAAAACCTGGAAGGCTATTACCAGGAAATTGGCCGTGCCGGGCGGGATGGTTTACCCTCAGATACCTTGCTTTTCCATAGTTATGCAGATGTGGTGCAGCTGCAAAAATTCGCTTCAAATTCAGGAAACGAGGAAGTTCAGCTTGCAAAACTGGACAGGATGAAACAATATTCTGAAGCTTTAAGTTGTCGAAGAAAAATCCTGCTGAGCTATTTTGGGGAATTAAAACAGGAAGATTGTGGTAATTGCGATATTTGCAAGAATCCGCCGCAGTTTTTTGACGGGACTATTATCGCGCAAAAAGCCCTTTCCTGCATTTTTAGGCTAAAAGAGAACGAACCGATCACTTTGGTCATAGATGTACTTCGCGGTTCACAGAATGAAGCTGTTTTCAGTAAAAACTATCAGGAAATCAAAACTTTTGGGGTTGGAAAAGATATTTCCTGGCACCACTGGCAGCAATATATTATTCAGCTAATCAACCTGGGCTATGTAGAAATCGCATTTCACAGAGGCAATAATTTACAACTCACTGCACTGGCAAAAAATGTGCTTTTTGATGGCGAAAAAGTGCAACTCGCTGAAGTTTCCGACCGTAAAAAACTGAAACGCCGTGAGGAAACTCAAATTACAGAAAAAACTTCAGATAATTCCCTTTTTGAGAAATTAAGGCAGTTGCGTTTGAAGATTGCGCGTGAAGAAGAAATCCCCGCTTACCTCATTTTTAACGACGCCACTTTAAAAGAAATGGAGAAATCCCGCCCAATGACCGATGATGAATTTCTTCAGATAAACGGTGTGGGAAGGCAAAAAATGCAAGATTACGGGTATGAATTCATTAAAGAAATAATTGCTTTCAGCAAACAAAAACGAACTACCAAAAAGCGTAAAAAGGCAAATACTTACAAAGCCACTCTTGAATTATTAAACGAAGATTTAAGTCTGGAAGAAATCGCTAAAAAACGGGAGCTTGCCATAACTACCATTTATTCGCATTTAGCCAAGTTATATGCCGAAAGTGAAGCCGTTGAACCTATGAAATATATTTCAAAATCTGATTTTAAAGCAGTTGAAAAAGCCAAAACTGAACTTGAGAACCCAGAAGGTTTAAAACCATATTTCGAACATTTTGAAGAAGCGATGGATTATGGCACTATAAGGCTGGCACTGGCAGTGTTGGAAAAACAAGAAGCAAAAGTCTAGAAGTCTTCGAGCCCAATTTTATTTAAAAGCAATCCGGAAGCCGGCACAATATAATCCATCTGCATTTCTACGCCGTGTTTTAGGCTGTTTTCCAGATCTTCCAGACTTAGTTCCCCTCTACCAAGTTGCAACAAAGCCCCCATCATTAACCTAACCTGGTGCCTTAAAAATCCGGCGCTGTGGATATTAAAAATATAAGATTGCTTCGGAAAAAAACTGGCGGTGATTTCGGTGTTCTCAATTAATTCAGATTTTACGATCTCGCGTTCAAAGGTGCTATTTTCTGAAACCCGAACGCAATAATTTCTAAACTGGTGTTTTCCTTCAAAAAGTTTGGCTCCTTTTTTCATCAATTCGACATCAAGATCAAACTGAAAATTGGCCATTAAGGGCGCACAAAAGGGATGATTTTTTTCTCCAAAACTAAATAGGTAAGCATATTCCTTAAGTTTTGGATGCTGAATTATATTGAATTTCGCATCAACTTCAGTAATAGAAACCGCCCTAATATCCTGGGGTAAA
>JAGXIG010000099.1 GCA_024635815.1 Salegentibacter sp.
CAGGTTTTGATCAATTTTATTGAAAAATATCCGGAATCTGAAAACAGGGCGGCTATGGAAAGTTTGCTAATAGATTCTTTCCTTACCTCCGGAAATTTTGAAGAAGCGATGCGCTTGTTGGAGAACAACCGCAATTTCAGCGATAAGCAGGCATACCAAAAAGTAGCTTATTATTACGGACTTCAGCTTTATGAAGAAGGTGATTATGCAAAAGCCATCACTAATTTTGAGAAAGCACTTTCTGAGCCCAGAGATCAAGAGATAACAGCTAAAGCTACCTTCTGGAAAGCTGAAAGTGAATATAATATTAATAGAATTGACGATGCAATAATTGGTTATCGCGAGTTTGCGGGGATGAATGCTGCACAGGGTACCGATGAACTGGAAAACCTGGATTATAACCTTGGTTATGCATATTTCAAAAAGAATGAGTATTCCAGAGCGATAGAATATTTTAAGCGTTATTCTGAAAATGGATCCAACGATGTTGCTCGTAGAAATGATGCTTTATTGCGTTTGGGGGATACATATTTTGTTAGTAGCCAATACTGGCCGGCGATTGAAGCTTATGATAAAGCACTTTTGCTAAGCGGTGATAACGATTATGCCGCTTTTCAAAGGGCAATGAGCTACGGTTTTATAGATAGACGAGACACCAAAATTTCTGAACTTAGAAGTTTTATAAATCAATATTCGCGGTCTTCCTTTAGAGACGATGCAATGTATGAGTTGGGGAACACTTTTGTTTCCGCCAATAATACTTCTGAAGCATTATCAGCTTACGACAGGTTGATTAGAGAAGTGCCACAAAGTGCATTTGTTCCCAAAGCAATGCTTAGGCAGGCGCTTATTCATTATAATGCTGATAACGGAAACCGTGCTTTAGAAAGGTTAAAAAAAGTAGTTAATGACTACCCTGATACGCCCGAGGCTATGCAGGCGGTTTCTACTGCAAGAATGGTTTACGTAGATCTTGGCCGAACTGATGAGTATGCTGATTGGGTACAAAACATAGATTTTGTAGAAGTTACCGATGCCGATTTAGATAATACTACTTACGAGTCTGCAGAAAATCAATATTTCAATAATGAATATGATAGAGCGATTAGCGGATTTGAAAATTACCTGCAGCGATTCCCTAACGGAATTCACTCTATAAACGCAAACTTCTATTTAGGGCAAATGTATTTTAGAAATGGAAACAAGGAGAAAGCAGCGGCTAATTACCGATCTGTAGCCGATAAACCTAAAAATGAATTCACGGAAGATGCGCTTTCAAGATTGTCTGAAATCTTGCTGGAAAATAAAAATTACCGTGAAGCGGTGAGTTATTTAGAAAGGTTAGAGAAAGAAGCCAGCTCTGAACAGAATGTGATTTTTGCACAATCTAACCTTATGAAATCTTACCTGGAATTAGATCAGCCGGAAAAAGCTGCCAACTATGCCGATAAGGTTTTGGCTAATTCGGCTTCAGATTCAGAAGCTAGGAACGACGCTCGTGTAATTGTTGCGAGAGCCGCTTTTGCATCAGGAAATATGAGTAAAGCGAAAAGCGCATATTCCGAAGTACAAAAAACTGCAAAAGGAGAACTGGCTGCCGAGGCTTTATATTATGATGCTTACTTTAAGAATGAAAGCGGAAACTTCGAAGCTTCTAATGCCGCGGTACAAATCCTTGCTAAAGATTTTTCCGGATATAAACGCTGGGGGGCAAAAGGCTTGGTGTTGATGGCCGATAATTTCTACGAACTGGACGATACTTATCAAGCTACCTATATTTTGGAAAATGTAATTAAGAATTTTCCAAACTATCCTGAAATTGTTCAGGAAGCAAAGCAGGAACTTTCCAGGATAAAGACGGAAGCAGCAAAAACCAACTCTTCAGTAGAAGCAAATAACTAATTCAACTTTCAATCTAACATTTAAGAATTTCTATATGCAAATGTTTTCAATAAAAAGAAGCCTGTTTTTAAGTATATTTTTAATTAGTGGGGCTCTTTTTGCTCAGGATCCTATAGATAGCGAAACCGTAACGGTAATAAAACCATACACCCCCACGGTGCAAGATGCTAACAAGATAAAACAAACCCCTAGCCAGTCAGATTCTGTGAGGACCGAAAAAAGGCCTGTACAATACAGCATATTTTCAGTTCCGGTAGCATCTACGTTTACTCCCGCAAAGGGACGCGCTACTACGGTAGAAAGAGAACGACCTGTAAAGGTCTACGATAATTATGCGAGTCTTGGTTTTGGAAATTACGGTAATCTTCTGGCCGAATTTTATAGTAACCTGGAAGTAAGTCGAAGCGATAATTTTGGAATCTACTTAAATCATAATTCTTCACAGGGTGGTATAGACGGGATAGAATTAGACGATAAATTTTATGATACCGAGCTAAACTTAAGTTATAATTCTAAAACACGTGACTTGGGTTGGAAAACCGAAGTAGGGGCACAGCACCAGCTATTTAACTGGTATGGTTTGCCACAGGGGAACAATTTTAGCAATGCAGAATTAAATGCCATAGACCCTTCTCAGAATTATTTTTCAGCTTATGCCGGTGCCGAAATTGAGCTTTATGATTCCTTTTTTGATAATGCCCGTGGTACTTTTAGACATACCGGAGATTCTTATTCTACTGCAGAAAACCATTTTGACGCCCGCGGTACTTTTGAAGTGAATATCGCCGATGAATTAATAACCACAAATATCTATACCGATATCGTGAATGGCCAGATGGGAGAACAATTTCCACTACCAATGAATACCGATTACACCTTTATGAACTTCGGGATTAATCCCAGTTTATTGATTCTAAGGGACGACCTCACCTTAAACCTTGGTGTAGCTTTTTTCTACAGCCAGGATGTAGAAAACAGCGATGGTAACTTTTATATTTACCCAAAAGTAACAGCCAGTTATAGATTAGGCGGAGATTATTTTACACCTTATGCTGGTTTAGAAGGTGGTTTGCAACAAAACACCTATTATAAATTTATTCAGGAAAACCCTTATGTATCTCCCAGTTTAGAAATTAGGCCAACCGACAATGAGTATAATGCGTATGTTGGAGCTAAAGGGAAATTAAGTAATAGTATTTCCTATAATTTCAAAACAGGCTATGAGTCGCAATTCAACAAGGCAATGTTTAAACGCAATACACAGGCAAATGATTTATTAGCTGAAAATTATGCTTACGGGAATTCCTTTGAAGTAGTTTATGACGATGTAAAAACACTGTCTGTGGCAGGAGAAGTTAATGTTGATGTAAACCGAAATTTTCGCCTTGGAATTAATGCGGAATACTTTAATTACAGCACAGAAGATGAAGTAGAAGCCTGGAACCTTCCCGATTTTAAAGCTTCTTTAAATGCCGATTACCAGATTAACGAGAAATGGTACACAGGGGCAAATTTATTCTTTATAGGAGAGCGTTTTGATCAGGAAAGGATTGTTTCAGCCCAGGAACCTACAATAAATACTATTACCCTTGACAGCTTTTTTGATGTAAATGCTCATTTAGGCTACCGCTTTAACGAAAGACTTTCAATATTTGCAAAAGGAAGCAACCTGCTCAATAATGATTATCAACGTTGGACAAACTTTAGGGTACAGGGATTACAGGTTCTCGCCGGAGCGACTTACAAATTCGATTTTCAATAAAAAAGCATACCTTAAATATGAAAAAGCATCTTTTAAAGATGCTTTTTTGCTTTATTAATAATAGGTTTGCTATAGTAAAGGACTTTAAAAGTCTTTTCTACAGGGATTTAAAGTCATAATTTTCGAAAAATTCCTTAACAATAACACAACATTAGAAATTCAGAATTAACATTAGAACTGAGTAATATTGTATCCAATTTTTAAAATGGTTTTATAATGAAAGCTTATTTTTAAAAAACCAAATTTATTAAAATAGCTACTTAAATGGCAAAAGGCAGTAAGTTTCAACGCAGTGACCGGTCCCGTCCTTATTTGAACGTTCTGGACTTTTTGGTTCAGGAAAAAACATTTTTATCACTTGTTATTGTTGGTATTATTGTAGCCGGAATTTCTACAGGTTATGGTCGTGCCGCGATGTGGGTTGGTTTTTTATTTGCTGCTTATGCGGCTGTTGCAAACGATAGTATTCAATCTCTCGGAACATTTATTGAAAGTAATAAAGATAAAAAGTGGTGGGTGCTTTGGCTGTTTACAGGGGGTATATTCCTTGCAACCGTTACGTGGAGTTGGGTTTATTATGATGGGGATGTTACTTATCAACGTCTCTTAAATCCCGATGGCACTTCAGATTATCCACATCCCGAACAATTTAGTTTTTTCCAGGTAATAGCTCCGTTAGTATTGTTGATTCTAACGCGTTTAAAAATGCCGGTATCTACTACGTTCCTGCTTTTAAGTGTGTTTAGTGCCGATACTTCAGGGATTACCTCGGTAATTTGGAAGAGTTGGACGGGTTATATTATGGCCTTTATACTTTCTTTCCTAGTATGGTACCTTTCCTATAATTTTATAAGAAAATACTTTAAAAGCCGGAAATTCAACCATAGTTGGACGGCAGTTCAATGGATTGTAAGTGGAACACTTTGGGCTGTGTGGGTAATGCAGGATGGAGCCAATATTGCCGTATTCCTTCCGCGAGAACAAACATTAACTCAATTCATCATCTTTGCCTTAACTATTTTCGCTGGCCTTGGCTTTCTGTATTATTTGCGTGGAGACAAGATTCAGGAAGTAGTAAGTGAGAAGGTAAGGATTTCTGACATTCGTGCGGCGACCTTAGTAGATTTAACTTATGTAATTCTGCTTATATATAAACTGTTTATTAGTACGGTGCCAATGAGTACTACCTGGGTCTTCCTTGGTATAATTGGTGGTCGGGAAATCGCCATTAGCCTCGCGAGAAATAAAAAAGGTAAAAAACACCGAATGAAAGCCGGTAGGATGATCTTTAAAGATTTCTCCTATGCGATGATTGGTTTATTCGTATCAATAGCACTTGCCGCTGCAGCGAACCAAAGTATACGGGACCAGATTATTGAAGCAGTCTTTTAAAATTACTAATTAAATAAACATACCAAAATGCGCCATTAACGGGCGCATTTTTTATTTTTATCCGAAAATTAAGAAAATGAAAATAATTCTACTGTTTAGTTTACTGAGCATATTTCTTGTTTCCTGTAATTCTGAAGAAAAAGAGGAAGCTGATCTTCTGGTCTTTAATGCTGAAATTTATACTGTAGACGATAATTTTAGTACTGCTGAAGCCTTTGTAACCAAGGACGGGAAATTCCTGGAAATTGGGGCTGCAGAAGCCCTCGAGAAAAAATATAAAGTAGCAGGGAAACTTGATGCCGGTGGAAAAAGTGTTTTTCCTGGCTTCATTGATGCTCACGCCCATTTTTATCGTTTAGGGCTGCAACAGCAAAGGGTTGACCTTGCCGGAACTAAAAGTTTTGATGAGGTTGTGCAACGTATTGTTGATTTTCAGAATAAAAGAAACGTAGAATTTATTACCGGTAGGGGATGGGATCAAAATGATTGGGAAAATAAAGAATTCCCGACTAAAGATACTTTAGATCAGTTATTTCCTGATACTCCAATTGCTGTAACCCGTATAGATGGTCACGCGCTTTTGGTAAATCAGGCTGCCTTAGATAAAGCTGGAATTACTACTGAAACCACTTTTGATGGTGGTGATATTGAACAAAAAAACGGTAAACTAACCGGTATCATCATAGATAACCCTATGGAGCTTATTGCTGCTGCTCAGCCCGCACCTTCTATAGAAGAGCAGGTAAACGCTTTGCTTGATGCTCAAAAGATTTCTTTTGAACAAGGCTTAACAACAGTTGTTGACGCCGGAATAGATAGAGAAACTATAGAACTTATGGATAGCCTTCATAAAGAAGAAAGTCTAAAGATCAGGTTATATGCGATGATTAGTAATACTGAAGAAAACCTTGATTACTACCTGGATAAAGATCCTATAAAAACCGAAAGATTAAATGTTCGGTCGGTTAAGTTTTATGGTGATGGTGCACTTGGTTCAAGGGGTGCTGCTTTAAAAGAAGAGTACAGCGACCGTGCCGGGCACTATGGTGCTTTGCTTTCTCCGGTTGAAAGCTTTAAAGAAACAGCAGAACGCGTTGCTGTATCTAAGTTTCAGCTAAATACTCACGCCATTGGTGATTCGGCTAATTACCTGGTTTTAGAAACTTATGATGAACTTTTAAAAGACGACGAAGATCGTCGCTGGAGAGTTGAACATTCGCAGGTTATAGATTCTTCAGATTTTAAATATTTCAGCAAAAATATCATTCCATCTATCCAGCCAACTCACGCCACCAGCGATATGTATTGGGCTGAAGATCGCTTAGGCAAAGAAAGATTACAGGGAGCTTATGCCTACAAGAAATTATTGGACCAGGCGGGAATTGTTGCTCTAGGAACCGATTTTCCGGTAGAAGAAGTAAGTCCGTTTCTTACTTTCTACGCAGCGGTAGCAAGACAGGATACCGATAATTATCCTGAAGATGGTTTTATGAAAGAACAGGCCCTATCTCGCGAGGAAACCTTAAAAGGAATGACCATCTGGGCGGCTTTTGCTAATTTTGAAGAAGACGAAAAGGGTAGTATTGAAGCAGGAAAATTTGCCGATTTTATAATCCTGGATAAGGATATTATGAAAGTAGAGGCATCTGAAATTCCTGGAATTAAAGTATTGGATACATACGTAAATGGCGAAAAAGTATATTAAATCATTCTATTAAAAATGGATATCTTTGCACCCTAAAAATATAAGAAAATGAACGACGGATTATATGCTAAATTTTATACTACTAAAGGCCAAATTTTAGTGGAACTGGAATATGAAAAAGTACCCGGAACAGTTGGGAACTTCGTAGGTCTTGCCGAAGGTAAGCTGGAGAACGATGCTTTTCCGCAGGGAAAACCTTATTATGACGATCTTAAATTTCACCGTGTGATTCCTAATTTTATGGTTCAGGGTGGTGATCCGCAGGGAACAGGAGTGGGTGGCCCGGGTTATAAATTTGAAGATGAAATTCATCCTGAATTAAAACACGATGCTCCCGGAAAACTTTCTATGGCAAATGCCGGTCCGGGCACCAACGGAAGTCAGTTTTTTATCACTCATACTGAAACTCCCTGGTTAGACGGGAAACATACCGTTTTTGGCAGTGTGATTGAAGGTCAGGATGTGGTTGATAGCATTAAGCAAGGTGATAAAATTGAAAAACTTGAAATTATAAGATCCGGAGAGACTGCACAGAATTTTAACGCTGTAGAATCTTTCAGACAGTTTGATGGCGCTAAGGCAAAAAGGGAAGAAGCCGCAAAACAACGGGAAGAAGAATTGTTGGGAAAATTATCCCAGGGTTTTAAAACCACAGAAAGCGGACTTAGATATAAAATCGAAAAGAAAGGTGAAGGTGCAAAACCCGAAAAAGGACAAACCGTTTCTGTACATTACAAAGGGATGCTTACCGATGGTAGCGTTTTCGATTCTTCTTATAAGAGAAATCAGCCGCTGGAATTTCCGGTAGGATTAGGGCACGTAATTAGCGGATGGGATGAAGGTATTCTTATGCTTAATGTTGGTGACCAAGCCCGTTTTGTGATTCCTTCACACCTGGCTTACGGGGAACAAGGTGCAGGTGGTGTAATTCCGCCAAACGCAGCTTTAGTCTTTGATGTAGAATTGGTTGCAGTAAAGTAAAAAGCCCAATCACGTGTTAAAATAAAAAGACCTCACAGGTTTCCGAAAACTGTGAGGTCTTTTCTTATATAATAAGTGAAAAGAAACAAAATGTTTTTTCTTCTTATTCCGTCAAGCTGAATTTATTTCAGCTTCTAACATGAATAGATTATCAACATATTAGATCCTGAAAAAAACCCGCCTGAACGGACGGGCAGGTTCAGGATGACGAACTTACCAGAGTTCGTTTTACTTAGAATCCGGTTGTGGTGTCATTCTAAGATATGGTTTTACTTCTTTAAAACCTTTAGGGAACATCTCTTTGGCATCTTCATTAGAAACAGAAGGACTAATCACCACATCTTCTCCCTGCTTCCAGTTAGCCGGTGTAGCGACTTTCTGGTAAGCGGTAAGTTGTAGTGAATCGATCACTCTTAATAATTCATCAAAATTCCTACCGGTACTGGCGGGGTAAGTGATCATTAGTTTTATAGTTTTATCTGGTCCAATTACATAAACCGAACGTACGGTAAGCGTATCATCTGCTTTTGGGTGGATCATTCCGTAAAGGTTGGAAACCTTTTTATCTTCATCGGCAATGATTGGGAAATTCACCGTAGTATTTTGAGTTTCGTTGATATCTTCTATCCAGCCTTTGTGAGATTCTACGCCATCCACACTTAGTGCCATTACTTTGGTGTTGCGGGCTTCAAATTTATCTTTGTATTTGGCTACTGTACCTAATTCTGTAGTACAAACCGGAGTATAATCGGCAGGATGCGAAAATAAGATACCCCAGCTATCTCCTAAATAATCATAAAAATTGATTTTTCCTTCTGAAGTTTCAGCATCAAAATTTGGTGCCTTATCTCCTAACTTTAATTCGCTCATAATGCTATATTTTTTAGTGATTAGATATAAAATTAAAGAATAATTTTCAGGAAAAGCCTATCTAATCAATAGGATTTGTTTGCATTGTGATAAAATTAACTGATAGCTGTTTTCAAAGTTTCAAGCTGTATTATTTGAGAATATTAGGATTCAGGCCTATACTTCCACTTTATACTACAACCAATACTGGGTTTCTGGTTTTGGGGAACTTTTTTGTTTGAAAGAACAGCATCCATAGCGTCACGGAGATACCGCCCGTTCACAGGAATGCCGTTTCCGGGTCGTGAATCGTCGAGTTGCCCACGGTAGATCAGTTTAAGCTCTTCATCAAAAAGATAGAAATCTGGTGTACAGGAAGCTTTATAGGCTCGCGCTACTTCCTGGTTTGCATCGTAGAGATAAGGAAAAGAATACTGGTGTTTTCGGGCTACTTCTTCCATATTATCGGGATGATCTGCCGGAAAATTTTCAACATCGTTGCTCATAATTGCGGCAAAACCAAAACCCAGAACTCTGTAATCCCCGGCAAGTCTTACAATTTCTTCATTTACGTGTTTTACAAAAGGACAGTGATTGCAAATAAACATAATTAAAGTTCCTTTGCTTCCCTTAACATCCTTCAAAGAAAACCTATTGTTCGTAATTACATCCACCAGGGTAAAATCTGGAGCAGGTGTTCCCAATTCTAGCATATTTGAAGCGGTTCTGGCCATAGTCTCTTTTCTTATAAATTTACAAATTCACTTCGGAATATGGACTTTTTTTCTAATTTGGATTAAAAATTAGACTATGGAAATTTCCCGGAAGGATTTTGAGAAAGTAGAAATGCGAATAGGAACTATCATTGAAGTTTCAGACTTTCCTGAAGCAAAAAATCCTGCCTATAAAATGCTTATTGATTTTGGAGACGAAATTGGCCAAAGAAAAACTTCGGCACAAATCACCAAACGCTATAAGAAGCAGGAATTACTCTACCGGCAAATCGTTGCTGTTGTTAATTTTCCGAAGAAACAAATCGCCAATATTATGAGCGAATGCCTGGTTTTAGGAGCCGTAGGTAAGGAAAATGATATTGTGCTTTTAAACCTCGATTTTAAAGTTGAAAACGGACTTCGGGTTGGTTAAATAGCTGTAGGTTCGAGGACAAGCCTCTCTACATTTTCAACAACAATATATGCCTGACTGGCTGCCAGGAGAACGTATTCTTTTTTGATTAATAGTTCAGTTTTCTCCTGTGTATCAACAATTTCAATACATTGGGGATGGCTTTTTAAAGGGATTTCGTTTTGTATCTCGCTAATTACCTGGTGTTTTAAATATCCTTTCGGTACGTTAAAAAGTAGTGCCTGTTCCATATCATGGAGTTTTGCTTGTTGCAATAATTGTGTGCCAAAATTGGGCGTTTTCAACTTTTTCCAAAAACTAAGATTTTTGGTTTTTTCACCAAAGTGATGGTATATTCTAAGACAGGTTTTCTGTTTCATTTTTAAGTCTGTTATTTTTTACTTGGGATAGCTGAAGCCCTTTCTCTCTATTAAAATAGAGGTGTTTTGGACTACCGATAATTTGTGACGAATAAATACCAGAATGTCCTGAAAATAAATATGCGGTAATACATGCTATGGCAAGGTATACGCCTCCCTCAATTCCAAAGAGTTCAACACCCATAATTATACAGGCTAATGGTGTATTAGTAGCACCTGCAAATACGGCAACAAAGCCCATCCCAGCAAGCAAACCTGTGGGTAAAGGGATAAACCACACCAGGGCATTACCTAAGGTAGCTCCAATAAAAAATAAGGGAGTAACCTCTCCTCCTTTAAAACCGGCGCCAAGGGTAAACGATGTAAATAGTATTTTAAACAGAAAATCGTAAGCCGGTAAATTTTCGCTAAATGCTTCAACAATTACGGGTACTCCTAATCCAATATATTTAGTTGTACCAATACTAAAAATAATAACTGCCAGGATTGCCCCGCCAATTACAGGTCTTAAGGGCGGATATTTAATATTTTTTTTAAAAATTTTGCTCCAGAAATGTGTCGATTTTGAAAATAGCTGGGCAGCCAAACCAAAAATTATTCCCGCGAGTAGGGCCCAAAGCAAATTTTCAGGACTCATTTCAGGGATGTTTAAAATTTCATAATGAGTATGTGGAACATTCCAAAGCTTTACTACATAGTCGGCCAGTACTGCAGCCAGAAAGCTGGGTACAATAGCATCTAATCTAATTCTGCCTAGTATTAAAACTTCCAGAGCAAAAATGGCTCCGGCTAACGGAGTTCCAAATACCGATGCAAAACCAGCACTTATACCTGCAATAATTAGGATTTTTCTGTCACGGTTTTTTAATTTGAAAACTTTTGTAAATCTGTCGGCAATAGCGGCGCCAACTTGTACAGCGGTACCTTCACGACCAGCTGAACCTCCAAATAAATGGGTTAAAATTGTCCCGAAAAGCACTAAAGGCACCATTCTAAAAGGAATGATTTTTTTCGGACTATGAAATTCTTCCAACAATAGGTCATTCCCTTTAACGACACCGCTACCCCATAAATAGTAGGAAAGTCCAATAACAAAACCACCAGCCGGTAGGAGTGCAATAATCCATAAGTTGTTTTCACGGTAGGTTGTTGCCCATTCTAATGCTACAAGAAAAAAAGCAGATACAGATCCGGCCAAAAGCCCAAGAAGACTACAAATTAAAAACCATTTTAAAAGATAAATTAAAGCGGGGATTTGCTCTATAGAAGCAAGGTGCCTGGTGATTTTTCTGAAGTTCATGCTGCCTTAAATAATAGGTTTATTTCGGCCATGGCCGGGATAAAACAGAAGTCATTAGCCAAAAAGGCGGTTCAAGGCAGACATCATTGCCGTATGTATCTGCAATATTACTTTTTTTATTGGAAAGCTAAAAATAAAATTAAAGCATAGTCATACAGGTTGCGTGGTATCTGGCTAAAGCTTACATCTCATCACCAAAGAAAATCACATTCATTAATAATTTATTGGTTCCAAACCAGAAAGCCCTGAAGTTTGTATTATCGGTAAACAAAATTACATTTCCACGTCCCATTCCCGTATGTTTAAAAGGAACCGTACCCGCAATAGAATCTAATCTCGGTTCGCTAATATAACCGCTTAACAATGGATCTTCAGTATACTGAATTGGGTTATTATAACTTTGTTTATCGGCTTCAACAAAAATTGTTGTATTTCTAAATAAAGGAAGTTTATCAGTGGTATAACCAAAGTTTACAGGATGTGACCTGTCTATACTCGCTTCAAAAATAGCACCGCCAATTCCCTGTGCGCCTCTAAAATCTCTTTGTTCTTCGAAACTAATATCTTCGGCTACCAAACTGTCTTTTTTAATCTCCAGATCCATGAAATCTTTGCGTTCAAAAAAACGAGCGGCATTACGGTAACCTATTAAAGTTCCACCATCACGAACCCATTCTTTTAGTTTTTCTACATCTCCATTTCCTAAAGCACTGCCCCAGGAGTTTGGAAGAATAATATCGGTATATCGACTTAGATCGGCTCTGGAAAAGCTTCGAGTGTCCAGTTTTGTGATTTCCATGTCGTAGCGCTGGTCAAATAAATGCCAGATCTCACCGGCATCGTATGGAGTTATGCCTTCCCCCACAATTAAAGCCACTTTTGCAGGTTCCAGTGGTCTAAATTGATTACTTCCAAGATTCACACCCTGTGTTAATCCGGTGTCTATCCCATCAATTTGCACGTTAGATTTTTTTGCTACATTTTGTAGAAATTCGTGCATTTCATCTGCACCCAGTTCTTGATTTTGAACAGGTACTAAGATTGTCCCATAGTCATATTCTTTATTCCCTAAAGAAAAAGGCTGCATTCCCACTTTTGCACGCAGGCCTTTCTCTAAAACCATATTTAAAGCTTTAGGCGAATAGAAATCGTGCCATTGCATTACATAGGCATAATTGCTTTTCTCTACCGGCTGAATTTCCGGTTTTTCCAGATTTTCTATTTTCTGTCCGGCTTTGTTCATTTTTACATCTTCAGCAAAATCGAGGTTGAAAGCCATTGGAAGCGTCCAGGCAGAAATATCGTAGAATAAACTGTCCTGAAATTCTGTTCTGCGTTCAAACATAGCTTCTACCAATCTATGTTGACGCTGATTTTTAGGAACAGCATAGGCAGAATTCTTTTTAAAACTCTTGCCATCAGTTTCAAAATCTTCTTCAATTTGGTGAATTTCTATTTTATGTTTCTCAAGGATTTTCGCTAGTTCGTAAGCTGAAGAAGCATCTTTTTTGCTACCAAATACATAGGCACCATTTTCAGCAGAATTGCGTGCGTTTTTATAGAAATTACGCTGATAATTCAGGATTTTCTCACGCATATTTTTAGCAGCTTCCAATGTAGAAAGCGCTGCGGTAAATTGATTTCTAATGGTAAATGGGAAAGTAAGCACGCCGTTATCGGTTTCCTGGGCGTGACCACGGGAACTTCCCTGTTCAAAAAGAATTCCAATACTTCCGTTGATGTCGGGGAAAGTAGAACCTTTTCCGTAGTAAAAATCGTCGTAGTTTTCTTCGGTATAATAAAAAGAGCCTAACTCGTCAAACGCCGCGGCGTGGTAAGTTCCAATCTCTCGGGTTAAGTCCTGATTAATATCGGGAGTAAGCGGGTGAGTTCTTGATGGGATTCCCGGTTGAAAGAAAAAGCTGGAATTAGAGCCCATTTCGTGATGATCTGTCAATATATTTGGAGACCATTTATGAAAAGTTTCCAGGCGTGCCTGGGATTCCGGTAATTGTACCGGTAACCAGTCACGGTTCATATCAAACCAGTAGTGGTTGGTTCTGCCGCCCGGCCAAACTTCGCTGTATTCACGATCCTGGGGATCGGGATTAATGTTTTTACTTTTATTGGTATTGGCCCAATAAGCGAAACGCTGTAAACCATCGGGGTTAAATGCAGGGTCAAAAAGAACTACAGTATTATCTAATAAATCTTCTATTTCTTCGCTTTCTGCTGCAGCTAAATAATATGCAGCCAGAAGCGCCGCGTTAGATCCGCTGGCCTCGTTTCCGTGAATAGAAAATCCCTGATTTACCACAATGGGCATTTCTTCGGTATCAATGGAAGAAGCATTTTCCCGGGTTAGAGCAAGATGATTTACGCGAATTTCTTCCAGGTTATCGTGGTTTTCCTCCGAAGTGATAATAAGCAGGATAAGTGGTCTACCTTCGTAAGTTTCTCCGCGTTCCTCTATGCTAATTCTAGGGGAAACCCTGGCAAGTTCGTGCATGTAATTTAAAAGTAGATCGTGGGTAACGTGCCATTCTCCCGGGATGTAACCAATTACATCTTGTGGCTTTGGAATTTCTTCATCGTAGCTCACATCTTGTGGGAGATAATATTCAAGGCTAAGATCTTCTTGCTGGGCAAATGAGTTAAAACAAATACAGAAAATTAAAAGGGGAAGCAGTTTTTGCATGATATTTTTTGTTTGGGGTATAAATAAAAAAACCGTCCTAAAAATATTGGGACGGTTTAGTATAATCTTTAAAGTAAGTTTTAAATATCGTCAAAACTAACATCGGTAAACTTCTCTGGAGACACGCCTGACGCTTCGCCGTTTTCTGAAGTTTCATATTCCTTTTTAAAATCTTTCTGGTGACGTTCGCTAATTACTTCTTCTCCTTTTTCGTTCAAAATAAAATCTGTCATTTCCTGAAGGATTTCATTAAAACCGGTAAAATCTTCTTTGTATAAGTAGATCTTGTGTTTTTTGTAGAAAAAAGAACCATCGTCATTGGTAAACTTTTTACTTTCGGTAATAGTCAGGTAATAATCGTCTGCACGCGTGGCCCTAACATCAAAAAAGTAAGTCCTTCTTCCGGCCCTTAGTACTTTAGAGAATATTTCTTCTTTCTCCATCATTCCCTTGTCGCTCATAAAATAGATTCTTTAATAGTTTTGTTTTAGTACCCTTCAAAAATCTAAAAATTTTTAACATCTAGCAAAAAATTTTCACATTTCTTTTTCATTTAACTGTTTTGCGTACAATTCTTTGTAATAGCCTTGTTGGTTTAGTAATTGGGAATGAGTGCCTTGTTGAACTATTGCACCGTCTTCCAGAATTATAATCTTATCAGCATTTTTTGCTGAAGAAATCCTGTGGCTCACAATTATGGTAGTTTTCTCTTTTGAAATTTTAAATAGATTACTCAGTATTTCCTCTTCGGTTTCGGTATCTACGGCTGAAAGACAATCGTCAAATAACAAGATCTTTGGATCGTGAATAATGGCTCGTGCAATAGAAACCCGTTGCTTTTGTCCGCCGGAAAGCGTGATGCCGCGTTCTCCCAGCACAGTATCGTAACCCTTGCTGAAACCTACAATGTTTTTATGAACCGAAGCATTTTTAGCAGCTTCAAAAATCTCTTTATCAGTAGCATCGGTTTTTCCGAATTTAATATTGTTTTTAATAGAATCGCTGAATAAAAATGCATCCTGCGGAACGTACCCAATACTATTTCTTAAACTATCCAGGTTTAATTTTTCTATGTTTTTTCCGTCTATGCCAATAGATCCCTGGTCAACATCATACAATCTTCCAATAAGTTCCAGAATAGTAGATTTCCCTGCGCCGGTTTTTCCTATTATAGCAAGTGTTTCCC
>JAGXIG010000100.1 GCA_024635815.1 Salegentibacter sp.
CCTGGGATTTTCCGTAGTTTCTATTGAATTTAATTCCCTTAACCGCCTGGTCGTTCTCTACCAGGGCTTCAATGGTTTTCCAGGACTCGTCTGTACTACCGTCGTCAATAAAAATGATTTCGTATGAAAAGGAATTGGATCGCATTACTTTTGCGATCCAATTATACAATTCAGTTAAAGATTGTTCCTCGTTTAAAAGAGGAATAACGACGGAAATCTGCATTATTTTATTTCTATTGATGTGCTGGATTTTCTCTTTTTAGAATTAACCCTGTAATTAATGATATTATAAATCCGAAAAATAAACTTCCTACCAAAGCCATAGTGGCAAAAAACCAGGGGCTGGTAAACATTTTTGTCATTTCCAGAGCCTGAGATTGCTGAGATTCAGGTATACCTTGTTCTGTCATTTGCAAAACTGCTTCATCATACATTATTTCTGAATACTCAGGATATACAAAGCTATAATGAATAAAGGAATAAATTGCAGTAATTACTCCGCTTATTACGGCTACAGCCAAACCAACTTTTAAGGCTTCCTTAAGGCTTAGAAAGCCATTATTATTTTGCTTGAATTTTTTAATCGCTAAAACAAAAATAGCAATTGAGACAAGAGCGTTTATAACTCCAACTATCCAGTTATCCTGAGCTACATTAAAAGCATAAATGAGAACGAGAACTAAGATAGAGTAAATTGCAAGAACCATCCCATAAGGATAGGCAACCGATTTGACTGAAGTAGAATTTTCCATATTTTTGTGATTGTTTAGTTATAACCGGTTAGTAAGCAAATATAACAAAACGTTACATTGCAGAAGAATTAAAAATAATTTTGACTATCCCTTGTTTTTGTAATTGAATTACTTAAATTTGCACCTCGAAAATTAAAAGAACTAAAGCGATGAAGCAGGGAATCCATCCGGAAAATTATAGATTGGTAGCATTTAAAGATATGTCTAACGAAGATGTATTTATTACCAAATCTACCGCGAACACTAAAGAAACTATTGAAGTAGAAGGTACAGAGTATCCACTTATCAAGTTGGAGATATCAAGAACTTCTCACCCATACTACACCGGGCAAACCAAATTGGTTGATAGCGCTGGTCGTATTGACAAGTTTAAAAACAAGTACAAGAAATTTGCAAAATAATTTTTTTGGTTTATATAATATCAAAAAGTCGTCTTTTTAAGGCGACTTTTTTTTGTGCAATTTTTTAAAAATTCAATTAGGAGTTTTGAGTTAAGCTTTCTTAACGTTCTAAAATTGTCTTCTATTTTCAACTTAAAGTCCGGTAAACTTGCTTCAAGGCAGTTTATTTGTATTTTTGATCCCTAAATTTGTGCGGATGAATTATATATTATTTGACGGTTCTGGCAGGAACCGCTTACTCCCTTTTACCTTTACACGGCCAGTAGCCGATATTAGAGTTGGAATTCTTACAATTCGGGAAAAATGGGAATTACTTTTAAAATCTACCACTTCTACAGTTACAGAAGATTATTTAGCCGAAAAATGGCCTATGGTAGAGCTGGAAGAAAATGTGATGATCAATGCTTCCCTTTTACCGAATTCTGAATTTTTACAGCAAATAAAAAACCTGAAACCCAACCAGGCGATTTTTAATCAAGAAGATATTGTCGCTTTTCACGCTTACGAAGATCAGGAAGTAGCTTTAGATGATTATGAACAAATAGAATTGGCCGAAGGAGTAATTCAAATAAATAATTCCTGGGATATTTTTTCTAAAAATGGGGAAGCAATAGAAGCCGATTTTGAACTATTAACAAGGGATCGACAATCACAACCTATTCACGAATCTAATTACGTAAAAAATCCCGAACGAATTTTCCTTGAAGAAGGTGCCGAAGTAGAGAATTGCTCATTAAACGCTTCCACCGGGCCAATTTACATTGGGAGAAATGCAAAAGTGCTGGAAGGAAGTCTTATTAAAGGTGCTCTCACGGTTTGTGAAGGTGCTTTGGTGAAAATGGGTGCGAAAATTTACGGTCCCACCACCTTAGGCCCCGGATGTCGCGGTGGAGGCGAGATAAACAACGCTGTGATGTTCGAGAATTCTAATAAAGGTCATGACGGTTATTTAGGAAATTCGGTTTTAGGAGCATGGTGCAATCTTGGTGCCGATACTAATAATTCTAACCTGAAAAATAATTATGCTGAAGTCCGTATCTGGGATTATGAAACCGAAGGTTTCGCTAAAACCGGACTGCAGTTTTGCGGATTAATGATGGGCGACCATAGTAAATGCGGAATAAATACGATGTTTAACACAGGAACCGTAGTGGGGGTAAGTGCGAATATCTTTGGCGCAGGATTTCCACGGAATTTTGTACCTAGTTTCAGTTGGGGCGGCAGCGCGGGGATGACAACTTATAAAACCCAAAAAGCCTTTGAAGTAGCTGAAATCGTGATGAAACGTCGAAATATTGAATTTTCAGAAGAAGACAAAAAAATACTGGAACACGTTTTTGAAGAAACCAGTAAGTGGAGGAGAGGTTAGTTTATAAAAACATCACTTTCCAAAAGATTAAAAATAGAGGCTATCTGAAATATCTTTAGCCCGTCATCCTGAATTTATTTCAGGATCTAAGCTGTTTCAATTGTACATGCTAGAAGCTGAAACAAGTTCAGCTTGACGAAAATTAGATACTTCAAATAGCCTTTTATTTTCTTTCAATAAAAACTTACTTCTGTTTTTAAGAATCCTTCCTAAAAAATGTAGCTTCATAGGTATTGCTGTTACCAACATTGTCGGTTACAATTACTTTCAGCTGATTTTCGGTTTCAGTTACAACACCATCGCTAAAATCATGGGTTAGCGTGTTATTTTTATATTCATATTCCATCAGAATAAACTTTCCGTTTACCGTTGCGCGGTAGCTTTTAATTCCGGAGAGATCATCGCTTATTTTTATCTGTAAAGTGCTGTTGCTGGAAATCCACTGTCCATCGCTGAAGTTCGTAGGCCATATTTTTGGCGGAGTAACATCTGATGCCAACGTGTATTCCCCGAAAGTTCTTGTGGCGGTAGTAAAACGCTTAGCTTTTTTATAGGTAGAAGAATAATTCGGTTTACCATAACGCAATCTGGCGATAAAAAGCTTTTCTTTTTCTTCAGGAGAATATTCGCTTACATCAAATCCTATAGTTATATTTTTAAGAAGTGGGGTGTGATCGTTATGAACTTTCACTTTATCTTCTCCAAATTCAATATCAAGATAAGTGTCTTTGTAAAGACTTCCTGTTGGTATATAAACGTCCATTCCATTGGCTTCCGCAGCAAAAGGCTGGTTCGCCTGAGCAAAATAATCAGTTTTTTCTTCTTTTTTAGGAGGAATATCACTTCGCTGCATTCCCTGGATAGGAATTCTTATTACGCGCTCGTTTCCGGCAAAGTCGCTCACTTTTATCGTGTAATTATAATTGAGACTATCCTGAATATTAAGTTCACCTTTATTCAGCACATCTTCATAGAGGCTTAGCGGATTCCCATTTTCAACAAAAAGTTTTTGAATACGTTTTCTGTTTTTACTGTAATATTCATAATCGATAAGCTGATTAAGATGACGACTTTCAGCAAAAGAAAACCGCTTAAAGGGTAAAGTGAATACACGGTCGCCATTTAGCTCAGCTTCAATTTGATAGACTCCATTTCTGTTTGGTGCTCCATCTTGCTGATCTACTGATGAAACCCCAAAACCAATATTTCCACAAGCATCTATTTCACTGGCAATATAACTTCCGTCCTCTAGAGGGGTAAGATTAATTTTTTGTCGCTCCCGTGAATTATTTACGTGTGCTTCTGCATCCAGCGGATAGGCATATAATCCATCTATAATCGGGGCGCGGCTATCATTAATATTTATTCCGAAAAGTTTTGGATTCATAGGCCGCTGACTGCCATCTCTAATTTCAAAATGGAGGTGAGGGCCACCGCTGCCACCTGTGTTTCCGCTAAAAGCTACAAGTTCATTGGCTTCTATCGGTAGTTCCCCGGCTTCGGGAAAAAGTTCTATTTCATATGTTTCATTTGCATATTGCCTTTTCTTGATATAGGCTTCAATTTCAGGTGAAAATTTTTTTAAATGGGCATATACCGTGGTGTATCCGTTAGGATGCTGCACATAAAGCGCTTTTCCGTAGCCATAATGCTGAATATTGATTCGGCTTACAAAACCTTTTGCCGAAGCTAGCACATTTAGTCCCTGCCTTTGTTGAGTTTTAATATCCAAGCCGCTGTGAAAATGGTTAGAGCGCAGTTCGCCAAAAGTACCCGATAATACAAGAGGCACCTCAAGCGGTTTTTGAAAATAATCTTGCGGAACCTGTGGCTGGGCGAAGATTGTAGTACTAATAAATAAAAGAAAAACAACTAAAGTAGATTTCATATAAATTTTTTATTTGGGGTCTAACCGAGCTGTAAAGTTAATTAAAGTTTAACCAAAAATTAAAGCCTTAGTGCTTAGAAACTTAGCAATAGTCTTGCCGATTTTTAAAAATAGAAGAAAAAACAATTGGCATATTAGAGCGCGAATGTTAACTTTGTGGGGATAAGCATTACATTTGGCTTTTATGAGTGAATTGACAGAAATCGTTGATAGCCTTGAAAATAGGATTAGTAAACTGCTTCATAAGTATGAAAATTTAAAGCAGAATCAAAGTTCTTTAGAGGAAGAAATGACAGCTGTTAAAGAGGAAAATCTTAGATTAACTCAACAACTTGAAGGTTTTAACCAGCAAGTTCAAAACCTTAAAGCCGCCAATGCAATGCTGGGCAGTACCGAATTCAAAACAGAGACTAAGCTTAAATTAAATAGCTTAATAAGAGAAATTGATCAATGTATCGTTCAATTATCTGAATAACAAATATGGCCGATAAACTTAAAATAAAACTTTCTATTGCAGATCGTGTGTATCCTTTAACCATTAATCCACAACAGGAAGAAGGTTTACGCAAGGCAGCAAAGAAAATTGAGGCTATGATTAAGCAATTTGAGCAAAGTTATGCCGTAAGGGATAAGCAG
>JAGXIG010000101.1 GCA_024635815.1 Salegentibacter sp.
TAAAAACGCTGAAATGTTGTTTTCAAAAGAAGAATTACAAACTAGTTTTAGCGGTTATAAATTTGAGGAATTTGAAGACAAAATAACCGAGCTTTCAGAAGGTAAATACCACCAGGGTAAAGCAGCGGTAATTCGTTTTGTAGCCAAAAAGCCATTAAATTAAAAAAATAAACCTCACAGGTTCCCATAACTTACGGAATGAAACCTGTGAGGTTTTTAAAATTATTGAAACTTATAATCAGTTCCGGGAACTGTTGAAAAGGATTTTTCGCCTAAATGTTCACAATAGGCGCGGCCATCTAGCGTTGGGGAAACCGGTGAATGTTTCTGTAAATATTCTTCTACCAGTTCGTGAATAGTATAATCTTTCACTTCAACATCTTTTACATTTGGCATTCGGCATAGGTTATCGATTGGGTCGCCAGGGCGCACGCAAGCTGAAATGGTATAATATTCATCGTCCTGCATCTCTTCACCATTTACAGTAACCGATTTAATTCGTTCTCCTTTTTTATTCAGGGAATTAAAATCAACTTCCATTCCTGAAAATCTTACAAGCCAGCCACCAAAGCGTTCCGTTGAATTTTGGGCAAATGCGTTATGCATTTCATTCTCTAGCCAGTCTTTGATCTGTTTTCCATTCGCTTTTCCGGTTTTTACTTTTTCATTTACAGGTAATAAATTCCACAAATTGGCTCGGGTAATGGGAGCTGGTTGTCCGTTTTCAGGAACTATAGGGTTTCCGAATCGAAATCCGTTAGAGATGGAGATATCGGCTCCGGTTTTCCAACGTGCTGCATCGGTAATCATATTATCCATTGGGTTTTCAACGGTTAAATAACGGTATAGTGGTGTGTTTGTATAGCCAATCACGGTTTCCAAATGTTCTTCGTAGGGAGCCTTAGCCTTCTTAACCAACTCGGCGATTTCAGGATCGGCTGGATATTTTTTCGGATCTACATCCATCAATTTATATTTCTGGTCTACAATTTCGCCATCTTTAAAGTAGAGATTTAATTTCCCAACAAAGGAACCAAAAGCCCCGGGCTCGGTCACTCGGGCGTATTTGCCTTCAATCGGTTGGCGAACACGCTCATGTGTGTCGTTTCCTAAGATATAATCCACATCCTTTGCAATTGGGTTGTTGGCCAATTCTACCTGCTTAAAAATTCCGAAATGGGTTATGAGAAACAACGCATCAACTTTCTCCTCGTTTTTTACTTTCTGAATCAATTCTTCCACACCATCGTCTAGCCCAGTGAAGTCAATTCCTTCGCTAAAAATGGGGTTTTGTCGCACCGGAACATCGGGATCGTTAATTCCGATAAACCCAAGTTTCACACCTTCAATCTCTTTAATCCAGTATGGAGGAAAAAGCGCTTTTTTGCCATCTTCATGAAACATGTTCTGAACAATTACCGGCGTCTCAAAAGCCTGTAAAACATCCATCATCACCTGTTTTCCATAAACCACCTCCCAGTTTCCGGGCACAATGAGATCATAATCCATTTTTTTAATAATATCCGGAAATATTTTTCCTTCAGAGAGGGCTGCATAGCCACTTCCCTGAATAAGATCGCCTCCATCTAAAATAACAGTATTTGGGTTTTTGGCTCGTTCTTCTTCAAACAAAGTTTGAATATGAGCAAGGCCGCCACGTTCCTTAAAGACTATTTCTTCATTTTCCCAGAATAATTCGGGATGAGGATCCAGTTGCCCGTGAATATCGGCGGTTTGTAAAATGGTTATCTTAGTGGTTTTTTCTTTGTCATCCTTGTTTTTTGCTTTCGCATTATTGCAGGAAGCAAGCAGTGCAAGGCCCATAAATCCTGAAAACAGGAGTAAAACGGGTTTTATTCTTCTTTTGAAAATCATATTGTTTGTTTTGTATTTTTTGAAATTTAAACAGTTAGAATTACTACGTCACGCTGAACTTTTTTAAGCATCTAATTTTCATTATTATTTTAAAGCTGAAAACGAGTTCAGGGGTGACGCTCCATACTAGCTGTTTATTTAAAGTTCGATGCTTAAATATCCTTTTTTCTGAAGCTGAAAATTGTACAGTATTCCATTTTCAACAATTTCCATTTCTGAAGGAATTTTATCAGGATCCACACCGAATTTTTTCAGGGAAAATCCACAGGCTTTTAGGGCAACTCCAGCATTTTTAGCCCTTTCGGTGAATTGCTTCATTTCCTCTTTATCGGTTAAACCTTGTACGGTTTGACCACAAACGATGATCTGGAAATCACCAAAATGGTGCCCGTCTTCCTTTTTTAATTCTTCTGCAGTGATTAAAATGGGTTGCAGTTGCGGAATTTTCTTGGTTAATACCACATAATTATTCAATTCAGTATCCTGTGATTGCGCTTTTGTATTTGCTGAAAACAGCATTAAAAAAGCTGCGAAGATTAGAGCTATATTTTTCATTTTTTAGAATTGTTTGTGGCTGTATCAGCCGGTTATAATTTTGTTATTTGTTTTTGAGTAAAATCGTTTAGTATAAAAAACAGGAGTCCGCCTGAAATCGCAATATTCTTAAAAAGCGGTCCCAATGTGGTAATTTGCCCAACCTGTACGCTAAGGGTGATAGGAATTAAAACCGCTAGCAAAACTGCTGCAACCCATCGGGTTTTGAAACCTATAAGCAGCCCAAAACCAGCTATAAGCATAACGACACCAGAAAGTATTACCAGCAATTCTGGGTTCCCAAAAAAATAGGCGATCCCTTTAAAACTAGCCTGGTCTAACCTGTTCGCCGTTTTTTCTACATTGAGTAAATGATTAAAACTGGCCACGAGAAATATCCCGCTGAGCATCACTCTTAAAACTTGTATAGAGCGACGACTCACTAAAATTTTTGTGTTCATGGTAATTTAAGATTAGTGAAAAAATCATCTTTATCCAGATTTGGCTCCAGAATTTGATTCGATTATGCCACTAATACCTTTGGAGGCGGGTAATTTTTGGAGAAGTAAGTAGAAATTACCGCAGGATTTAAGTAACTGAAATCTTGAAAATTATTAATTCTTTCGGCACTTGGCCATGTGATTTCAGGTAGATAAAAAGGTGCATTACATATTGCTTCTGAGCTTATTACGAGCACCAAAGATTCTTGCAATAAATTATCAGCATCAGCCGACTTCGGCATTTTCTGCTTACATAACGGATTTATCAATGCAATTTCTTCGGTATCTAAAATGCTGTTGAGCACTTTGGTGTCCAGCATCAGGAATTTTCCGAAGAAAACTACGGTAAGAAAAAGCGCTATGTAAGTATTTAATTTCATTTAATTTTCAAATATAAAGCAAACAAGTGAAGCGCTTTGTGACTAATGTTACAAACATAGTTATACGCTAAGTAACCCTTGTTACAGTAGCAGCTTTAGAATTCAAGGACTTTTGCAATTCGAATCTAATAATCTTTTATCTTGAAAAGTCTTAAGTTAACTCCTTTGTTTTTTGCTTTTTTCCTGAGCTTTTATTTGAATGCACAACACAAAACATCTTTAAAAGAGGAAGATCCTCAATTGAAAGATATTTTTACCAATGCCCATTTTCATGGCCATTTTCGTAATTACTTTATGAATACCATAAACCGGGGCGATCTACAAAATTATTACACCAATGCCACCGGCGGTGCAGTGGGATTTACCACGGGAAATTTTAAAGGTTTTGAGATTGGGGTAAAGGGAATTTTTACTTACAAAACATTTGGTAGCGATTTGGGTATTGAAGATGCAGTGACAGGTAAAAATGCAAAGTGGGAATATGAACTTTATGATGTGCTAAACAAAGGGAATTTCAACGATCTTGATAGGTTAGAGGAACTTTTTATTCGCTATCGTTTTGGGAATTCTTATTTAAGTTATGGAAAGCTGGAAACTGAATTTACTCCGCTCTTAAACCATAGCGATGGACGTATGAAACCCTTTGCCCATCGCGGCGCCTGGGCACATCTAAATTTCGGTTTAAAACATCAGGTGAATTTAGCTTGGCTTGATGGAGCTTCACCGCGTTCAACAACCGAGTGGTTTCCTATGGAAGAGACTATAGGACTTTTTTATAACGGATTTCAGCCCAATGGTGATAGGGCTGAATACCATGAATTCTATCCTTCTTCCGGACTTGGGATATTAAATTATAACTTCAGAAATGAGAATTTTCAGCTAAAATTTTATGATTTTTACCTGGATAACGTGATGAATACAATTTGGGCAGAAGCAGGGTATGAACTCGCAAATTTTAAATTCGGAATACAATATGTCTATCAAAATCCTTTTTCTTATTCTCAAGATCTGGATTACTTGCATCGCTATGTACAACCGGGGGAAAATGGACAGGTTCTGAGTTCACAACTGAGTTGGGAAAAGTATGGGCTGAACTTAGCTTTGGCCTATACCCACGCTTTTGATTCGGGAAGATTTTTATTTCCAAAGGAATTAGGGCGGGATCAATTTTTTACTTCAATTCCTAGATCGCGCCTGGAAGGTTTGGGAAATGTCGATGTTTTTACTTTGAAAGCCGAATATTATTTATCAAAACCTAATCTTCATCTAGGGGTAGAAATGCAGCATTTGCAAGGCCCAGAAACCGATAATTTTGAATTTAACAAGTATAATGTAGATGAATCTTTTCAGACAAATAGTCATTTAAGGTATCATGCAGATGGGTTTTTGGAAGGTTTAAGCTTTGATATTTTATGGATTTACAGGAAAAATCATAACTACACCGATGCGCAAAGTATTTTTAATAAAAGTAATTTTAATCAGTTAAATTTTGTGACGAACTTCAACTTCTAAATTTGAAAGTTTACTGAATGGAAAATATAAAATTAGGATTAAAGGGGAACTGGAAACAATTTAGTTTGTTGGTTTTGGTGAATGCTTTTGTTGGTGGGATGGTAGGTCTGGAACGCAGTATCCTGCCCGAAATTGCGGAGAAAGAATTCGGTATAGCGGCAACCAGCGCTATTTTATCATTTATCGTGGTTTTAGGAGTGGTAAAAGCAATTTCAAATTATTATGCCGGTGCATTGGCCAATAGATTTGGAAGAAAAACCTTTTGCCATTGGAGCAGTAATCACCGGTGTAATTACCGATATGGTAAGTATTGAAGCCGCGATTATGCTAATTGGAATTCTCACTTTAATTTCAGCAGGTATTATTTTTATCAGGATGGATTATAAAGATAATAGAACCCTGAAATTATTGAAATTCAATAGCTAGCTTTTAATATCGGATAGGTTGAATTTATAAGGTAACCGATAAACTTGTATCTTTGTGATTATGGGGGAAGTAGATGTTACATATCGCAAAGAATTAAATAGCACTTTTGATCGTTTGTTCGAGAAGAAAGCAATGTTGCAAAAAGCACGGCCATTGCCTAAAATTGCTTTGCAGAAAATGAAAGAAGCCCTGGCAATTGAATGGACTTACAATTCAAACAGCATAGAAGGAAATACCTTAAGCCTTAGGGAAACTCAAATGGTTTTGCAGGAAGGAATTACCATAAAAGGGAAGTCCCTTCGAGAACATTTTGAGGCTAAAAATCACGAAACCGCTTTAGATTATTTATATACACTGGTAAAACCGGATTATAAATTAAACGGCAAAGATATTTTAAAACTTCACAGATTGGTTTTGCGGAGTATAGAAGATGATTTTGCCGGTAGGTTGCGAAATTCAGGTGTGCGAATTGCAGGAGCAAATTTTGTTTCGCCTAACGTCCAAAAGGTTTCCGGCTTATTTGATGAGTTGGTAAATTTTGTAAATGAAAACCCGCAGCAATTAAATGTTATAGAATTAGCTATGGTTTTTCATCATAAACTTGTTTGGATTCATCCGTTTTTTGATGGAAATGGGAGAACGGTTCGATTAGCGATGAACCTTATTTAATGAAGGAAGGTTTTCCACCGGCGATAATTTTGCGTAACGATCGTAAAAAGTATTATACTGCATTAAATGCGGCCAATAAGGGAAATTATTCCAAATTAGGTTTATTAATTTGTCAGGCTCTTGAGCGTACCTTAAATATTTATATTCAGGCTTTACCCAATAACGATGCTAACTATACGGAAATATCTAATTTAGTAGAGGATGAGCAATTGCCCTATGGACAGGAATATATTAGCCTATTGGCGCGGCAAGGAAAAATTGATGCTTATAAAGAAGGTAGAAATTGGCTTACCAACAAGGAAGCCATTGAAGATTATATTAAAAACCGAAAGCGTAAACGCTAAGAATGTAGAATCTAAGTTTAAAAGCTACGAGTATGCGAAAAGCATATCCATGGCTTAAATTTTTTATGCAGGAATTTCTGCTTTTTGTTCTATTAGATTTTCCTGTTTCAATTCTGACCAAAATTCGGATGGGATTTTCTTTTCAAAAACTTTTATATTTTCTTGTACCTGCTCCGGTTTGCTGGCTCCGGCTAAAACGGTGCCCACACATTTTGGAGCTAAAGAAAACTGAAGTGAAGCCGCAATTAAATCTACCTTGTATTTTTTAGCAATTTTAAGGATTTTCTTATATCGTTGTGAAATATCATCAGGCATATCGCCTGCATAGTTATAACGTTTTTGACCGGCAAGTAATCCTGCGTTAAAGGGTGCTGCGTTTATTAAAGTGACTTCGCTTTGTTCTATGGCCGGTAGTAAACGCATCAGCGCATCTTTGTGGTTCACGAGAGAATATTGAATAGCCGAAAGAAAAATATCTGGTTTAGCGACTTCTAAAGTTTTTAAAATGGGGTCTATAGTATTAACCCCTAAACCCCAAGCCTTTATTAGACCTTCTTTTTTCATTTTTTCAAGCTCTGGTATTGCGCCTTTCTTCGCAACTACAAAATGATCTTCCCAGGTAGTGCCTTCTTCGTATTCATCATTATGGTCTGGAGAAAGATCGTGGATAAATGCATAATCTATACTTTCTATACCTAATCGCTGCAAGCTATCTTCTACCGAACGCCGAACAGCTTCTGCCGAATAATCGTATTTATAATCGAATGGAGATGGGTTTTTCCACATTACTTCCGGAATATTCTCAGTAGCTTTTAAAACCCGACCTACTTTACTGGAAAGCACGTAACCTTCCCGTTTTTTATTATGAAGAAAATGTCCAAAACGTCTTTCGCTCAAACCCAAACCATACCAGGGCGAAGTATCGTAATATCTTACTCCGGCTTCCCAGGCGGCTTCCAACGTCTTTTCAGCTTCAGCATCGCTTAATTCTTTAAATCCATTGCCTATGGCAACTCCGCCTAATCCAAACTTATGTTGTAACTTAAACTGGCTCATGTTTTATGTTTTTAATTGGTTTCTTTTAAAATCTTCATCATAAAATTAAATAGAAAACACTGAACTATTAGGCATTTAACAAAGACTAACATTATAAAGAACGCCTATGTTAAGAACCGCTTAATTTAGTAAGTTATGGGGGGGGCGACTACTGTAACAAAAGTTACTGCCCCAAGTGTAGGATTATTATATTTTTGCCTTGTAAAACTTAATAAACCGGTTGGAAAAGTACTTAAACATAATTACAGATTCTTTTACGGGGTACTTTAGTTACCTGGTTAACGAAATTAGCAATCCTTCCTGGACCAATTATTTTTATTGGTTAATTGGATTGTCGCTTTTAGTTTGGGTGCTTGAAATATTAATCCCCTGGAGAAAAGAGCAAAAGATTTTTCGAAGGGATTTCTGGCTGGATACGTTCTATATTTTATTTAATTTTTTCCTGTTTTCGCTGGTTGGTTATAATGCGATCTCGAATGTTGCAGTGGAGTTGTTTAACGATTTCCTTGGGCTTTTCGGAATCACCAATATAGTGGCTATAGAAATACAGAATTTCCCGATTTGGGTACAACTGCTTATCATGTTCATTATAGCAGATTTTATCCAGTGGAATGTACACCGGCAATTGCATAAGAAAGCCTGGCTTTGGGAATTTCACAAAGTGCACCATAGCGTTAAGGAAATGGGTTTTGCCGCACAGTTTCGGTTTCATTTTATGGAAACCATTATTTATAAAACCGTGCAGTATATTCCGCTGGCGATGATTGGCTTCGGAATTCAGGAATTCTTTGTGGTGCATATGTTCACAGTTTTTATTGGACATTTAAATCACGCGAATGTGGGCTGGAACTACGGTGTTTTCGGATATCTATTGAATAATCCTAAAATGCATATATGGCATCATTCAAAAGCTTTACCGGAAGATAGGCCTTACGGAATGAATTTCGGTTTAAGCCTTAGCATTTGGGATTATTTGTTTGGTACGGCATATATTCCTAAGGAAGGAAAAGATATAGAATTAGGTTTTGAAGGAGATGAAGAATTTCCGCAAGATTTTAAAAATCAAATGGTATTTCCATTTAGAAAAATTAATACACAGAAATCAGTTTATAATTTAAAAGAGACAGAAAATGAAAATAAAACAATTTAAAGACGAACCCTTAGCGCATTATTCTTACGCCTTGGTAAGTAATGGAGAAATGGCATTGGTAGACCCAAGCCGTAACCCTATGCAGTACTATAAATTTGCCGAAGAAAACAATGCAAAGATCGTGGCGGTTTTTGAAACTCATCCTCACGCAGATTTTGTAAGTGGACATTTACAAATTCAGGAAGAAACCGGAGCTAAAATTTATATCAGTGAAAAAGTTGGTGTAGAATATTCCCATATCCCATTTGATGAAGGAGATGTAGTGAAAATTGGAAACACCAGTATAAAACCTTTAAATACTCCTGGTCATTCGCCAGATAGTTTGACTTTTATTGCCGAAGAAAACGGTGAAACCGCTATGTTTAGTGGAGATACGCTTTTTATAGGAAATGTGGGAAGACCAGATTTACGTGAAAAAGCCGGTAATATGAAAGCAAAACGTGTAGAATTGGCAAAACAAATGTATCAAACCCTGCAAACGAAATTTAATGATTTGCCCGATGATACATTAATTTATCCAGCTCACGGTGCAGGTTCACTTTGCGGAAAAAATATGAGTGATGCCTCTTCTAGTACTCTTGGAAATGAGCGCCAGGGAAACTGGGCATTTAAAGAACAAACCGAAGAGGAATTTGTAGAAGAAATTCTTAAAGATCAGCCATTTATCCCTTCATATTTTGGATTTAATGTTGAAATAAACCGAAAAGGTGCTTTGAATGTTCAAAAAGCTAAATATGAAGTTCCGGTGAAACTTTATGTTGAGTCCGTGGAAAATGAAGGGATAACTGTCGTAGACACCCGTGACGGAGATGTTTATAAAAAAGGACATTTGCCAAACAGCATCAATATTATGGCGCGTTCAGAGAGCGATAAGTTTGAAACCTGGTTAGGCGCTATTATTCAACCTGAAGAGGAATTCTACCTTGTAACTGAAAGCGTTGCTCAACTTGAGGAGTTACTGGAAAGAACTGCAAAAATTGGTTATGAAAAACAAATGAAAGGGGTAGTTACTTTATCTGAAAAAGTTTCAAAATCTTCAGACAATCTTAATTTGGAAGATTTTAAATCCAATAAGGGTAATTATACTATCGTAGATATAAGAAATGAAAGCGAGATTGCAGAAGGTAAGATCTTTGATGATGCCAAAGCAATTCCGTTGAATGAGCTTAGAGATCGTGCAGATGAATTACCAGAGGATAAACCTTTTATGGTACACTGTGCCGGTGGATATCGCTCAGCTGCAGGAAGCAGTATTCTTGAAAATAAATTTAAGAATGCCAAAGTTTATGATCTAAGTGAAGCGATTAAAGAGTTTAGTGAAAACTAAAATTAGAGTTGTTTAGTTAATTAGAAATAATCCCCGTATATTTATATTCTACGGGGATTTTTTCTTTTTAAGGAACAAAAGCTTTTATTCTATTTTTAAAAATTTTCCTTTAGTGTCAAACTCCAGTTCATCGCCATTTTCCAGGTCAACTTCATATCCATCTTCATCCATTTCGTATTCTACGATTTTTAAGTTAGGATGATTTTGAGTAACAAATGCTGCTATTTTTAATGGCAATCCTGAAACCGGAATTCCGTTTTTACATTTTATTTCAGTCGGTTGATTATTTTGATCAAAAGTAAGTTCAGTACCGCCAGACATTTTAATTTCATAAGTATCCCAATTGTCTCCTTTTTCAACGTTTACTTTCTTAATTTTTTCATTCGGAAATAATTGAGAAATATAAGCTGATACCATTTTTGGTAATTCAGATTTCTGCGCGTGACCAAAGCTGATTGCAAAGATTAGCAACAAACCTGTTATACATACTTTTTTCATAATACTTAGTTTTTAGTTAAATTCTAAAATAAGGAATGTAATTCATTATTATTTTAATTTTTTGTGAATTTATATCCTGTAAATCTGATTTATCTTAAAACTAATCTCAAACGATTTTCTATATTTACAAAACAAGCTTCAAATTAGATTTGAAAACCACGAAATATGGAAAAAAAATATAAGGTTAAAGTAAACCATTCTTATGAGTTTGAATTTACCAAAGACCAGATTACCGCTTTAGATACGCAAGAAATTGCTAATAAACATTACCATTTACTCAAGGAGAACCGCAGCTTTAAGGCTGAGGTTTTTGCCGAAAATTTTCTTCAACGGCAGTACGATATCAAGATCAATTCGAATACTTATAAAGTTGCTATTTCCAACGAGCTGGACTTGCTCATTGAAGAGATGGGACTTTCACTGGGAACTGCTCAAATGATCAATGACATCAAGGCTCCAATGCCGGGGCTTATTCTGGAAGTAAACGTAGAAGAGGGTTCTGATGTAAAAGAAGGCGATTATTTGCTGGTTCTGGAAGCTATGAAGATGGAAAATACACTTTCCGCGCCTCGAGACGGAGTGGTGAAATCGGTTTCAATTAAAAAAGGCGAAACCGTAGAAAAGAACCAGTTGCTAATTGAAATGGAATAACTCAGTGAGCAGTTTGCAGTAGGCAGTTATCAGTGAATCAAAATTATAAAAAATAATGAAGAAAATATTAGTAGCCAATAGGGGTGAGATTGCTTTGCGGGTAATGAAAACCATTCAGAAAATGGGGATCAAAACCGTGGCAGTTTTCTCTAAGGCCGATAGGAATGCGCCTCATGTAAAATTTGCGGATGAGGCGGTTTGTATTGGGGAAGCACCGTCAAACGAATCTTATCTAAAGGGCGATAAAATTATTGAAGTAGCTAAAGAACTTGGCGTAGACGGCATTCATCCCGGTTATGGATTTTTAAGTGAAAATGCCGGTTTTGCCGAAAATGTAGAGAAAAACGGAATTACCTGGATTGGCCCCGGATCTAAAGCAATCAAGATTATGGGTAGCAAACTAGCCGCAAAAGATGCGGTTAAGGATTACGATATACCTATGGTTCCCGGAATTGATGAAGCGATTACCGATCCCGAAAAAGCGAAGAAAATCGCGAAAGAAATTGGTTTTCCTATTTTAATAAAAGCATCTGCCGGTGGCGGTGGGAAAGGTATGCGTATTGTTGAAAAGGAAAAAGACCTGGAAGATCAGATGAAGCGTGCTATTAGCGAAGCTGAATCGGCTTTTGGAGATGGCTCGGTGTTTATCGAGAAGTACGTTTCCTCACCACGACACATAGAGATCCAGGTTTTAGCTGATTCCCACGGAAATTATATTCATCTTTTTGAACGCGAATGCAGCATTCAGCGCAGGCATCAAAAGGTTGTGGAAGAAGCCCCCTCGGTAGTGCTGGATTCCAAACTTCGAAAACAAATGGGGAAAGCGGCTGTAAAAGTGGCAAAAGCTTGCGATTACGTTGGTGCCGGAACCGTAGAGTTTCTTTTCGATGCAAATCAGAATTTTTATTTTCTAGAAATGAATACCCGTTTGCAGGTTGAGCATCCTGTAACTGAATACATTACCGGGGTAGACCTGGTAGAGCAACAGATTAGAATTGCCCGTGGCGAAAAATTGAAATTGCTTCAGGAAGATTTAAAAATAAAAGGACATGCGGTTGAACTTCGTGTGTATGCCGAAGATCCTATGGATAACTTTATGCCGAGCGTGGGAACACTGGAAAAATACAGTATTCCGAAGGGCGAGAATATACGGGTTGATAACGGATTTGAAGAAGGAATGAAAGTCCCTATTTATTACGACCCGATGCTGGCAAAATTGATTACTTACGGAAAAACCCGTGAAGAAGCAATTCAATTAATGCTAAAAGCTATAAAGGAATATGAAGTTGAAGGTGTAATGACTACACTTCCTTTCGGAAAATTTGTTTTTGAGCACGAAGCATTTAGAAGCGGTAATTTTGATACGCATTTTGTGAAGAATTATTATTCCGCAGAAAAATTGCAAGATGAGATTAAGGAAGAAGCTGAACTTGCCGCGTTGGTTGCTTTAAAACAATACCTTAAAGACCAACAGGAGTTGCGGTTACCGGCTAATTAAAGATTGAAATCTAATATTAGTAAGGGGAATATAACAGATGATAGCAAAGCTTGCTAGATATAAATGGGAGCAATCGTAATTATGAGGCAAGCCACAAAATGTTTAATCTCGATTATCGAGTAAAAAAATTATTGATGAGTCAGAATATAGAAAAGTTAAACGATAAAATTAAAAAAGCCCATTTGGGTGGTGGTGAAAAGCGCATTGAAAAACAACACGAACAAAAAAAACTTACCGCCCGCGAACGCGTAGATTATTTACTGGACGAAGGTTCTTTTGAAGAAATCGGGATTTTGGTCACCCACCGAACTACCGGATTTGGAATGGAAGATCAAAAATTCTATGGTGACGGAGTAGTAACAGGCTATGGTACGATAAACGGAAAACTGGTTTATCTTTTTGCACAGGATTTCACCGTTTTTGGAGGTTCCCTGTCAGAAACCCACGCCGAGAAGATTTGCAAAGTAATGGATCTTGCCGTAAAGGTTGGTGCGCCAATGATTGGACTTAACGATTCAGGTGGGGCAAGGATCCAGGAAGGCGTAAAATCCTTAGGTGGTTATGCCGATATTTTTCATAGAAATGTGAAAGCATCTGGAGTAATTCCACAAATCTCAGCGATTATGGGTCCATGTGCGGGTGGTGCGGTTTACTCACCGGCAATGACAGATTTTACGTTAATGGTGCAGGATACCAGTTATATGTTTGTAACCGGGCCAAACGTGGTGAAAACGGTAACCAACGAGGAGGTGACTTCCGAAGAATTGGGTGGTGCTTCAACGCACGCTACAAAATCCGGGGTTACGCATATTACTTCTTTTAACGATATCGCCTGTCTTGAAGATATTAAGAAACTGGTAAGCTATATGCCCCAGAATAATAAAAAAGTGCCAGAAAAACTTCCGTATAAATTGGGCGATGAGATTCGAGAGGAGTTGGATTCTTTAATACCCGATAGTTCCAATAAGCCTTACGATATGCACGAGGTGATTAGCGGAATTATAGATGAGGATTCCTTTTTTGAAATCCATAAAGATTACGCCGATAATATCATTGTAGGTTTCGCCCGCCTTGGCGGAAGAAGTGTTGGGATTGTTGCCAACCAACCAATGAGCCTTGCCGGAGTTTTAGATGTAGATTCCTCCAAAAAAGCAGCTCGATTTACCCGTTTTTGCGATTGTTTTAATATTCCGTTGTTGGTGTTGGTAGATGTTCCCGGATTTTTACCCGGAACCGATCAGGAATGGAATGGTATTATTTTAAACGGTGCTAAACTGCTTTATGCACTTAGTGAAGCCACGGTGCCAAAAGTAACTGTGATTACTCGAAAAGCTTATGGTGGCGCTTACGATGTGATGAATTCCAAACACATTGGCGCAGATCTTAATTTTGCCTGGCCTACGGCGGAAATTGCGGTGATGGGGGCCAAGGGAGCTAGTGAGATTATTTTTCGAAGGGAAATTCAGGAAGCTGAAGATAGCGAAGCGAAGCTGGCTGAAAAAGAAGCGGAATATGCAGAAACCTTTGCCAATCCTTTCGAAGCCGCGCAACGCGGATTTATTGATGAGGTAATTATGCCCCGAGATACAAGAAGAAAATTATTAAAGGGTTTTAGTATGCTGGAAAATAAAGAAGTGCTTAGGCCTAAACGAAAGCACGGCAATATTCCTTTGTAAATCCAGGTTACAAATGAAGAAATTCAATAAAATTATTTGTGTAGATCACACAAAACTTGAAGATTGGGCTGTAGAAGAACTTCAGGATTATAGTGATGTTGAAGTTGAGGTTTATAATGACAGTCCGGATTCTGAAAAGGAACTTATAAAACGAATTGGCGATGCCGAAGCCGTAATAGTTTCCTGGAAAACTCAAATTACCGAAAGTGTTATAAAAGAATGCAGCAATCTTAAATATATCGGGATGGCCTGCAGTCTCTATGATGATGAATCGGCAAATGTAGCTGTAGATTATGCCCGGGAAAATGGAATTACCGTAAAAGGAATTTTTGATTATGGAGATCCCGGCGTTATTGAATTTATCGTTTCTGAACTGATTCGTTTACTTCACGGATTTGGGGAACACCAATGGCGAGAAATGCCAGTAGAACTTACCGACAAAAAAATTGGAATTATAGGTTTGGGCACAACAGGTCAAATGCTAGCAGAAGCTTTACTGCCGCTTGGAGCCGATCTTTTTTATTTCAGTAGAAGCAGAAAAAAAGAATGGGAAACAAAAGAAGTCAAATATTTAGAACTGAAAGAATTGCTAAAAACTACCGAAATTATTTCACTTCATCTTCCGAAGAATACTAAATTGTTGGGAGAAAAGGAATTTAAAAATTTTGGTTCAGGAAAAATTTTGATCAATACCTCGTTAGGCCTTCCTTTTAATGAAAAAGCGTTTGTAAATTGGATAAAAGACGAAGGCAATTTCGGAATTTTTGACGGTGACGGCGGGGCTTCCCTTTCCGAAGAAACCAAGAAGTTGGATCGAGTAATTTCTCATAAAAAAAGTGCCGGTTGGAGCGCCGAAACCCAAAGGCGATTATCTAAAAAAGTGCTGAATAATTTAAAATCGTATTTTAAGTAAACAATTTCCTGAATAAATTTCTGAGACCTCGCTGTCCCGATTTATACTGGGACAGAGGCCTTTTTACTTGTAACATTTGTTACTGTTTTCCTATGTAAATTCTGCTTAATTTGCATTTCATTAAAAAAAAGAAATATGGAATGGATTTTTGAGCCCTGGCCCTGGTATGTATCGGGTCCGCTTATAGCAGTAATAATGTTTTTGCTCATCTTTATCGGTAAAGGCTTTGGGATGTCATCTAACCTTAGAACGATGTGTACGATTTGCGGTGCAGATTCTAAAGCCGATTTTTTCGATTTTGATTGGAAATCTCAACGCTGGAACCTAATTGTAGTGGCCGGAGCCATTATTGGTGGATTTATTGGAGCAAATTTGCTTACTAACGATCTATCGGTAGCTATAAACCCGGAAACTATAAAAACCTTACAAGATTTAGGTTTTAGTAGTGCTGGAGACGCTTACCTGCCCACCGAACTGTTTAGTTGGGAAGCCGTAGGAGGAATTAAAGCGCTTATCATTCTACTGGTTGGCGGAATCTTAATTGGTTTTGGCGCTCGTTATGCTGGAGGTTGTACTTCTGGGCACGCAATTTCGGGACTTAGTAACTTGCAATTACCTTCTTTAATCGCCGTAATAGGATTTTTTATTGGTGGTTTAGTGATGGTGCATTTATTATTTCCATTAATATTTTAAATTGAAATTATGAGAAGTATAGGATATTTATTGATAGGTATATTTTTTGGAATTGTAATGTTTAAATCTGAAGCAGCTTCGTGGTTCAGGATTTATGAAATGTTCCAGTTTCAGTCGTTCCATATGTATGGAATTATTGGCTCTGCATTAGTATTAGGGGTTATCGGCGTACAAATTATAAAGCGAAAAAAACTGAAATCTTTTTATGGCGAGCAAATTGCATTTATTCCTAAGGAGAAAAGTTTTAGCCGATATATGTATGGCGGCGTTATTTTCGGTTTAGGTTGGGCTCTTGCTGGGGCTTGTCCGGGACCAATTTTCACCTTAATTGGTGCAGGATTTTTACCGATTTTAATCGTATTTATTGGATCGCTCTTAGGAACTTTTATTTATGGGGTGCTTCGGAAGAAACTTCCGCATTAAAAAGCAATATGTCAGCTTGAGCGGAGTCGAAAGCTCACTAAGAACATCTCGACTTCGCTAAATTTGGCATCTGATTAGGTGCTGTTTGATTTAGAATTCTCAATTGTTTCTTTCTGAAGAAATATAGAAATAGGGGAGTGAGATATGGTATTTTACTACGATAAGCCGGATTGAAATTACAATTAGCGAGGTGGTGAGGTAAATAATATCCTGTTTTACACCAAGATCGTGCATAATAACAAAAACGAGTCCGCCAAAAATACAGGCGGTGGCGTAAATTTCTTTTCTGAAGATCACAGGAATTTCGTTACAAAGTATGTCGCGAATCACACCACCAAAAGTACCGGTCATTGCTCCGAGTGCTACACAGATTATGGGATCAAGTCCATTTCTAATACCAATTTCAACCCCGGTAATGGTAAAAACTCCCAAACCGATAGTATCAAAAAGGAAAAGTGATTTTTTAAGGTAATTGATTTTATTTCTAAATATGATAGCAAGAATGGTAACAACGCCAATTAGGTAAATATAGATGGTGTTTTCCATCCAGGTAACAGGCGTATTTCCAATTAAGGTATCGCGTAAAGTGCCACCACCAATGGCCGTAACAAAGCCAATAATAAAAATACCAAAGAGGTCCAGACGACGATCCATAGCAGCCAATGCGCCAGAAATAGCGAAGGCTATGGTTCCCAGGATATCAAGTATATTGAATAAAGTAAGTTCCATTTAAGAGGCAAAGGTATAGTTAAATTATGGGAAGCTGCTAATTTTTATATTTTGAATGAAATGTATACCTTCATATTATTACCGAATAGTAAAACTTAATAAGATTCACCTAAGTTTATAGCGAAAGTTACTACTTTTGTAAATCAGAAAAACAAGACAAAATGAGCGATAAAATAGAAAGAATAAAAACCTTAATTATAGGTTCTGGACCGGCGGGATATACCGCAGCAATTTATGCTGCAAGAGCTGATCTTAAACCCGTAATGTACACAGGAATGGAGCCTGGGGGGCAGTTAACCACCACTACTGAAGTGGATAACTTTCCCGGTTATGCTGATGGAGTAGACGGACCAAAAATGATGATGGACTTACAGAAGCAAGCCGAACGTTTTGGTACCGAAGTAAGAATTGGAATGGTTACCGAAGTTGAGTTTAGTGATAAACCAGGCGGAATCCATAGGGCTTGTGCAGATAATTCTACCTGGGTTGAAGCAGAAACTATTATTATTTCTACCGGTGCTACTGCGAAATACCTGGGATTACCAAGTGAACAACGTTTACGTGGAGGAGGGGTATCAGCTTGTGCCGTATGCGACGGATTTTTCTATAAAGGTCAGGATGTTGCGATAGTCGGCGGAGGAGACACTGCTGCTGAAGAAGCAACTTATTTGGCCAATATTTGTAGTAAAGTGACAATGTTAGTGAGAGGTGACCAGATGCGTGCTTCTAAAGCGATGCAACACCGTGTTAATAGTACTAAGAATATAGATATTCGTTACAATACAGAAGTAGACGAAGTAATTGGCGAACAGGTAGTAGAAGGCCTTAGAATGCTAAATAAAGAAACCGGCGAGAAAGAACAGATCGATATCACCGGATTGTTTATTGCGATTGGGCATAAACCAAATACAGATATTTTCAAGGGAAAATTAACGATGGACGATACCGGGTATTTAATTACCGAAGGGAAATCTACCAAAACCAATATCCCGGGGGTTTTTGCTTCTGGTGATGTTCAGGATAAGATTTATCGCCAGGCGGTAACCGCTGCCGGTACGGGTTGTATGGCTGCATTGGATGCTGAACGTTATTTAGCCGAAGTAGAAAGCGAAGAAGGAGAAGAAGTGAAAACTACGAAAAAGGTAGAAGCTTAGTTTTTCTGAAATTATTATAATTCAAACCTCACAGGTTTTCAAAACCTGTGAGGTTTTTGTTTTTCAGAAAAAAATATAAAAGAAACTCAAAAAACCTAATCAGTTTAGATCCTGAAACCAGTTACCATTGACGTATTTTAAATACGCTGTTATTTAGGTTTGTTTTTTTAGTTTTTGCTTGCATTCCTCTCCCTGCGGTCGTCGGATGCAACTAAACGAAACAAAACCCACCTGAACGGAATGGACGGGCAGGAAGGGCGTCCTATGTGGAGGTGTTTTTTTGGCAACAAGGCCAAAAAAATCGCAAATCAGCAGCTAATTTTTTTCCAGGGCTTCAAAAATTATTAACGCTGCTAATTTTCTACACTCACACACGGGTTTAAAACTCGCTATGCTCGAAAACGTAATTTTCCTGCGCTAGGTAATTTTTTATCACGGGTCTCAGGATGACGATAAACAAACTATAAACATTAATACTCCAACCCAATTTCACTTCTAACTTTATCCAATAGATCAATTAATTGCAGGCTTTTTTCAAAGGTCATTTCTGTGCTTTCGGTTTTGCCTGCTAGAAGCATTTTTTGAACGTGTTCAGCTTCAAAATTATAACCGTTGGAATTGATTTCAAATTCTTTGGTTTCTTCGCCTTCTGGAGTTTGTATCGTTATGCTTGTAGGTTCGTGAAACCTTGTATTAAGGGTAATTGTTGCTTTTTCAAACTGAATAACCGCTGTGGTGGGAGTTTGCTTTACAATAGAGCTTCCCAGTTCGGCTTCAACTCCATTTTTATATTCAAAGATCATATCGCAATCTTCGTCAATTCCGGTATCGTGAAAACTGGCTTTTGCCTGAATTTTTTCCGGGATTCCCAAAGCACTCATCGCCATAAAAATAGGGTAGACACCGATGTCCAGTAAACTGCCACCACCAAGATTTTTATTGTAAAGCCTTTTATCCAGATCTACCTGCGCCGGAAATCCAAAATCGGCTTTTAGATTTTTGATCTTGCCGTATTTTTCAGATTTAATTTGTTTGATCACAAATTTAAAATGAGGAAGAAATTGCGTCCACATGGCTTCCATTAGGAATACATTTTCCTTTTTGGCTTTAGCGATCATTTCTTCCACCTGCTTTTTATTCATCGCAAAAGGCTTTTCACATAAAACCGCCTTTTTGTGATCTAAGCAAAGCAGCGTTTGTTGATGATGAAAAACGTGCGGTGTGGCGATATAAACCACATCTAATTCTTCATCTTCTAACATTGCTTCATAGCTGGAAAATAATTTAGTAGCCTGGTGCTCTTTTGCAAAAGTTTCAGCTTTAGTTTTAGATCGGCTGGCTACGGCATATAGTTCGGCTTCTTTAATCTCTTTTAATCCGGTTGCGAATTTTCCTGCTATTTTTCCGAGTCCAAGAATGCCCCATTTTATCTTTCTCATATATAGAATTTAGCTTTGATATCTATTTAATTGCTTTGATATCGTGCATTTTTACCAAATGCCCATTATGGTTATATCTTTTTAATTTTATTCTCTGGCGTCTTTATAAATAATTCCAGGATCAAAGCAAGCGCGATAACCAGCAAACATCCAACCAGGTTTAGCCATAAATACGGCATCACGTCAAATTCAAAGAGAATTATAATTATAATTTGCGTAATTATGGCTGCGACAAAAACCGAATTACTATTTACAATTTTTATAAAAAACGCGAGTAAAAATATGCCTAAAACATTTCCGTAAAAAATGGAACCGATAATATTTACTAGCTGAATAAGGTTGTCGAACAAATTAGCCACACTTGCAAATGCGATGGCTATAGCGCCCCAAAGCAGCGTAAACCACTTTGAAACTCTTACATAATGCTCATCAGATTTTTCGGTTTTTCGGCTTCTTTTATAAAGATCTATGGTAGTGGTAGAGGACAATGCATTCAATTCTGAGGCCGTAGATGACATTGCTGCGGAAAGAATTACCGCCAGCAGCAAGCCAATTAAACCACGCGGGAGGTTATTCAATATAAAATGAATAAACACGTAATCTTTATCGTTGCTTTCAGCTTCCTTATCTGAAGCATCTATTAGATTTCGTGCTTTTTTTCTCAGATTTTGTTCCGAAGTATTTAGTGAAGCAAGGTTTTCGCGATACGTTGAGTTATTTTCAGGAGAAAAATTATTTTCTTCTGAAAATTCCACATGTAAATTTTGTTTTTTCTGCTGAAGGGCATCGTGTTTGAGCATCAAGTCTTCATATTGATTTTGGTAACCTGAATTCAGAACAGTTTTAGTGGCAGCAGGATTGAAATTCAAAGGAGCATTATTGAATTGATAAAACACAAAAACCATCACTCCGACAAGCAAAATAAAGAATTGTAACGGCACCTTAAGGAGTCCGTTCATGATCATTCCCTTTCTGCTTTCTTTTACAGATCTCCCACCTAAATAGCGTTGCACCTGGCTTTGATCTGTCCCAAAATAAGAAAGCGCCAAAAAGCCGCCACCAATAATTCCGCTCCAAACAGTATAGCGATTTTCAAAATCTAATGAGAAATCCAAAATATCCATCTTACCACTGGCGCCGGCAATTTCGAGAGCATTATTAAAGTTGATGTTTTCGGGCAAATAGCTTAAAATAATAAAAAACGCAGCAAACATTCCGGTTAAAATAACGGCCATTTGCTGTTTGTGAGTAACATTCACTGCTTTTGTCCCGCCGGCAACCGTATAAATAATTACCAAAGAACCAATGAGAATTGTCAAACCGGATAGGTGCCAGCCCAGGACGGCCGATAAGATGATAGCCGGTGCAAAAATTGTTAAACCGGCTGCAAGTCCACGTTGGATCAAAAATAAAATTGCGGTTAAGGTTCTTGTTTTTCTATCGAAGCGGGATTCCAAATATTCGTAGGCAGTATACACATTCAACCTTTTATAAATAGGAATAAAAAACATACAAACCACTACCATTGCCAAAGGGAGCCCAAAATAGAATTGTACAAAACCCATCCCGTCGTGAAAAGCCTGGCCCGGTGTTGAAAGAAAAGTAATAGCGCTGGCCTGGGTTGCCATGGTAGAAAGCCCAATAGTCCACCAGCGAGTATCATTACCACCGCGAATATAATCCTCGGCACCTTGTTTCTTTCTGGTTTTATAAATGCCGTAAATAACTATAAAAGCGAGTGTGCCAAGAAGAACAATCCAATCTATTAATTGCATATTAGGTGAATTGAGACATTATAAAATAAAAAAGGACAATGTAAGCAGCGTTGGCTAAAAGAACGAATGTATATGATTTCTTCCAGGTAAATTTTTCGAGTTTTTTCATTATTTTCCTATTGAAATCATATTGGCAAAAATCCGGTAAGCACCCGGAACTCCAACAGGGAATTGTCTAAAAAAACTAAGGCCGGTATAAATAAAATAACCTTCACCATATTTTGCAACCATTAAACTTCCATTTTTTGGCGTTTCATTTTTATCGTTCATAGACAGGATTGGCGTAAATTCTTCACTCCAGGAACCTGGAAAATAGAGCCCGCGTTCCTGAACCCAGTTTTCAAAATCATTTTTAGTGATTTTATTAGGTGAATTTAAAACAGGGTGATTTTCGGCTAAAAACCGAACTTCGGCCATTTCATCGGTTACCCTGTCACGTGACAATTCCAGAGGAAAGGGAGAGATATTTTCAGTAATCAAACCTCGGTTTGTGTTATATTGGACTATAAGATTTCCACCATTTTTTACATAATCAAAGAGTACCTGTTGTTTATATTTTAGAGTTTCGACCGTATTTAAAGCTCGAATTCCCAGAACTACGGCGTCATATTTTTGCAAGGAAGCCTGTGAAAGTGAAGCAACATTCAATTTATTCACGCGGTATCCAATTTGCTCGAGACTTTCTGGAACCACATCACCGGCGCCTTCAATATAACCAATCAATTCTCCTTTTTTCTCAATTTCCAGTCGGACAGCCTTTAATTTTGATGAAACTACCAGGTTTTGTTTTGGAATATGTTTATAATCCATAGCTACTAGTTTTTCTGAAAATTCCTTTCCGTCTATTGTAGCGGTTGGAATTATAAAGGTTTCATCCTGATCCTGCGGCGGATTCACCACAAAAGAAACTGTTGCAGAACTTCCTTTTTGATGAAGCTGAAATATGTGGTTTTCCGGACTGATTTTCCAGCCTTCTCCAGCCTTAATAATCACTTTCCCCTGAATATCCTCTTTTCCTGAGGTCAATTTTATAGTAACTTTTTTGGACTCTTCATTTTCAAAGATTATTACATCATCATCAAAAGCTAAGGAAATTTTAGGGATAATCTCGAAAGGCTGATAAGTTTCTCCAAGAACAGGATCGTTATATTTATAAACAATGGGTTTTTCAAAACTTATTGGAATATCTTCAAATTTTAGGGAGAAAATTGCTTTGGTAAGTTGCGGGGTTTCCGGCAATCCAATTAATTGCTGATCTTCCACTTTGTACATTCCGTTCCCGGTATCCTGTTTTAACCAATATGGCGTTGTGTATGGTGTATTATGCGGAAGTTTTAGAGTGATTTCATTTTGCCAATCCTGGTTATTTTCCAGTTTTACATTTGGCCGAATTTCAGAATTATTCGGACTTAATTCTACAGAATCTAAAGTTACCGTGAAATTACTGCGGTTAATGGCTTCCAGATTAACAGCGACGCTATCTAGGGGAGTAGCCGAAGCCTGAGTTGCGATTGCTTCTAAAAATAAGCCAGCGCTTGCATAAATAATGTTTTTGATTTCTTTGGTTTTTAACTCCCGCCAGTGCTCATTAGGTAATTCCTGTATTAATTTATAAGCCTCAAGTAGTTTTGGCAGGCTGGCTGCAGGATCTTTAAAATCGTAACTTTCTTGGACTTCAGTCAGGATTTTGCCGATTTCGGCACCACCTTCTAATTTATTCCAGGAAGTATCAATGCCCTGAAAAACATCTTGCGAGCGAATGGTATCGCCTTTAATAGGTTCTAAATATTCCATTTGCCGGCCTCGGGAACCGGTACTGCCAAAACCCTGGGATTGGTGCTGACTTCGGCTTAAAGAGGAAATCTCAGAATTCGAAAGTCCGAGTAGTGGAAAATAAACTCCGGTATCAAAAATGATGAATCGATCTTTACTGGCTTCTTTAAAAGCTTCGTCACCACCATAAAACCAAGGTGAAGTATTAAAATAAGCCCGTTTTGTTTGATGTGTTTGGGTAAAATCTAATTGGTTAGGAAATTTAGTGGGATTAGCAGCGACATCAAAAGCTTCCAGGCTTAAAAGGGCGGAGGAAGTATGGTGACCGTGGGTTGAGCCGGCAGTACGGTGATCAAACCGATTTATAATCACGTCTGGTTTGAAGTTTCTAATAACCCAAACCACATCACTTAGTACTTTTTCTTTATCCCATATTTCCAGTGTTTCTTCGGGCGTCTTGGAGTAACCAAAATCGTTGGCGCGGGTAAAGAATTGTTCGCCACCGTCTATACGCCTTGCGGCTAGCAATTCCTGAGTTCTAATGAGTCCGAGTTGCTCTCTTAATTCAGGGCCAATAAGGTTTTGGCCGCCATCGCCCCTGGTTAGAGAGAGATAAGCTGTTCGGGCATTTTTTTCATTGGAAAAATAAGAAATTAACCGGGTGTTCTCATCATCGGGATGGGCACCAATGTATAGAACTGATCCCAGGAAATTGAGTTTTTGTATTTTCTGAAATATTTCAGAAGCATCTAATTTTTCGGGTTCCTGTGCGTAAAAATTAAGCAGAAAAAAACAGAAAAGATAACTAAGTAGTTTGCGCATAAAATTCAAGGCGATTAATAAGAAAACCAAATATAAAAACTTTAGTCGCCTGAATATAGTAAATTAATTACTTTTACTCGATAATCGAGATTTAAATGCTCAGAGGTCTGCCCGAATCATTCAGGGGGGCTGTCTCGAAATTAAAAAAATTTACTGTTAATACCTCGTAGGCCTGCTCCAGGGTAATTACACTTAAAGACTGCTTTTATCCTCGTCAAGGTAAACATCTTTTGCAACAAGGGAAACCGCTTTTTGTAAGATAAGGTTATTAGGATATGTTATTAGTTCTCCTTCTAAAGTTCTGAGATGAAGATGAAAAGCCTTTATATCTTCAATAATAGCTTCAATAGGAATATCCTTGTCGTGGATCTTTATTTTGTCACCAATTTTATATGGAAATGAAAAGAAAAGAATTACTCCGGAAGTAATATTGCTAAGAATAGACCATACAGCAAAAAGCGCAACCCCTATAACCGCGAAAACCGATGAAAATATAAGGGAAAGTTCGGTTACTCCTATTCCCCACGCAATAGCTAAAAGGAAAACAGCAATAAAAAGAATAAGAAGATTGATGTACTGAAACATCAGCCTGGTCCTGGTAAAGTTAATTTCACTACGTTTACCAACCCTGTGCGCTGCTTTCTTTAATAACAACTGAACAATTAATAATACAAAAACCGTAACTATCGTGTAGGTGATTTCAGTTCTATATTCTGTAAAAACTTCATACATATTTGTCCAGTATTTTTGTATAAAGGTAATTTTTAAATAGCGTTTTTTAAATAAAAAATTTCAACTTATTCGATACTTTTATTTTAAAAAGATAATTAATCTTACGCTTTATTTTTTGTAATTTATAATGCTTTAAAGCAAATAATTAGATTCAAATTGAAGCGAAATCAATTAGTTCCTGATAGACCAAATGGGTGGGAAGACCAACCACATTAAAATAACTTCCTTCTAAATAGGTGATCCCTATAAGACCAATCCATTCCTGAATGGCATAACCTCCGGCCTTGTCAAATGGTTTAAAGTTATCTACATAATAATCGATCTCTCCGGAAGTAAGTTCTTTAAAAGTTACCTTGGTCTCACAGTTTACCGTTGACTGATGATTTTGAGTAGTAAAACAAACCGAAGTAAAAACACTATGGGTTTTGCCAGAAAGTGATTTTAGCATTTCTTTGGCTTCAGCCGCCGTTTCAGGTTTGCCCATAGCTTTTTCTGCATTATAAACTATGGTATCGCTGGTAATTAAAATTTGATCCTGCTTTAATTCTTTCTGAAAAGCTTCGGCTTTTAATTGTGCCAGAAAATCGGTTATTTCTTCTTTTTTCAGGTAATCCGGGCAAACTTCCTTAACCGGTCTAACATCGGTTTTAAAAGGTATATCCAGGTCTTTAAAAAATTGATGACGTCTGGGTGAGCCGGAAGCAAGAATAATTTCTTTGTTTTTCAAGAGGTCTTTCAGCATAACTATGTTTTTAAGCTTTTTCTAGCTATTAGTTGAAATTATGTATCGAATTTCACTATTTTAATTTAAGTGAGCAGAAACTGATAAAATCCGATAGAGATGAGTCCGAAAAATAAAATAATCTTCAGCAATAAACTCAAGTGCGAATAGTCTTTTTTCTTTTTTGCTTCCCAAATACGGACTTGAAAATAGAGCAGGGGAGCCAGGATAAACAGAAGCGTGTAAATTACCAGAAAAGTATTCTCAAACAGATAATTGTAGCTATAATAGACTATCGCAGCTACCGGTAGTATGCCAATTGCAAAAATGATTTTATTGGTGCGGCTATGACCAAGAATAATGGGTAGCGTTTGTATTCCGGCGTTGTAATCTCCTTTTACATCTTCCTGATCTTTCACCATTTCCCGTAATAAATTCACCAAAAAGGCGAAAATCGCATAATCAAGTAAAATTGAAAATAATAGCGACTGAATTTGCTTATTTTGAGTATTAATTGCCGGAAAAAGATCGAAAATTGAAGGTAAGAGCACCACAAAAGCCACAAGCAAACTGATTAAAATATTCCCGAGAAAAGGAACTTGCTTTAAGTAACTGGCATACAAATACAATAATGCCGAAGAAAAAATAAAAATCGCAACAAAACCCGGTTTGCCGAGTAAATTGGCCAAATAAAAACCAATTCCTACTCCAATAACATTAAGGATGATAAATAAATTGTTCGCTTTTTTCTCTGAAATTTTGTTTCCAATAATCAGCTTTTTAGGCTTATTTATTTTATCGGCCTGTACGTCATAAATATCATTAATCACATAACCCGAAGCGGCAATACAAAGCGTGGCGAGGATAAGCAAATCATAGCCAAAAGTACTGAGCGTAATAGCAGCACCAAATTCCTCAAAAAATGAAAATTTAATCAGAATTAAGGTGAGCGCAATAAAAATAAGGTTGAGCCACCTTATTAGTTTTAGGTATGCTATCATATTTATAATTATTCAGAAACAAATTTTAATCCTATAATGGAAATAATTAAGGTGCTTAAAAAAAAGATACGCCAGAAGTGGGCCGGTTCCTTAAATACAAAAATTCCCAATAATACAGTGCCTACAGCACCAATTCCCGTCCAAACCGCATAAGCCGTACCAATTGGTAGTGTTTGGGTGGCTTTGTAAAGCAAGAGCATACTTATAGTGAGAGAAAGTAAGAAACTAACAAACCAAAGGTTGGAACTGCTGCCGGAAGTCACTTTCATTTTCCCCAAACAAAAGGCGAATGCGACTTCAAAAAGTCCGGCCAGAATAAGTATGATCCAGTTCATTTAGTCTTTATCGATCCATTTCCCCTGTACTTTCATCACTTGCTCAATCACGTCGCGAACACAGCCTTTACCGCCTTTTTTATGCGAAACATACTTTGAGATCTCTTTTATTTCGGCTACAGCATCTTGGGGGCAGCAGGGCAAACCAACGAGTTTCATTGGGTAATAATCGGGAATATCATCTCCCATATAGAGAACGTCCTCGGCATTGATTTCATAGATGTCGAAGAATTCATCCATTTGCTCCACTTTATCGTGAATGCCAAGATAAATATCGGTAATCCCCAGGTCTCTTAGTCTTTTACGAACGCCTTCATTTTTCCCTCCGGAAATAATACATACCGTATAACCGGCATTTTTAGCCGCTTTTAGCGCATAACCATCTTTGATGTTCATAGTGCGAAGTAATTCCCCTTCGCTGCTAATTTGTATACTACCATCGGTCAAAACGCCGTCTACATCAAATACAAAAGTGTTGATCTGGTTTAGGTACTCTTTATAATTTTTTTCCATGGAAATCCTGAATAGATTGGGTTATAAGGCTGTAAATATCTTTATGGTTTGTTGATAAAAGTGCTAAATGAGCTTCAATTGTTTGTTGGTCATTTCTCAAAGCCGGGCCGGTTTGTGCATCCTGTGGCGATAAACTTTTAATTTTTGAAGCCGTTTCTTTTATAAGTGGCTTTAAAATGCTGAAATCTACCCGGTGCTTTTCACAAATTTCGGCTCCAATAGTATATAAATGGTTACTGAAATTATTTACAAAAACCGCCGCCAGGTGTAAAGCTTTGCGTTGTTCAGAATTAATCACGCGAACATCTTTTGTAATTTCTGAAGCCAGATTTTTTATTTTTTCTAGATTTTCAGCTGAATTTGCTTCAATACAAACAGGTATTTCAGCAAATTCTACCCTTTTATTCTTAGAAAAAGTCTGCAGCGGATAAAACACTCCGAAATTGTTTACAATGTTCAGCGCATTCAAACTAACCGCGCCCGATGTATGTAATACTATTCCCTTGTAACTTTTTAGTTTTTCAGAAATCTTAGAAATAAAATCATCTTTTAAGGAAAGGATATAAAAATCGGCTGGTTTTAAATCCTTGATATTGATTGTGGTATCGGTGAGATTTGAAAAATGTTTCAAGCTTTCTTCCCGATGATTATATACCTGAATTACCCTGGTATTTTCCGCTTCAGAAAAAGCTCTGAATAAATGGAAAGCCACATTCCCGGCACCTAAAATTACCACTTCTCTCATTCGGCTAAATTATTAAAAATAATCTGGCAATAAAATTAACATTCGTGTAGGAGATTGTCTTTGTTTTTAGCCTACCAAACCGTTAAAATTCCTTAAATTTGCGGCCGTAAAAAGAGTTACTTCATGCAGAATAAAATAGCCTCTGTCATATTTTCTACACGTATAATGGCAGTCTTATTTGTGGTCTTCGCAGTGGCCATGGCCTTCGGAACATTTATTGAAAGTTGGTATAGTATAGAAACCGCAAGAGTGTTAATTTATAATACCTGGTGGTTTGAAGGCATTATGGTATTTTTTGTGATTAATTTCGCCGGAAATATTAAACGCTATAATCTTCATAAACGCGAAAAATGGTCTTCGCTTTTAATACATTTATCGTTTTTACTAATTTTAGTGGGCGCTTTTATAACCCGTTATATTAGTTATGAAGGCGTGATGCCCATTAAGGAAGGTGAAACTACCAATATCATGCTTTCAGAAAAGACCTATTTCACCGCATTTATAGACGGGGAAATTGACGGGGAACCTCGCCGAAGGGTATTGGAAGAACCGGTACTTTTTGCTCCGGAAACTGAAAATGATTACGTACTGAATACGGATTATAACGGGCAGCCGGTTACGATTGAAGCTACCAACTTTATTTATGGTGCTAAAGAAGAATTAGTACCTGCTGAAGATGGAGAAAATCATCTTAAACTCGTAGAAGCCGGAGGTGGAGGGCGTCACGATCACTATTTAAAAGAAGGAGAAGTTCAAAATATTCATAATGTATTATTTGCGCTGAATGAACCTACCGAGGGTGCGATTAATATAACTTATGACGAAAATAGCGGGAAATATACGATAAACTCTCCGTTTGAAGGCGATTATATGAGAATGGCCGATCAGGAGAAAGGAGATTTGGTAAAAGATTCTACACAAAGCCTGATGCTGCGTTCTCTCTATAATATAGGTACGATGCAATTTGTAATTCCTGAGCCTGTGGTTAAAGGAAAATACGATATTGTTAAAACAACTGAAAAAACTGATGGGCAAAGTGATGCGCTAACTGTAAAGGTTTCTTCTAAAGGAGAATCTGAAACAGTGACTATGATGGGAGGGCAGGGAATACCCAGTGAACCTCAAAAAGTGGAACTTGCCGGACTCGAATTTTATTTGAACTACGGCAGTAAAGAGATAGAATTGCCTTTTGCTATAAAACTCAACGATTTTATTGCCGATAGATATCCCGGGACGGAAAATAGTTATTCCTCTTTTAAAAGTAAGGTGGAAATCGTAGAAGAAGGAAAGGAAAACTTTCCTTACGAAATTTACATGAACCATGTATTAGATCACAAAGGCTTCAGGTTTTTTCAGGCTAGTTTTATGCCAGATGAAAGCGGAACAGTGCTTTCTGTAAATCACGATTTCTGGGGCACCTGGGTAACTTATATAGGCTACTTCCTGCTTTATTTAGGTTTGATGCTAATTTTATTTGATAAAGGCTCACGCTTTGGAAACCTCAAGGAAATGCTGGAAAAAGTAAAAGAAAAAAAGAAAAAGTTAACTACAGTACTTATTTTCTTTATGGCTGCAGGTTCTATGTTTGCCCAAACGCCTGGCGATGAGCACGAACACGCTGAATCGGCCAAAAGAGAAGTAGATTCCATTATTAAAAGCAATGCTATAAGCGAAGAACACGCAGCTAAATTTGGTCGGCTGGTAATTCAGGATGCCGGTGGAAGAATGAAACCGGCTAATACCTATTCCTCAGAATTGCTTCGGAAATTAAGTAAATCTGATTCTTATGAAGGTTTAAGTTCAGATCAGGTTTTAGTGTCTTTGACTCAAAACCCGATGATTTGGTATAACGTGCCAATTATCCATGTTGAGAAAAAGAACGATAGTTTGCATAATCTTCTTGGTGTAGATCAAGGGGAGAAATACTTAACCCTAAGCAGTTTCTTTGACGAAACCGGGAATTATAAACTTTCACCACTATTAGAAACGGCCTATAAAGCCGCTGTTCCCAATAAATTTGAAAAAGATTTTATTGAAGTCGATAAGAAAGTAAATTTACTTTACAGAGCACTACAAGGTAAGATTTTAAGGATTTTCCCGATTCCGGAGCACGAGAATAATAAATGGGTTTCTTATCCTGAATTAGAAGATGAAGCAGGAGCTTTTAAAGGAATGGATTCTGTGTACACCAAGCAAATTCTTCCTTTGTATATGACTTCGCTCTCCGATGCAACCGAAACCGGAGATTATACAAAAGCGAATCAGTTTTTGGAAAGCATAAAAGGATTTCAGAAGAAATTTGGTGCAGAGGTATTGCCTTCCGAAGATAGAATCAATGCAGAGATCGCCTATAACAAATACGATATTTTCAGGAACCTTTTCTGGATGTATATGGTTGCCGGCCTTTTTATGTTAGCTATTGTTATTGCAAGAATTTTTAAAGAGAACAATTTCACTAAATGGCTGGTTAAAATTAGTTCAGGGGTTATAATATTTCTCTTTATACTGCATACCTTAGGATTAATTGCCAGGTGGTATATCTCCGGTCACGCTCCCTGGAGTGATGCCTATGAGTCTATGATCTATGTAGCCTGGGCCACAATGTTCTTTGGGTTGGCCTTTGGTAGAAAAAGTACTTTAACCATTGCATCCACGGCTTTTGTAACTTCAATGATTCTAATGATCGCTCACTGGAACTGGATGGATCCTGCGATCGCTAATTTACAACCCGTATTGGATTCATACTGGTTAATGATTCACGTTTCAGTAATTGTAGGAAGTTATGGTCCATTTACCCTGGGAATGATTCTGGGTGCAGTGGCATTGTTTTTAATGATCTTTACTACAGAAAAAAACAAAAAGAAGATGGATCTCAATATAAAAGAGATCACCATTATTACCGAAATGGCCTTAACGGTTGGTTTGGTTATGCTTACTATTGGTAACTTCCTTGGAGGTCAATGGGCCAACGAAAGCTGGGGACGTTACTGGGGTTGGGATCCCAAAGAAACCTGGGCTTTAATTAGTATTATGGTGTATGCGTTTGTAATACATATGCGTTTGGTTCCCGGTCTAAGAAGCAGATGGTTCTTTAACCTTATGGCTGTAGTTGCTTTTGCCAGTATTATGATGACGTATTTTGGAGTTAACTTTTATCTGGCAGGTTTGCATTCTTATGCAAGTGGAGGTAAGGTTATTACGCCAACCTTTATCTATTATTCGGTAGCCGCGGTTGCGGTTCTTGGAGCGGTGTCTTACTGGCGATTCCAAAAATTTTATGCGAAGAAACCCAAGAAGAAGAAAATTTAGAATTAAATTGTGATGAATAAGAAAAGGGCTGTTTGAAAATATCTCGTTTTCGTCAAGCTGAACCTGGTTTCAGCTTCTAATTGTTTGCTTAACAATTTAGATCCTGAAACAAGTTCAGGATGACGATTTCAAAACTTCTCAAATAGCCCTTTTTAATTCTTAGAAATATTAAAACTACTTAATATTCCCCACCATATCTTTAGGTTGTACCCACTCATCAAATTGTTCTTCAGTAAGGTGGCCTAATTCAACCGCAGCTTCTTTAAGGGTAGTGCCGTCTTCGTGAGCTTTGTTTGCAATTTCAGCAGCTTTGTAATAACCAATCTTAGTATTTAAAGCGGTAACCAGCATTAAAGAATTATTTAAATGTTCTTTAATTCTTGGGGTATTTGCTTCAATTCCACGTGCGCAGTTTACATCAAAAGATACACAGGCATCTCCAATAAGTTCTGCACTTTGCAATAAGTTGGCTGCCATTACCGGCTTAAATACATTCAATTCAAACTGGCCCTGCATTCCACCAACGCTAATTGCCACATCGTTACCCATCACCTGAGCGCAAACCATAGTTAAAGCTTCACATTGGGTAGGATTCACTTTTCCGGGCATAATGGAAGATCCAGGTTCGTTTGCCGGAATATTGATTTCTCCAATTCCACTTCTTGGTCCTGAAGAAAGCATTCTAATATCATTTCCTATTTTATTAAGGGAAACGGCTAATTGCTTTAGGGCGCCGTGAGTTTCAACAAAAGCATCGTGAGCGGCAAGGGCTTCAAATTTATTTCCTGCGGAAACAAATGGCAATTCAGTAAATTTTGCGATAAATTCAGAAACTCTTTTCGAATAACCTTTGGGCGTATTTAAGCCGGTTCCTACTGCAGTTCCACCAAGCGCTAATTCTGCTAAATGCGGAAGTGTGTTTTCGAGAGCAATAATTCCGTGATCTAGTTGAGAAACATAACCACTAAATTCCTGCCCAAGGGTTAGGGGAGTGGCATCCATAAAATGCGTACGCCCAATTTTTACCACTTCTTTAAATTCTTCAGACTTCCTTTTTAAAGTATCACGAAGTTGTCTTACCCCAGGAAGCGTAACTTTTATGATTTTTTGATATGCCGCGATATGCATTCCGGTCGGAAAAGTATCATTTGATGATTGCGATTTGTTTACATCATCATTAGCCTGAAGTGTTTTATCGCCTTCACCTAAGGTTTTACCTGCAAGTTGATGTGCACGATTTGCAATAACTTCGTTTACATTCATATTGCTTTGGGTACCGCTTCCGGTTTGCCAAATTACTAATGGAAATTGGTCGTCGTGTTTGCCTTCAAGAATTTCATCACAAACCTGGGCGATATAATCTCTTTTATCTACTGGTAAAACGCCTAACTCACAATTAGTATAAGCCGCAGCCTTTTTAAGGTAAGCGAATCCATAAACTATTTCCAGAGGCATACTGCCGGCAGAACCAATTTTAAAGTTATTTCTGGAACGTTCGGTTTGAGCACCCCAGAGTTTATCGGCCGGGACCTTTACATCTCCAATTGTATCTTTTTCTATTCTATAATCCATAAAGTTTATTATTAGTTGTGACACAAATTTACAAGTTAACGGCTTTTTAAAAGTATAAATACGAAGAATTTAGCCTATAATTTTTCTGATTTTAGTCACAGAGTTGTGATTTTCTTAATATTTAATTGTGATAAGCCGTCAAAGCTTAGTATCTTTGACCAGATCAAAAAATTTTGATATTATGTTCGAATTCGATCAATACCTCGGTTTTCTGGCTTTCTTGGTTATTATAACTATGGGATTCTGGCTTATGATTTTCCTAATGGCTATTTTGCCCTATTGGATAGGCGGTTCGGTTGCTGAACTGCTTAAAGAAAAGAAAGAAGCAAGAAAAAAAGCTAAAGAAGAAAAAGCATAAAAAAGAGGCTGTTTGAAAAGGCAGTCTCTTTTTATTGGAATTTTTTCTGGTTTTTACTATTTTCATGTAATGAAAGCCAAAGCAGTATTTAAGACCTATGACCAGTCCCAGTTAAGTCTTTTGCCTCCCAGTTATGATGATTTGGTCCCTGTAAATCATCCCGTTAGAATCGTCCATACGATTATTGATCAAATAGATATCGCTGACCTGGAGCGAAGTTACAAAGGAGGAGGTACTTCCAGTTACCATCCCCGGATGTTGCTCAAGGTAATTATCTATGCCTACCTGCGCAATATGTATTGGTCCCGTAAAATAGAACAGGCCCTTTTGGAGAACATTCATTTTATGTGGCTCAGTGGTCAAAGTAAACCCGACCATAATACCATCAATGATTTTAGGGGCAAGCGCTTAAAGGGAAAGTTTAAAAATA
>JAGXIG010000002.1 GCA_024635815.1 Salegentibacter sp.
ACCAATAGAAGTTTCAATTACATATGGCACGTAATTTTCTTTCATTTCAGGATCGTAGAAACGTAATTTCTTTCCTGAATGTTCTTCGTGTGCTTTAAGGTCAAAATCTGTTCTGGAATGGATTCCTTCCAGTTCCTTAAACCCGAAGGGAAAATTAAATTCTATATCGGTAGCGGCATTGGCATAATGCGCCATTTTTTCGTGATCGTGGAAACGATAATTTTCTTCGCCTAACCCTAAAGAAGCGTGCCATTTCTGGCGGGTTTCTTTCCAGTGCTCAAACCATTTTAATTCTTCGCCGGGACGAACAAAAAATTGCATTTCCATTTGCTCAAATTCCCGCTGGCGGAAGATAAACTGTCTCGCCACAATTTCATTTCTAAAAGCTTTACCTATTTGTGCAATTCCAAAAGGAATTTTCATCCTCCCGGTTTTTTGCACATTGGAAAAGTTTACAAAAATCCCTTGTGCAGTTTCAGGTCTTAAATATAAATCTGTTGCAGTATCGGCTGAAGCTCCAAGTTTAGTACCAAACATAAGGTTAAACTGTTTTACATCAGTCCAATTTCTGGAGCCGGTTTCAGGGCAGGCGATTTCCAACTCTTCAATTAGCGCTTTTACATCGGCTAAATTTTCATCGGTAAGTGATTTTGCAAGGCGTTCAAGAATTTCTTTTTCTTCCTTTTTATAACGAACTACCCGCGGATTGGTCTTTACAAATTCTTCTTCATCAAACTTATCGCCAAAACGTTTCTTTGCTTTTGCTATTTCCTTCTGTGCTTTTTGATTGATTTTCTCGGCATAATCTTCAACCAAAACATCGGCACGGTAACGTTTTTTAGAATCTTTATTATCAATTAAAGGATCGTTGAACGCATCTACGTGACCGGAAGCTTTCCAGGTGGTTGGATGCATTAAAATTGCCGCATCTAAACCTACGATGTTCTGATGCAGCTGCACCATACTTTTCCACCAGTATTCTTTTATGTTTTTCTTTAATTCAGCTCCGTTTTGCCCGTAATCGTAAACAGCACTAAGTCCGTCGTATATTTCACTCGATGCAAAAATATACCCATACTCTTTAGCATGGGATATTACATTTTTAAAAAAGTCTTCTTGTTTTGCCATAGCGCAAAAATAAAAAAACCGCCCTGATAAACAGCAGGGCGGCCTTTGAATTTTAAGTTTTAATTATCTTAGGTTAAATGAGGCGGTTCCCAATAAAGTTGCATCAGCATAGATATACACTTTATAGGTACCTTCCAGTAATTTATCTTCGTTTGTGTTGGCCAGTAAACACACATCTAACTCGTTGTTTTCGTAATAAACTTTTGACGCAGCACTATAAACCATAGCACCACCTTCGTGTTCTACCACAATTTCATCACCTACAAGTTCATTTTCAGGATTATAAACCTGCACATACATATCCCTTTCACCGGGACCTGCAAGGTCATTGGCTGTAATAGTAAAGCAAGTCCTAATCTGATCTATTCTCCCTGTGCGATCGTTTTCTACCAGTTTTCCACTATTTCTTACAATTACACCTTCCCCGCGAAGGTTTGTAACTTTAAGTTGTGCTGCACGGTCAACCTTATTAGAAAGATCCTGGTTGGTAGTTTGCAAAGAATCTGAAACCCTAGTTCTTTCCTGCAGAATTACATTAGTGCTATCAAGGGTTTGAGTAATTAATTGATTTTGACGATTTAAACTATCTACCACTCTAAACAATCGTTCTTTTTCAGCTTTTAGATTGCCAATCTCCCTTCTATAGCGTGAAATCAAGATGAGATTAGCTTCATTATCTTCAACTGAATCCAGCAAACGCTCAATTCTATCCCTCGCATCTACCAGGTTTTGATCCATTACCTGATTTTCTTCAATGGCTTCATCATATTTAATAATCAAATCATTAAGTTCATCCTCTATCACCTCTTTTTCCTTAGTGAGGATAGCCTTATTTTCTTTCTCTTCGTTATAGAATTTAATTGTATAGATACCCAAGGCCAGGAGGGCCACAGCTAAAACTCCCGTTAAGATTTTAAGCGCGTTGTTGTTTTTCTTTTCGGTCATCATATTAATAAATTTGTTTTGTAAATTTAGGAGTTTATTAAGATAAAGTGCAAGGACTTAACAAATGTTTCACGATTTAGCCAATTTACTTTACCCTAGAATATGCAATTGCTGCGACAGTCACCTATTAAAGGCCGAAAAAGTGATTTGCACTTCCTGTTTACATAAAATCCCAACTACTAATTATCACCATGATAACGAAAATGCCACAAAAAAAGTATTTGAGGCCCGCTTAAGTGTTGAAAACGCAACTTCTTTGCTATATTTTAAAAAGAAAGGGATTGTTCAAAACCTTATCCATAACCTTAAATATAAAAAACAGGAAGAAGTTGGGGTTTTCCTCGGAAACTGGCTCGGCGAAGAACTGCAAACGCATTCAGACTTCAAAAGAATTGATTGCGTAATTCCTGTCCCGCTTCATCGTAGAAAACTAAAGCAAAGAGGTTTTAACCAGGTAACTCAATTTGGAAAGCAACTCGCCAAAAAATTAGACGCCGAATTTATTGAAGACGTGCTGGTAAAGAAATCGGCTTCACGCACCCAGACTTTCAAAAAGCGTCTGGGAAGGTGGGGTAGTATTGATGAAAGTTTTATGATAGAAAATCACAGAAAACTGCAAAATAAGCATCTCTTACTGGTAGACGATTTGGTAACCACCGGCGCAACGCTGGAAGCCTGCGGAAATAAACTTCTCGAAATTAAAAACACCAAATTAAGTATAGCTACTATGGCAATTACAAATTGATACCTGCGTTAAAACCTAAAATAATTGTTTCTTTGTCTTTAGATTTCATTTTTTTATTATGCTGAAAAGAATTCCCGGAATTTTACTTGTCATTGCCCTACTTCTACTTTGCGTTCAATGTGCAAAGAAGGGAATGCCGGAAGGCGGTCCCGAAGATGAAGAACCACCAAAATTTATTAGGGCAAATCCTGAAAATTACAATACTAATTTTGATGCAGAAGAAATAAGGATCTTTTTTGATGAATATGTGAAATTAGAAGATGCCCGCCAGCAAATAGTGATTTCTCCGCCCATAGATCCGCGGCCAAATATTATTCCTATGGGTACTGCACGTAAAGATGTGCGTATACAGAATCTGGATTCACTCCAGGAAAACACTACTTACACCATAAATTTTGGAAAAAGTATTGTAGACAATAACGAAGGTAATCCCCTGCCTTATTTCAAATATGTTTTTTCTACCGGAGATTACCTTGATTCTCTAAAAATTTCAGGAACAATTAAGGATGCCAATCTTAAAACTCCAGCCGAATTCATCTCGATCTTTTTATATGAAGTAGATTCTACTTTCTCAGACTCCCTTGTCTATAAAGAAATACCGAGATATATTACTTATACCTTAGATAGTACTGTAAATTTTGAACTGGAAAATCTTAAGGAAGGTACTTACCAGATCCTAGCCGTAGAGGATAAAAACGATAATTACAATTTTAATCCTAAGAATGAAAAAATAGGTTTTGTTGAAAATCATGTCACACTACCCACAGATTCTACCTACAACATTACAATCTTTAAAGAGGAACTGGAGTTTGAAGCTGGAAGACCTAAATTGCTAAAAGGAAATCAAATTCTTTTTGGCTATGAAGGCAACAAAGGAGTAGATAGCGTAGAAATTAATCTATTGACCCCGAAGCCGGAAGGTTTCCAATCCAGAATAATAAAAGACAGCGAGACCGATACCCTTTACTATTGGTATAATATTCGTCCTGAAAACGATAGTCTCTCTTTTGAAGTGCTAAGCCCAAAACGGCATGATACTTTGTTCACTAAAATAGCCGAAGCCGAACGTGATTCGCTAAATATTACAACAGAGCCTTCTGGCGGGATTGAGTTTGAACAGGATTTTAAACTTAAAGCAAATACTCCAATTACAGACTTTAATCAGGATTTAATCAGTATTCGTGATGGAGATTCTGTAATCGTTCCTTTTAATGCTGAAATGCGGCGTCTGAAAAATGAAATTATCATTTCTTTTGAAAAAGAAGAAAGCACCAAATACCAGGTAACCGCTTTGCCGGGAGCAATTACCGATCTTTTTGAAGATACCAATGATACAATTCAACAGAGTTTAAACACCAAATCTTATGCAGATTATGGCAGTATAATTCTAACGCTTCAAAATGTCAACAGATTTCCGGTTTTGGTACAGCTTACCGATGAAAAAGGAGAAGTACAAGCCGAAAAAATTTCTAATGGCAATACTAATTTACATTTCCAATATTTAAAGCCTGGAAATTACTTTATTCGGGTAATTTTTGACGATAATGAAAATCAAAAATGGGATACAGGAAATTACCTCAAAAGAGTTCAGCCGGAAGAGATTCAATATTTTAGAGACACTATAAATGTTCGATCTAATTGGGATATGCCAGAGACTTTTACTTTAGAGTAAACTTATCTCTATCCTGAAGGAATTTTAATTGCTCTCGCGTTTCTTCAAGATGCTTTTTTTCCAACGTAATTTCCTCTACAAAAGGTTCTTCGTGATCCAGTTCGGTAAGATTTTTCCCCAAACAATCGTAAGCTGCTGTGTGGCCATTATATTCGTAACCATCGCCATCATTTCCCGTTCGGTTAACGCCAATGCAATAACTCATATTTTCTATTGCACGAGCTTTTAAAAGTGTATCCCAGGCAAAAACTCGTTTGCTTGGCCAATTGGCTACATAAATCAACAGGTCGTAATCTTCGGTATTTCTTGCAAAAACAGGAAATCGAAGATCATAACAAACCAGCGGACAAATTTTCCAGCCTTTATAATCAACAATTAATCTATCTTTTCCGGCGGAATAGGTTTGATCTTCCTTGGCAAGTGTAAACGTGTGCCGCTTATCATAGATTTTATAACTTCCGTCAGGAAAAACGAAGAAAAGCCGGTTATAATAATTATCATTTTCGGTTATAATCACGCTTCCGGTAACTGCGGCGTCTTTAAGTTTAGCCATTTCGCGCATCCAGTTCAGCGTTAAACCATCGGTTTTTTCGGCTAATTTACTTGCATTCATACTGAATCCAGTAGTAAACATTTCCGGAAGAATAATAAGATCAATTTCCTCTGAAAGCGCTTTAATTTCTTTTGAAAAAAAACTGCGATTAGCCTGGGGATCTTCCCATTTTAAATTTGCCTGAATCAGTGCGGTGTTTAGTTTTTGTGCCATATTCAAAATTACCAAAATTTAAATATCTGCTGCTAAATCCTTGTTAAACAATTGTAGATAATTCTTATAATGGATAGTTTTAATCTGTAAAACAACTATTATGAAAGTACAAGCATTGCTCAATAAAGATTCTTATTCTAAAGCTACCGGCCGCGGACTTGTTGCCGGTGTAATTGGCGGACTCGCCGGTACAGCAGTAAAAAGCCTCGTAGAACATTTTTTGACGGTGCGTAAAGTTGAACAACGTTCTGCCCAAATTAAAATAGTTGATGACCTTTCTACAAAAATCACCGGTTCGCCAATAAGTGTTGATAATGAAGAATTGGCCGAACAATTAGTAAATTTTCCTATTGGGGCCAGTGTGGGTGCCGCTTACGGTTTCGGAAAGAAAGATGATGACGAATTAAATATTAAAGATGGAATTATTCTCGGAGGTTCTACCTGGATCACAACTCACGAAACGTCTCTTCCATTAATGGGTCTCGAACCGAAACCTACAGATGTACCTATAAGAATGCAAATGAACGAACTTTTTGCACACGTACTTTTCGGAATTACTACTGAAGTGGTTCGCAGTACCGTTCTTAAAAAGTTGAACGAAAGAAATTAATTCTCCAGGCTTTTTAGCATTTTCCTAATTCTGTCTTCCAGTTTTTCTGAAGACAATTTTTCCCGAAGCCTATCGGTGATTATTGGGAACGAAAACGGCGTAGGCTTTTCGCAGTTTTTCCAAACGATATTTTGATAATGAATACGCTCCAAAGCCAATCTTAACCGGCCTTCTTCTAACTGATGCTCAAAAGTTTCCCTGAAAGATTGTAGATACAATAAATTATCATCTTCATAATCTTTAAAAACGCCAAACAGTAGTTGCGAACTGCTTTGCAAATGTTTGCTCTTAATAAGTTTGTTTGGATATCCGGTAAAAACCATCCCGGCAATTACCGCAATATCACGGAATTTCCGTCTGGCCATTTCGGTGGCATTTAAACTTTTATAAAGATCGTCCATTAAAAATTCTGGGGACAATAAATCGTTATCCAAAACCTGTTGCATATCTATTTCCTGATCGGAAAGCAGTTCAAAACCATAATCGTTAAAAGCTATACTGAAGGAAATAGGTGAAAGCAAACTGATGCGATACGCCAGTAAACTGCCCAAAGCCTCGTGTACAAAACGTCCTTCAAACGGATAAAAAATCGCGTGATAACCTTCCCGGGTTTTAAAAGTTTCAATTAAAAATTCATCTTTATTCGGAATAATAGATTCTTTCTGTTGCCTTTCGAGAATTGGCTGTAAAGCTTTTAATTCTAATGACTTTTCAGCTTTGCCCGAAGAAACAGATGCTGAAGCAGCGTACATTTCTTCCCGAAGCAATTCACTCATTTGCGCTGAAAATGCCATTCTGCCGCCCATCCAACTTGGAACTTTCGAAGTTTTTTTCTTCGATTTTCGCACCAAAACTTGCATACTTTTAATCCTAACCAGTTCCAGATTTCTGCCTGCAAAAGTGAACACATCGCCCGGCGTAAGTTTAGAAATAAACCATTCTTCAATCGTACCAATATAACCACCTTTTAAATATTTCACGCTCAAAACCGCATCGCTCACAATTGTTCCAATTTGCAGTCGGTGGCGCATTGCAATTCCGCGATTATTCACTTTAAAACGCCCGTCCTCTTCAATTTCAATTTTCTTGTATTCATCGTAAGCCTGCAAACTCTGGCTACCTTTGGTTACGAAATTTAAAACCCACAGCCATTCATCTTCCGTCATTGCATTAAAACAAAACGTCGATCTAATTTCCGGCCAAATTTCCTTCGGAAAAAATCCGTTAGAAACCGCCAAGGTGGTAAGATATTGCACCAAAACATCAAAACTCAACAAATACGGAATTCGGTCTTCAACAGCGGTTTTCTTCACTGCTTTTTGCAGAGCCGAAGCTTCAATAAGTTCTATAGCGTGTGTTGGTAAAAAATGGATTACACTTTCTTTTCCCGGTTGGTGGCCGCTTCTCCCTGCCCTTTGTAAAAAACGCGCCACTCCTTTTGGCCCACCGATTTGAATAATAGTTTCTACCGGGGCAAAATCTACCCCCAAATCCAGGCTGGAAGTGCAAACCACCGCTTTTAAAGTTTCATTCCTAATGGCCTGCTCTACCCACAGTCGGGTATCCTTATTAATGCTGCCGTGGTGCATCGCTACTTCCCCGGCAAATTCGGGATATTTATTTATCAGTTTTTGAAACCAAATTTCACATTGCGAACGGGTATTTGTAAAAAGCAATGTGGTTCGGGAATTGTTGATAATGGGAACCACCTCATCAATTAGATGCAACCCCAAATGCCCCCGCCAGGGAAACTCCTCCATTTTTTTTGGAATAATAGATTTTACCGTTATTTTTTTCTTCAAATTCGCCCTTATCAAAACTGAATTCTGAAAAGCTTCAGAACCTGGACCCAATAAAACTTCCCGCGCCTGCTCTAAATTGCCAATAGTTGCCGAAATCCCCCAAATACGTAGATCTTTCGAAATGGTTTTTAAGCGGGATAAGCCCAATTCCATTTGCACTCCACGCTTTGTTCCCAGCAATTCGTGCCATTCGTCAACCACCACGGCACTCAGGTTTTTAAAGGTTTTATCATAATCTTTTGAAGAAAGTAATAACTGCAAACTTTCAGGAGTGGTAATCAGCAAATCGGGCATTGACTTTTTTTGCGCTGCACGCACTTTTTGCGGCGTATCTCCAGTACGAATTCCTACGGTTAATCCGCTTTCAATTTCATCTGCAAAACGTTGTGCCGCCTGTTCAATTTCTACCGAAAGTGCCCGTAAAGGCGTAATCCATATTGCTTTTAGGCCTTTTTTTTGTGTCGTTTTATAATCAGGATTTTTCTTTAAATAATCCAAAACAATCGGCACCCAAAGCGCGTAGGTTTTTCCACTTCCCGTGGGCGCGTTTAAAAGTCCGTTTTTACCCTGCAAAAAAGCCGTCCAGGTTTGCTTTTGGAAGGCAAATGGCTTCCAGCCCTTATTGGAGAACCAGTTTTCTGCGATTTGTGTGAGTTGTTTTTTGTTCATGTTTTTTAACCCTTCCGTCTTATTCAGCTCTCGCTGAATAATCCACCTTCCCTTAAAAAGGGAAGGAGCTATTTCATTTTATTTAGTCCCCAGTATGGTTCCCCTCCTTTTTAAGGAGGGGTGCCCGATAGGACGGGGTGGTTCACTTTTTAAAATTATCCTCAATCTCTTTCAAAACCGAAGGTAAAAAATCAAACACCATTTTATTCTCGAAACGTATTACTGTAAACCCAAAAGCTTCCAGTTCTTTAGTTCGTTTTTTATCAAATTCTTCTGACAGAGGATTTTTATGAACATCACCATCCAGTTCAATTATCAATTGTTCCTCCGGGCAATAAAAATCAACTATAAAGTTTTCTATACTATGCTGTCTTCTGAATTTTCTTCCTTTAAAGTTTTTATGTTGTAATTGTTTCCACAAAAAAGCTTCTGCGGGAGTTAAATTGTTTCGCAAAGTCTTTCGGTAGGGTTCGAGATGTTTTCTGTTGTGGTTTGGCTTTTTCATTGTTTTTAGTTTTATCCCGGCAACCCTTCCGTCATTCTTCGGAATGCCACCTTCCCTTAGAAGGGAAGGAGCTATTTCCCTTTTGTTTAGTAACCAGTACAGTTCCCCTCCTTTCCAAGGAGGGGTGCCCGATAGGGCGGGGTGGTTTATTCAGGTATCAAATCCCTTAATTCCCCCAGCGTATTCGCTTCATGGATATTCTTATCGGTTCGCCAGCGTACCATCCTGGGAAATCTGGTTGCCACGCCGCTTTTATGACGTTTGGATTCAGCAATTCCTTCAAAAGCGATTTCAAAAACGTGGTAGGGAGTAACACTTCGCACGGGACCAAAACGCTCTAAAGTGTTTTTCTTGATCCACGCATCCAGTTTTCTAAATTCGGCATCGGTTAAACCGGAATAGGCTTTGGCAAAAGTCACCAGTTCCTTTTTATCATCATCCCACAAACCAAAAGTATAATCGGTAAATAAATTGCTACGCCTTCCGTGACCGCGCATGGCATAGGTAAGTACTGCATCTACCGTAAGTGGATCTACTTTCCATTTCCACCAGTCGCCTTTTTTTCTTCCCACTAAATAGGGCGAATCCAATCTTTTCAACATCAAGCCTTCCGATTTTTCCTCCCGGGCACGTTCGCGTTCTTCGGCAACTTCAGCCCAGTTTTTAAAAGAAATCCGTTCAGATAAATGCAAGGGAATTTCTTCTGAAGTAACCTCAGCATAGAATTTCTCCAGAATTTTTCTTCTTTCAACAAACAGCTCGGTTCTTATATCTTCTCCTTTCCATTCTAAAACATCGTAAGCTTTTAAAATCACCGGGGTTTTCTCCAGCAATTTTTTACTGATATTTTTTCTTCCTATTCGGGTTTGCAGGTCTTTAAAAGTTCCAATTTTTCCTTCCGGAAATGGCAAAATTTCTCCGTCTATTACCGTTCCATTTGGAATTTTCCCTATAAACTCTTCAAATTCAGGATATCTATCGGTTACCAGTTCTTCTCCGCGGCTCCAAACGAAAAGTTCATCGTTTCTCACAATTACCTGCGAGCGGATGCCATCCCATTTATGCTCAGCGCTCCACTCGGCTACATCACCTAATTCTTCCACGTCACCATCTATCGCATAAGCCAGGTAAAATGGATAAGGCTTCGACAAATAATCTTCTTCATTTTCTTCTAAAATCAGTTTTTCAAATGTGGTTTTTTCCGGTTTCCAGTTACCCATCATTTTATAAGCGAGGATATCTTCATCGATCTCGGTGGCCTTTGACAGGGCGCGTGTCATTAATTTTTGACTCACGCCAATTCTAAAACTTCCGGTAATGAGTTTGGTAAAAACAAAGCGTTCATAATAATTCAGTGAAAGCCAGTTTTGGTGTAAATATTCCTTTTTTTCTGCTTCGCTCTTAGCTTTTAAATCGATAATTTCCTGAAGGAACTGATTCAGACTTTTTGCAGAGGGTTCTTCGGCTGGCGGAATTACCAAAGCAATAGTTTCAGCTAAATCACCGACAATATGATAAGATTCTTCAAATAACCATAAAGGAATATTGGCCGATTCTGAAGCCCACTCGCGCATCAAGGTAGTATTCACAGGGCGTGGCGGACGGCGATGCGATAAAATAGCGATTGTCCAAACCTTGTCTTTATCTTCGGCATTTTTAAAATAATGCGTTAAGGCAGCTACTTTTAGAGTGGTTTTATTGGTGCTATCCAAGGTTTTTATGAGTTCAGCAAAGTCCCGTATACCCTGAGGGGAAAGTTCTTTATCCTGATTTTTTTCTCTCATAATTTCCTTTTTCTGAAACTGCTTATTAAACCGCCCTTTAACTTTCTACTTCTTTCTTTGATTCTTCTTCCCTCATTTCGCCTTCGTATTGAGTTTCTTCAGTTCGGGCATCATAGCCAATTTCCCTTAAATAGCGGGAGAAAATATCGGTGTAACCGTGGGTGCAAATCACTTTCTCGGCGCCGGTGGCTTTTATCGATTTTAGCAATCCCTGCCAGTCACAATGATCGGAAAGTACGAAACCCCGGTCTATAGCCCTTCTTCGGCGGGCACCTCTAAATGTCATCCAGCCACTGGCCGAAGCCGTAACATACGGTACCATTTTCTTGATCCAGGGACTTCCGTG
>JAGXIG010000102.1 GCA_024635815.1 Salegentibacter sp.
GGATTGCCTTTGGTCAAAGCAAAATGATTAAAAAACCGGTTTCAGGATTTCTTCACGTTATTGTTTATGTAGGTTTTATAATTATAAATATTGAAGTTCTTGAAATTATAATAGATGGATTGTTTGGCACTCACCGTATCCTTTCCTTTATGGGCGGTTTTTACGATGTGCTTATTGCTTCCTTTGAAGTCCTGGCATTATTTGTTTTAATTGGAGTAATCGTTTTCTGGATAAGAAGGAATATACTTAATATTTATCGTTTTTTAAGTCGGGAATTAAAAGGTTGGCCTAAAAATGACGCCAATTACATTCTTTATTTTGAAATGGTACTTATGGTGCTTTTCCTGGTGATGAACGCTACAGATTATCAACTTCAGCTCAATGGAGCGCCACATTACGCTAGTGAGGCAGGCATAACCGGAAGTTTTCCTATCAGCCAGTTTTTACTACCTATTTTTGACGGAATGAGCAATGTAACACTTATCATTTTTGAAAGAACAGCTTGGTGGTTACATATTTTAGGGATTCTTTTCTTTTTGAATTACCTGTATTATTCCAAGCATTTGCATATTCTACTAGCTTTCCCAAATGTTTATTTTTCAAAACTCCAGCCACAAGGAGAGATGAACAACCTACAATCGGTAACCGAAGAAGTTAAACTGATGATGGATCCCGACGCCGATCCTTTTGCTGCTCCGGCAGAGGAAGAGGAAGGCGCCGAACCAGATAAATTTGGAGCCTCAGATGTTTTTGACCTTAACCAGGTGCAATTATTAAATTCCTATACCTGTACCGAATGTGGAAGATGTACTGCAGAATGTCCCGCTAACCAAACCGGTAAAAAACTTTCTCCCAGGAAAATTATGATGGATACCCGTGACAGGCTGGAAGAGGTAGGAGAGATCATCAATACAAAAGGGAAATACGAAGATAACGGCAAGCAATTGCTAGACGATTTTATCCTACGTGAAGAACTTTGGGCATGTACCACTTGTAATGCTTGTGTAGAAGCCTGCCCGGTTGGGATAGATCCACTTTCTATAATTTTAGATATGCGTCGTTATTTGGTGATGGAAGAAAGTGCCGCGCCTAACGAACTAGCCATTGCGATGACCAATATTGAAAACAATGGTGCACCCTGGCCTTACAACCAACAGGACAGATTGAACTGGGCGAAAGAAAATTAATTTTTCTGATAGCAAAACAAAATATTTTTTGGAATTACAAGACTCCCCAAAAGTCTTTTGAATAAAATTAAAAGGAATTAGATATGGCAGAAGCATTAAAAGTACCAACAATGGCCGAGTATATGGCTGAAGGCAAAAAACCAGAAGTCTTATTTTGGGTTGGTTGCGCCGGTAGTTTTGATGATAGGGCAAAAAAGATCACCAAAGCTTTTGTAAAACTTTTACATGAAGCGGGTGTAGATTTTGCTGTTTTGGGAACTGAAGAAAGTTGTACAGGAGATCCGGCAAAACGGGCTGGAAACGAATTTCTTTTCCAAATGCAAGCTGCGACAAATATTGAAGTACTTAACGGTTATGAAATAGAAAAAGTGGTAACAGCTTGTCCGCACTGCTTTAATACCATAAAAAATGAATATCCTGCCTTAGGTGGGAATTACGAAGTGATGCACCACACCCAATTTTTAAAAGCCCTTTTAAATGAGGGAAAATTAAAGGTTGAAGGCGGAAAATTTAAAGGAAAACGTATCACTTTCCATGATCCTTGCTATTTAGGCCGTGCTAACGGGGAATATGAAGCACCTCGCGATTTACTAAGAAAACTGGAAGTAGAGCTCGTAGAAATGCGTAAATGCAAATCTAACGGACTTTGTTGCGGTGCCGGTGGTGGACAGATGTTTAAAGAACCAGAACCTGGTAATAAAGACATTAATATTGAACGTACCGAGCAGGCTATGGAAGTGAAACCTGAAGTTATTGCTGCTGGTTGTCCGTTTTGCAATACGATGATGACAGATGGAGTAAAAGGAAAAAATCAAGAAGATAGCGTAGCAGTAATGGACGTTGCTGAACTTATTGCAAACGCACACGATCTTTAATCTCTCATTGAGGGTTTAATTCCCCGAGGCGCCTGCCCGAATCATTCAGACGGGTTTGCCCCGAGGTTCCTGATTAAATTATTCAATAACAAGATTATTTAATTGAAAAAGCTTGAGAATTCTTCTCAGGCTTTTTAGTTTTTTTAATCACACTTATTGAATAAAAAAAGCAAACGTTAAAAGCAAAAACTATACTTGACACAACAGCTAAATCAGTTAATTTTGTAAAAATATAATTTCAGCAATTTATGTTAGTACCATTCGAAAATCTACCCGATTCTTCAAGGGTTTGGATATACCAGGCAAACCGTTCTTTTTCTACTGAGGAGTTGGAAGAAATACAATACCGTCTAGACCAGTTCGTTACACAATGGACTGCTCATGGAGCCGATTTACAGGCCGGTTACCTCATTAAATACAAGCGATTCATAATTCTGGCATTAGATCAGGAAATGAATGCAGCAACTGGTTGCTCAATAGATGCTTCTGTGCATTTTATTCAGCAATTGGAGAAAGAATTCAATGTAGATCTTCTGGATAAGATGAATGTTTCCTACAAACAGGGAGAATTCATAGCATATAAAACGCTTTCAGATTTTAGAAAAATGGCCAAACAAAAAGCCGTATCGCCTAAAACTATCGTTTTTAATAATCTCGTAAACAATAAAGCCGAATTTCTTTCAGATTGGGAAGTTCCTGCTTCTGAAAGTTGGCATAATCGTTTCCTTAATTGATGAAACTTATCTTTACTCCGAAAATCTTTCTCTTAACCTGCTTTCTTTTTGTTTCTTCCCAGCTTTTCTCGCAAAATAATCCTTTGCTTTCTGAAGACGCTGAAGCCCAAAAAAAGTGGGTAGATAGCGTATACAATGCAATGAGCCTTAAAGAAAAAATAGGGCAATTATTTATGGTAAGTGTTGCTTCAGAAAGTGGTGAAACTTTTATAAATAAGGCAAGAAAACAAATTTCCGAAGAATATATTGGAGGGATTATTTTTTCTAAAGGAGGGCCTGGAAGACAGGCAAAATTAACCAATGAATTCCAGCAACTTTCCAGAACACCTCTTCTTATAGGAATGGATGCCGAATGGGGACTGGCTATGCGACTGGATTCTACCTTCGCGTTACCCTGGAATATGACCCTGGGCGCTATTCAGGATAATAATTTAGTTGAAGAAGCTGGTGCTGCAATTTCCCGCCACACCAAAAGATTAGGCGTTCACATTAATTTTGCACCGGTAGTAGACATTAATACCAATGCGAACAACCCGATAATTGGAAACCGTAGTTTCGGAGAAAATAAAATAAATGTAACCGAAAAATCTTACGCCTTTATGAGGGGAATGCATCGGGTAGGTTCATTATCTAGTGCCAAGCATTTTCCCGGCCACGGAGACACTGATACAGATTCGCATAAAACCTTACCTACTATTCCGTTTTCCAAAGAAAGACTGGATAGTTTAGAATTGTACCCATATTATCCTTTGATCACCCACGGACTTTCCAGTGTGATGGTCGCTCATTTAAATATACCGGCGCTTCAGGAAAATAGAAATACACCATCTTCTCTTTCCAAAGCGGTAATCACAGATCTTCTAAAGGAAAAAATGAATTTTGAAGGCTTGGTTTTTACCGATGCGCTCAATATGAAGGGTCTTACAAATAGCACCGAAACCGGAGATGCCGAATTAAGAGCATTTCTGGCAGGTAATGATATGCTTTTAATGCCAGAAAATATTGAAGTTGCTTCGGAGGTTTTAATTAACGCGTTTAAAAATAATATTATTAGCCCCGGGAGATTGGCACATTCTGTAAAAAAGATACTTCAGGCAAAATATAAAGCCGGCCTGCATCAACAGAAATTAGTACAGGAAAATTTCCTTTCCGAAGAATTAAATACCGTGCGAGATCAGGTTTTGTTAGAAGAACTTTATGAAAATGCACTTACACTTATAAAAAATAACAAAGGTGTTTTACCGGTTAAAGATCTTGATGATACCAAAATCGCTTATGTAAATTTTGGAGATGCAAATGGCAGTCCTTTTTTAAAAGAATTAAAGAGATACGCACATATAGATTGGGTTTCTGCGGTAAGGCTAAATGATTTACAGGAGAAACTAGCCAACTATGATTTGGTGATTTTAGGTTATCATAAATCGAACAACAACCCCTGGACCTCTTATAAATTTTCATCGGGGGAATTGCATTGGATCAGTCAAATTTCCAAAGAAAATAAAACGGTTCTTAGCCTTTTTTCAAGTCCGTATGCATTAAGTGAACTACGCGGACTCAATGAATTGGATGGGATTTTGGTTAATTATCAAAACCACACAATTGCACAGGAAAAAGCTGCTCAATTAATATTTGGGGCTATTGACGCCAGAGGAAAGCTTCCTGTAAGTATAGGCAATAATTTTCCGGAAGGCACCGGTTATCAAACAAAAAGCCTTGATAGATTAGCTTACGGTTTACCGGAAAGTGTTGGTCTAAATTCTTATAAATTAAATAGAATAGACAGCATAATTACTGAAGCCATCGATAAAGAAATGACCCCGGGAGCTCAAATTCTAATAGCCAGAAAAGGGAAAATTGTTTATAATAAAAACTTTGGTCACCATACTTACGATAAGGAAATCCCGGTTTCAGATACTTCGGTTTACGATCTGGCTTCTTTGACTAAAATCCTGGCTACTTTACCGCTTATTATGGAGCAGGAGGAAGAAGGTATTGTAAGTTTTGATACCAAGTTGGAAGAAATGATGCCGGTTTTTCAGAATTCGAATAAAGCTAATATTGGTCTACAAGATATGTTAATGCACTATGCGCGATTAAAATCCTGGATACCGTTTCATATAAATACCATAGACCGAAAAACAAGGCAACCTTCTGAAATTTATTTCCATAAAACGCCTTCAGCCGAATTCAATACAAAAGTTGCCAACGAGATGTATCTTAGAAACGATATGCAGGATACCATTATCAATATCATTAAGGACAGCGATTTAGAACGGCGTTTGGATTATAAGTATAGCGATTTACCATTTTATATTCTTAAATATTATCTTGAAGGTTATTATGGACAAACCCTGCATAACCTTACGCAGGAGAAAATTTATAAACCTTTAGGAGCTACACATACCGGTTATTTGCCAACTACAAGATTTCCATTAAAACAAATTGTACCGACTGAAATTGATAAACTTTGGCGCAGGCAACTTATTCATGGCGTGGTTCACGATCAGGGCGCAGCTTTACAGGGCGGAATTGGCGGTCACGCCGGGCTTTTTAGCAATGCTAATGATGTCGCTAAAATAATGCAGTTTTATCTTAATGATGGGAACTATGGAGGTAAAAGATACCTTAATGAAGAAACTATTGCTAAATTCAATACTTGTTATTATTGTGAGGAAAATGTAAGGCGTGGTGTTGGTTTCGACAAACCACAGCTGGGAAGTTCAGGGCCAACCTGTAATTGTTTATCTATGCAAAGTTTTGGTCATAGTGGCTTTACAGGTACCTTTGCATGGGCAGATCCCGAAGAAGAAATTGTTTATGTATTTTTGTCTAACAGAACTTTTCCCGATTCTACCAATAGAAAGTTGATTAGGGAAGATGTTAGGTCAAGAATACAGGAAGTTATTTATGAATCTATAGATTTTTAGCCGACATATTCCAGGCAAGCAAATAACTTCGGGTACGAGTACACGAGACTTTAAATTTGAAAATTATAAAATTCGGCGCTTGCGTCGCTATATTCTCACTTAGTGAATAAAATAAAACTTGATGAAAATAGCCATTGTTTGTTATCCTACCTTTGGAGGTAGTGGAGTGGTAGCCACAGAGCTGGGCCTTGCCCTTGCGAAACGCGGTCACGAAATACATTTTGTAACCTACAGTCATCCTGTTCGTTTAGATCAACTTTCCAGCAATGTGCGATTTCACGAAGTACATGTGCCAGAATATCCGCTTTTTCATTATCAGCCTTATGAACTTGCATTGAGCAGTAAACTGGTAAATGTTGTAAAGCAATTTGGAATTGAACTTCTGCACGTTCACTATGCAATTCCACACGCTTATGCCGGTTATATGGCTAAAAAAATGCTTGCTGAAGAAGGCATAACATTACCCATGGTTACAACACTTCACGGAACCGACATCACTTTAGTTGGAAATCACCCTTTCTACAAACCAGCGGTAACTTTTAGCATAAATAATAGCGATGTCGTGACTTCGGTTTCTAAAAGTTTAAAAGAAGACACCTTGAAATTCTTCAAAATTAGAAATGAAATTGAAGTAGTTCCCAATTTTATTGATTGCAGCAAATACGACAAAAAAGAGTTTACCGATTGCCAGCGGGAAATGATGGCCGATAAAAAAGAAAAAATCATCACCCACATTAGTAATTTCAGAAAAGTAAAGCGAATAGATGATGTAATCCGAATCTTTTATGAAATTCAGAAGAAAATAGATGCCAAATTAATGATGGTAGGCGAAGGTCCTGAAAAAGAAATGGCAGAAGATTTAGCCGATGAACTCAATATTGCAGATAAAGTGATGTTTTTAGGAGAAAGCCACGAAATAGACAAGATTCTGTGTTTTTCAGATTTATTTCTGCTGCCTTCAGAAAAAGAAAGTTTTGGTCTTTCAGCATTAGAAGCAATGGTTAATGGTGTTGCCGTAATTTCTACTAATACCGGTGGTCTTCCGGAAGTTAATCAACATGGTATTTCGGGCTATTTAAGTAATGTGGGAGATGTACAGGAAATGGCTGCAAACTCCTTAAAAATACTCGAGAATGAAGAAACCCTGGAGGAATTTAAGAACAACGCCCGAAAAGTTGCCGAAAAATTCGATATAAAAAATGTAATGCCGCTTTATGAAGATATTTATGAAAAGGCTTTACAAACTACGGTATAAAAAAAGCTGTTTAAAAAGTTTCCTCGTTTCGTCAAGCTGAACTTGGTTCAGCTTCTAACTTGTATTTAATATTTACAAGTTAGTTCCTGTACTAATCCCGAAACTTCGGGACAGGATGACAATTGAAAAACTTTTTAAACAGCCTATTACTTTAATTTTGTCTATTCACTAGAACTGGTATCTAACTCCCAATGCGATATCTGGAGAAAAATCATTTAGTACAGCGTTATCACTAAAGAATCCAAATTCTGGTCTAAAGTCTAACGAAATCAATAAAGGGATATCAAAGTTATATTCAATACCTATATCCCCAGCAAGGAATAAATAAGTGCCACTATCTTCATCGCGAAATTCGCGATTTGCATCAACGCCTAATATTCCTGCACCGGCACCTACATACCAGTTAAATCCACCTTCAATATTCCACACCCATTGGTAAATTCCGGTAAGTTTGAATGCATCATACTTGCTATTATCACGCCATCCAAGATCTAGTTCCAAACGGTTATTGTCAGTACCTAAGGCTCTTTGGTAAGAGATTTCCGCTCCAACGCCATCACCACCACCAAATCGCAGTCCAAGGGCATTATCTGAAATAGTTTGAGCTTCAGCCTGATTATAAAATGTAGCGCCGATTACAAAAGCGGCAAGTAAAATTAATTTCTTCATACTTAGTGTTTTTAGAATTGTTAGCAAATTTAAATGTTAAAACACCACTTGAAACGTGGGCAAAGCCAATCTATTGTTAATATTGTTTAAAAATCTGTTAAGCGTATTAGGGGGAATTTTTCTATTTTTAACCCAATATTATGAAAGAAAAACTTAACCTATTAGCCCAGCAAATTGACGGCCAGTTATATAGCGACCAATTATGGCGTTCAATATATGCTACCGATGCTTCTGTTTACCGTGAAATGCCTTTGGCGGTCTGTTATCCAAAAAGCGAAAATGATTTAAAGAAGCTTATAAAATTTGCAAAAAAGCATAAAACTTCATTAATCCCAAGAACTGCCGGAACTTCCCTGGCAGGTCAGTGTGTGGGTGATGGGATTGTGGTAGATGTTTCCAAACATTTTACAAAAATCTTAAAAATTGATCAGGAAGCTAAAACCGTGACTTTACAGCCCGGGGTAATTCGTGACGATTTAAACAGGGTTTTAAATGAATACGGTCTTTTCTTCGGTCCAAATACTTCAACTTCCAACCGTTGTATGATTGGCGGAATGGTGGGCAATAATTCCAGCGGAACCACTTCCATTAAATATGGCACAACTCGCGAAAAACTGGTTTCTCTTAAAACCATTCTCAGTGATGGAAGCGAAGCCGAATTTAAAGATATTTCTGCTGAAGAATTTCAGGAGAAATTAAAACTTGAAAACCGCGAAGGTGAGATCTACCGAAACGTTAATAAACATTTATCTTCAGAAGAAAATAAAAAGGAACTTATAGAGAAATTCCCTCCTAAAAGTTTACATAGAAGAAATACGGGCTACGCAATAGATGAATTGCTCTATGCCGAAGTTTTTTCTGAAGGTTCTATCGAGCCTTTAAACCTATGCAAGTTGCTTTGTGGAAGTGAAGGTACTTTAGCGTTTACCACCGAAATCACACTGAAACTAGACGATTTGCAACCACCCGAAACCGCGATGATTGCTGCCCATTTCACTAGTATTGAAAGCTGTATGCAAGCCGTGGTACCGGTAATGAAACATTCCCTGTATACCTGCGAAATGATGGATAAAACCATCCTGGATTGCACCAAACAAAACCTAAAATACAAAGAAAATAGATTCTTTATTGAAGGAGATCCAAAAGCGATTTTAATGCTGGAAATAAGGGCCAATACCGCCCAAGAAGTCCAGGAGCAAAGTCAACGTGTGTTGGAAACCTTAAAAGCATCTAAGTTAAGTTATGCCTCTCCCGTTTTAATGGGCGAACAAATAGACTTGGCAATGGAGCTGCGTAAGGCCGGACTTGGCTTGTTAGGAAATATCGTTGGAGATAGAAAGGCGGTGGCCTGTATTGAAGACACCGCGGTGGCAATTCCATATTTGGCAGATTATATTGCGGAATTTGCGGAAATCATGAAAAACTACGGCCAGGACGCGGTGTATTACGCCCACGCCGGGGCCGGGGAAATTCATTTGCGTCCAATCTTAAATTTAAAGAAATCTGAAGACGTAAAACTCTTTAGAAGCATTACTACCGATGTTGCCAAACTGGTAAAGAAATACAACGGTTCTTTAAGCGGTGAGCACGGCGACGGTAGAGTAAGGGCCGAGTTTATTGAAATGATGATTGGGCCTAAAAATTACCAGATTCTCAGGGATATTAAATACACTTTTGATCCAGATAATATTTTTAACCCCGGAAAAATAGTTGATACAGCGCCAATGGACACGTCACTTCGGTATGAGGTGGACAGAATAGAGCCGGAAATTTCAACTTTAATGGATTTCTCTGAATCTGAAGGGATTTTAAAGCTTTCTGAAAAATGTAATGGTAGTGGCGATTGTAGAAAATCGGCTGAAGCGGGAGGCACCATGTGCCCGAGTTATCGCGCCACTAAAGATGAAAAGGACACCACGCGCGCCCGGGCAAATACGCTACGTGAGTTTTTGACCACTTCAGATAAAAGCAACCGATTTAACCACGAAGAAATAAAAGAGGCTTTTGATCTTTGTATCAGTTGCAAGGGATGTAAAAGTGAATGCCCTTCCAGTGTGGATGTTGCAGCTTTAAAAGCTGAATTTCAGTATCAATATCAAAAAGAAAACGGAAAAAGCCTGCGCAGCAAAGCTTTTGCCAATAACGGCAAAATGAATAGCCTGGCTTCAAAAACCCCGGGGATTGCTAATTTTTTCTTTAAAAATTCGTTGACTTCCAGCATCGCCAAAAAGATGATGGGCGTTGCCCGGGAAAGAAGCTTGCCTATTTTGGCAAAGCAAACGCTTGCTAATTACTATAAGAAGCACAAGAAACGCTTTCAGATTGAAAACCCTATAAAAACAGTTTATTTTTTCAACGATGAATTTACTAATTTCCTTGATTCAGAAATAGGAATTGATGCTTTAGAATTATTGCATCAACTCAATTACCGAATAGAATTTGTAAAACACGAAGAAAGTGGTCGAAGTCATATTTCTAAGGGTTTTCTGGAAGAAGCAAAAGACTTTGCCAATAAAAACATTAGCATATTTAAAGATGTTATTTCGGAAGAAACACCTTTGATCGGACTGGAGCCCTCGGCAATTTTGACTTTTCGAGATGAATATTTGCGTTTAGCCAATAATAAAACCGAGGCTGAAAATCTGGCGAAAAATTCATTTATCATTGAAGAATTCCTAAAAAAAGAAATCGCGCTTGGCAATATAAATTCAGAACAATTTACTTCAGAAGAAAAAACAATTAAAATTCACGGGCATTGCCATCAGAAAGCACTCTCAAATACAGCAGTAACTTTTGATATTCTTAATCTTCCGAAGAATTATAAAGTGAGCATAATTCCATCGGGTTGCTGCGGGATGGCGGGTTCTTTTGGTTATGAAAAAGAGCATTATGAAGTGAGTATGAATATTGGGGAGCAAACTTTGTTCCCTGCGGTTCGAAAAGCTTCTGAAGAGACGATCATTTCTGCAAATGGCACAAGTTGCCGTCACCAGATCTTTGACGGCACCCAACGCAGTGCTAAGCATCCGGTGAGTATTTTAAGGCAAGCTTTGGTCTAAATTAAGCAGTTACCCTGGCGCGGTTATATTTATTGCGATATTGCACCGGGGAAATTCCGGTTATTTTTTTTAATGTATTTCGAAACGCTTTTTCATCAGAATAGCCAACTTCATACATTACTTCCCCTACATTTTCAGGGGAAGTTTCCAGGCTACGCTTCGCGGCTTCCACTTTTACGCGTTGTGTGTATTAGCTAATAGTATAATCGGTTGCTTTTTTAAATCGGCGTTACAGGCTTCTGCGGCTTACAGCGAATCTGTTTGAAGGTCGTCTACATTTATGAATTCCTATAAATGATTGTTTGTTACAAAATTATGTTATAAATAGCACTAAATTAAATTATATTTAACAAATGAGCCGGTTTTAAAGGCTTTTCAGAAATGATTATTTGTATAATTTTAAATCTCAGGTGTTAATAATAATTAATTATGATGACAGGCTTTAATTTTAAACCTATTTTAGAAATTCAGTATTTAGTATTGAAACATCTATGAAAGACAATAGAGTAGTAATAGGCATTGTTGCCGGGGTATTTATCCTGGCTGGACTTATTTTTTGGGCTTTCAAAAACAACAGTTATTTGTCTTTTGACGATAAAAACAAAACCTATACTATTGAAGAAAAATGGGACCTTCCGCCCATCCTGGAAGAAATTTCCGGGATGAGTTATCTGGGAAACAATGAGATGGCCTGCATTCAGGATCAGGACGGAGTTATTTTCATTTATAATTTAGAAACTTCAGAAATAACTTCCCGTATTCCATTTGGTGAAGATGGAGATTACGAAGCCATAACTGTAGTTGAAGATACTGCCTATGTAGCGCGCAGTGATGGGAAAATTTATAAAATAATGAATTTTAGAGGTTCATCACCCGAAATAAATACCTACCAGATTTCTGGTCTTGATATAAATGAAATGGAAGCTCTGGAAATAGATCTGCAAAATAAGCGATTATTGTTCGCAGTGAAGGAATATAATAACCGAAAGGATGCCAAAGGAATTTATACTTTTGACCTCGTTACAGAAATGACAATTAAAGAACGTTTTTTTACCCTTGATGGAAATGATGAGATCTATAAGGAATTAAGAGGGGGCAGGTCTTCCGGGATAATTAGGCCCTCTTCCATTAGGTTTCATCCAGAAACCGGCGAATTATATGTTTTGGAGGGAAATCAGCCAAAATTGATAATCCTTGATGGAAATGGGAATGAAACTAAAATTCATCTTTTCGATACTGAAACTTTTCCCCAGCCCGAAGGCCTGGCTTTTGATAAGGAAAATCGCCTTTATATTTCAAATGAAAGTCGAAGACAACCCGCTAATATTTTAAGAGTAAAATTAAACGATAAATAAATCTATGTCCGAACCTGGTGAAAGTACTTCTATAAAAAAAAGTAAAGCACCCCTAGTTATTTCCGGAATCATTGTGGCTGTGTTGGTATTAGCTTATTTTTTTGTTCCCGGCGTTCAGTCCTTTTTTACAGAAGCCTGGGATGTTCTTACCAGCAATGATGAAGAGAAAATTACCAAATGGGTTTCTGAGTTTGGGTGGATGGGTCCAACGATGCTTATTCTGGCTATGATTGCGCAGATGTTTCTAATCGTAATTCCATCAGTAGCTTTAATGGTAGTTTCGATTTTGGCATACGGACCTGTTTTTGGAAGTCTAATTATTTTTGCTGCAATCTTTTCAGCATCAAGCGTGGGATATTTTATAGGTCGTTATTTTGGCCCGGTAATCGTTCAGAAATTAATTGGGCCTAAAAACGAAAATAAAATAGCAGACTTTATTGAAGATTATGGCTTTTGGGCCGTTATTGTGACCAGATTAAATCCGTTTCTTTCTAACGACGCCATTAGTTTTGTGGGAGGAATTCTTAAAATGGGATACTGGCGATTTATTGGTGCAACTCTTGTAGGTATCGCACCACTTACCATTTTTATTGCAATTATAGGAGAAAGTACTTCTGGTCTTAAAACCGGACTTTTATGGGGATCAATCGTGAGTTTGGTTATTTTTATTTTATATGTGTGGTGGGATAAGAAAAAACATAAGAAATAGGAGGGAAGCTTCGTTTTTAAAAAATCAATAATTATTTATTGGCTTCAAATTAAGAAATTTAATTTCTATAACTTATCTTTGTAGAAGTTTAAGCAGTATCCTTATCGGGATTCTTTTCATTTATAAGAGATTAAAGGCATTACAAGCCGGGTTCCTACCAGGATATCTTCAGGAAAAAATTCAAGCTTACTCACTCAATTACTAATTAAAATTAATTAATGGGCAAATCGCAGCAAACATTCAGTAAAACTGAAAAAGAAAAAAAGAAAATAAAAAAACGGAAAGAAAAAGAGGCTAAGAAGCAGGATCGTAAAGAAAACTCTAACAAAGGAGGTAATTTTGAAGATATGATCGCTTATGTAGATGCTGATGGAAATCTTACCGATACTCCGCCGGATCCTTCTCAAAGAGTTGAAGTTGAAGCCGATAGTATAGAAATTGGTGTTCCTAAGAAAGAGGATATGCCAGAAGAAGATCCGCAAAGAAACGGAAAGGTCTCTTTCTTTGATCATTCCAAAGGTTTCGGATTTATTATTGACACAGAGAACAACGAAAAATATTTTGTTCACGTTACCGGATTAATCGATGAAATCGATGAAAACGACAAGGTAACTTTTGAACTGGAACGAGGAATGAAAGGAATGAACGCCGTTCGCGTTAAACAACAATAAACTACCTCGGAGCAAGCTCACGAGGCATTCATAGTGAACAATTGTTTAATTTTCGAGGCAAGCCCAAGCCCGCCTGAATGATTCGGGCAGTACTTAGAGCATTCAATCTCGATTATCGAGTAATTCTCAACTCCCATAAAAAGGTTCGGTAATCTATTATTGCTGAGCCTTTCTTTTATTATTCCTATCTTATACAAATAGGGTTTTATTCCTTCAAAGTCTATAAAAGGCTTTATTATTTACCACATACATGCAAACTAAGAATTTACAGGAAATCCTTGACAAACTGGAGATTTCCCAGCTTAATGCTATGCAGCAGGAAGCTCATAAAACCATTGGTAAAAACCCAAACACGGTGTTGTTATCCCCAACCGGTTCTGGGAAAACCCTGGCTTTTTTACTACCCTTACTCGAAATATTAGATCCAGACCTGGCAGAAGTGCAGGCATTGATTTTAGTGCCATCAAGAGAACTGGCAATTCAAATTGAACAGGTAACCAGGGAAATGGGCGCCGGTTTTAAAGCAAATGCAGTATACGGTGGCAGGGCCTTTTCTAAAGATAAAATAGAATTGCAACACGCTCCAGCCATATTAATAGGCACCCCCGGCAGAATTGCCGATCATTTCAGGAGGAGAACCTTTGCTACAAAAAATATAAAAGCCCTTGTCTTAGATGAATTTGATAAATCTTTAGAAGTAGGTTTTGAGAACGAAATGAAAGAAATTATTGCTGAACTCTCCGGCTTGCAAAAGCGCATCCTGACTTCAGCTACCCAAAATATTGATGTTCCCGGTTTTGTGGGCCTAAAAAACCCAAAACGAATAGATTATTTAAAAGGGGAGCAGCCTTCATTGGAAATTAAGACCATAAACGTTCTTCCTAAAAATAAACTTCAAAGCCTGGTAAATTTGCTTTTAGAAAACGCAAATGGCTCGGGAATTATTTTTTGCAATTTAAAAGACAGTATCGCTGAAGTGAGTGACTTTTTAAACAGAAATAATATCGAACACGGTATTTTTTCCGGGGGAATGGAGCAGAAAGACAGGGAAAGATCGCTTATAAAATTCAGGAATGGAAGCCATAGAATCTTAATTGCTACAGATCTTGCTGCGCGTGGGATTGATGTTCCTGAGATCGACTTTATAATTCATTATCAATTACCTTATAAAGCTTCTGAATTTACCCATAGAAACGGCCGTACCGCAAGAATGCACCAGGAGGGAATCGCCTATGTGCTTTCTGATAGAAAAACGCTTCCTGATTTTATCAATAGTAATAATTATAAAATTCAAGAGTCAAAACCCGACACTGAGGTAGTTGAAAAAACTACTTTATTTATTTCGGGAGGAAGAAAGGATAAAATTTCAAAAGGAGATATCGCCGGACTTTTCCTAAAGCAGGGAAATCTGAGAAAAGAAGAACTGGGACTTATCGAACTTAAACAGGATTGCGCATTTGTTGCGGTGCCTGAGAAAAAAGCTGATGCACTAATTGACGCCCTTAATAACACTAAGTTAAAGAAGAAAAAAGTAAGGGTACGCTATGTTTAATGGATGGTACTTTAAGAATATCTAATTTACTTATGGAAAATCGCCAACCAAATAATCCGTTACACGGAGTAAAGCTTGCTGAGATCCTGGAATTTCTGGTGGAACGCTATGGCTGGGAAGAAATGGGGAAGAGGATCAACATTAAATGTTTTACCCACGATCCTTCCATTAAATCCAGCTTAAAATTCTTAAGAAAAACAACCTGGGCCAGGACTAAAGTAGAAAACCTCTATCTTGATTCATTTTAAGCTTAAAAGCCTAGCTATCAAAAGTAATCTCTATCTAGGGTTTTAATCCCTCATTGAGGGTTTAATTCCCCGAGGCTTGCCTCGAAATTATAAAATAGTTTTCCGATTCATACCTCGTGGGCTTGCCCCCGAGGTTCTTGATTAGTAGTAATGTGGTTTTCCGTAAAATATATTCCGGAATAGGGAATATATTTGATAGTTCGCTTTAACTGAAATTGATACAGTAAATAAATGAAAAGCTTTTTAGAATGGTTAAAATATAATTGGTTAAAATTCCTTGTTGCCATAATTGCCGGTATTATTACCTACGAGTTGCTGGACTGGGTGTATATAAAAAACCTTAATTGAGTTTAAGAGAAAATACTTATAAAATAACCAGCTTACTATCCAATAAAAAGAAGTAATTTTGCCGCTTATTAAAAATTTATAGTAATGAAGCGTGTAAATCAATACAAAAAACTCTTTAATGTTGAAAAAGAGATAGACCTTAAAGAGCTTAAAACCAGCTACCGAAACCTTGTTAAAGAATGGCACCCCGATAAATTCAGGGAAACTGACGAAAAACACGCCGAAGCTGAAATAAAAAGTAAAGAAATTATAGATGGCTATCATTTCCTTGTAAGCATCGCTCCGCAAACCCGGGATGCAAACCTGGAGGAGTATAACCGCACCATAAGCGAAGCCGCTATTGCCGATTACCAGCATAAAGGGAATTTACTGGAGATCTCTTTTACCAATGGCACGACTTACGAATATTTTGGAGTGAACAAAAAGCTCTTTATCAAGTTTATCAGCTCAGATAAGCAGGTGAGATTTGCCAAAAGAAACATTTATAATTCTTTCTTATACAGAAAATCTAAAAAGGAAGTGGAGCTGGAAACTGCTTAGGTTTATCGGAATTTATATTTAGAATTAACCCACGGTTTATTGCCGTGGGTTTTTTATTGCTTTTTTTGAATTAAATATTTCCACAGCTTGTTGCTTCCTTAGCAATTGTCAACGCCGTATTCGTTTTCAAAAACATTATTTTTGAAAAAAACTGGAGAGCAGCACAATTAGTTAGTATTTTAATTTATGAGTGAAAAAATAGAAAAAATAGCATTTGGCGGAGGCTGCCATTGGTGTACTGAAGCTATTTTTCAGCAAATAATTGGGGTGAAAATGGTAGAACAGGGTTACATAGCCTCCACGGGAAAATATGCCAGTTATTCTGAGGCGGTTATTATTCATTTTAATAATAAAGAAATTTCCCTGGATCGTTTAATTGAAATTCACCTGTATACCCACCAAAGTACATCTAACCATAGTATGCGGGGAAAGTACAGATCGGCGATATATTATTTTGATAAAAAGGATAAAGATAAAGCTTCAGAAACTATTCTGAATTTGCAACCAGATTTCGAGGAAGAGATAATCACGAAAGTTTTGCCGTTTGCTTTGTTCGAAGCTTCCAGAGAAGAAATCCAGGATTATTATCTGAAAGGCCCCGATAGACCTTTTTGTAGAAGTTTTATCCATCCAAAACTTAACTTAGTGAGAAAAAAGTTTTTTAAAGATTTGGCATAAAAAGGCTGTCTATAAAGTAAAGTAAACGTCATTCTTAACTTGTTTCAGAATATAAGTTGTTGAGAATCCAAACAAGTTAGAAGCTGAAACAAGTTCAGCTTGACGAAAGACACTATCCCGCAAAGTGTGTAAAGTTAAAATAACAGGGGTTGGACTTTTTTAAAGTCTGCCCCTTTTTTCGTAGATCGTAAGGAACTGATTTAAGATAATGCCCCAGTTCCTTATAGGCATTGACCACTTCTTAGTGGCTTCCCTTGTAGCCAAATATACAGATTTCATAAC
>JAGXIG010000103.1 GCA_024635815.1 Salegentibacter sp.
AATCTATCTTTATAAACAGGATATGCATACCGATATTTTGCTTCCGGTAAAGTCTGAAATTATTATTTGGGATAGTATTTTTAAACCCGAGCACACTTTAGTGCAGCCAAAAAACTCAGAATTTATAAGTTTTGGTTGGGGGGATCTTAATTTTTATAGAAACACGCCGCAATGGGAAAATTTAAAACTCAACGTGGCATTTAAAGCACTGTTTTTAAAATCGCAAAGCGCAATGCATACAAGATTTTATCAAAATGTGCCAGGCTCAGAAAACCTGGTGAAAATTTCGGTTACTGAAAATCAATATAAAAAACTGAGTGAATATATTCTGAAAACTGTGAATACAGAAAATAAAGAGAAAATACAGCCCGTACCTGATCTAAATTATTACCGCGATGATGCGTTCTATTTAGCCGAATCTTCTTTTCACCTTTTTAAAACCTGTAATACCTGGACGAATTCCGCATTAAAAACTTCCGGACTTAAAGCTTGTTTGTGGACACCTTTTCCGCAGGGAATATTTTATCAATACAACGATTAAAATGCTACAGTATACAGTTTACAACTTTTAAATACTCTTAACTTTCAACTCTTTCCTAACCGATTTTGGAGCTGCGTGTATTGGTTCGGCATATAGGTCGAAGTCGGCGGCATCGGTTACTTTTACTTCGTAGAATTCCCCGGTTTTCAGGTAAACTGAAGTCGCATCAATTAACACTTCATTATCTACATCTGGTGAATCAAATTCGGTTCTACCCACAAAGTAGTTTCCTTCTTTTCTATCGATCACCACTTTAAAAATCTGCCCGATTTTCTCCTGGTTTAATTCCCAGGAAATCTGGCTTTGAATTTCCATAATCTGGTTGGCGCGATCTTGTTTCACATCTTGAGGTACATCGTCTTCCAGGTTATAAGCGTGTGTATTTTCTTCGTGGGAATAAGTAAAACAACCTAAACGCTCAAAACGCATCTCCTCTACCCAGGCTTTTAATTCCTGAAATTGCTCTTCGGTTTCACCGGGATAGCCAACAATGAGCGTAGTCCTAATTGTCATTCCGGGAACGAATTTCCTAAAATCCCTTAGTAGTTTTGTTGTTTTTTCGTGGGTGGTCCCGCGGCGCATCGATTTCAATAATTCGGTATTGATATGTTGCAGCGGAATATCGATATAATTACAAACCTTAGGTTCGCGCTTCATCACATCCAGTACATCCATTGGAAAACCGGTTGGAAAGGCATAATGCAAACGAATCCATTCAATACCTTCTACCCTCGCAAGGTTTTCCAGCAATTCGGCAAGGTTTCGTTTCTTGTATAGGTCGAGTCCGTAGTAGGTTAAATCCTGTGCGATAAGTATCAATTCCTTAACGCCGCTAGCGGCAAGGTTTTTCGCTTCTTTTACTAAATCTTCGATAGGCGTGGACTTATGCCCACCACGCATTAAAGGGATGGCACAAAAAGAACAGGGACGGTCGCAACCTTCTGCGATTTTAAGGTAAGCGTAATTTTTAGGGGTAGTCGTTAGCCGTTCGCCCAGCAATTCGTGTTTATAATCGGCTTCCAAAGCTTTTAATAATCCGGGAAGTTCTGTAGTTCCAAAATACTGATCTACATCGGGAATTTCCTTTTGAAGGTCTGGTTTGTAGCGCTCACTTAAGCATCCGGTCACAAAAACCTTATCAACTTCGCCCTGCTGCTTTTGTTCTACATATTCCAGAATGGTATTCACCGATTCTTCTTTGGCGTTGTCTATAAATCCGCAGGTATTAATCACCACAATATTGCCGTCCTGCTCGTGCACCACGTCTTTATTGTTGCCCTTTAGCTGCCCCATCAACACCTCACTATCATACACATTCTTGCTGCAACCAAGGGTTACTACATTTATACGGTTCTTCTTTATCGACTTTGTCCTCATACCATTCTATTTTTCAAAGCTGCTTCTAAATTCCTGTTTCGTCCAGCTGAACTACGTTCAGCTTCTAATATGATTTGATTATTAACAACTTAGATCCCGAAATAAATTCGGGATGACGCTCTAAAAGTTTTTATACAGCTTCTTAAAAGCGGGTGCAAAGATACAATCTATAATTTGAACTACAGCGGGTTAAAGCCTAATGCTGAAAATTACCGCATTAAGTATTTTTCGGGATTTCGTATCTTCCTGACTTAAAACAAAAATTATCGCATTAATGAAAAAATCCCTCCTCCCCGCTTTGTTTTTATTTTTTATACTGAATACACTATCTGCACAGCAGCGTTTGGAGGAACTTCCGCTTAACATTGGTGTGATGGCCCGGGGAGAACTCAACGCGATTACCGATGTTGACGGCGTAAAAGTTGGGCATACTACTTTGGTAAAAGGCGACTCGGTGCGGACGGGGGTTACAGCGATACTTCCGCACGGCGGGAATATTTTTCAGCAGAAAGTACCCGCAGCGGTTTTTGTGGGAAATGGCTTCGGAAAACTGGCCGGTAGTACTCAAATTAACGAACTGGGGAATTTGGAAACTCCTGTAATTCTAACCAATACTTTAAATGTGCCAACGGCGATGGATGCGGTGATAAAATACACGCTGAACCTGCCCGGAAATGAAAATGTACGCTCGGTTAACGCGGTGGCAGGCGAAACCAATGATGGGTATTTAAATGACATTCGAGGGCAGCACGTAACAAACGAAGATGTAATTTCAGCGATTGAAAATGCGGAAACAGGTAAAGTTGCTGAAGGAAATGTTGGTGCCGGTACCGGAACTATTGCTTTTGGCTATAAAGGTGGAATTGGCACTTCTTCCCGAACACTCCCCGAAAGCCTGGGCGGTTATACTTTAGGGGTTTTGGTACAAAGTAATTTTGGCGGCGTATTACAAATTGCCGGGGTTCCGGTGGGTCAAAAACTGGGAAAATATAGTTTCCGGGATAATTTACTGAATAATGTTGACGGTTCCTGTATGATCGTGATAGCTACCGATGCCCCGCTGAACAACCGAAACCTGGAACGCCTGGCAAAACGGGCATTTCTGGGACTCGCAAAAACCGGCGGCATCGCTTCCAACGGCAGTGGCGATTACGTAATCGCTTTTTCTACTGCGGAAGGCTTAAGAATTCCATATAAAATAGAAACTAAAACCTTAAAACAGGAAGTTGTTCCTAACGATTTGATGTCACCGCTGTTTATGGCTGCCATAGAAGCTACGGAAGAAGCTATCTTAAATTCCCTTTTTATGGCCGAAACTACCACCGGATTTAAAGGCCGAACTATAGAAGCTTTACCTAAAGAGGAAGTACTGAAGTTTTTGCGTGAGGCTGGGGTTGTGGAGGAATAGTAATAGTTCTATAACCGTCATACTGTCCCGAAAGCTTTCGAGAAAATAAGCTTTTCAAAAAAAAATAATTAACTTCACCCTCAAACCAGATCTTCGGGTTCGCGTCCCCTACAGAGTGAACTTCGGTTAGTCGAAACCATTACGACACCAAAAATCAGCATCATGCAAAAATCAAAATCCTTAATTGTATTAGTTTTATTTTCAATTTTATTAGTATCCTGTGGTAAAGATTATGAAGAAGTTTCAGGCCCAGAATTCATCAATACCGTGCTTCCTGAAGTAGATGTAAATCATGTTGAAATCATGACCAGGACGAATGAAATAACAGTTTATACAGATAAGCAAGAGACATATAAAGTAAACCTGGGCTCTAGGAATTCAATAAAAAAACAGGAGATTTTGAATGAAATAAAAGCAAAAAACCCGGAGATAACAGAAACATACGTAACGGAGTCCAACGAGCTTTTCCCCTTTTTATTGATATACCAGGCTTTATATCTTATCATCCCAATTTTTATGTTATTCCATATCATCTTGTTATGGATTGCCTTAAGAAGAATTATTAGATCTCAAATAGAGAGTACCGAAAAGCTGGTTTATACCATTATTGCCATATTTTTCCCGTTTTTTGGTCCTATAATCTATCTAACTACCGGCAAACGCTGATTGTTAAAGGATAGACAGGAATGTATTAAAGGAAAGATGATTTGCTCCAGGCACTCTTTTAGCCAAATTAATTGTTACTGTTTATAAAATACAATTCCCTATTTTATTAATAAAAAAGTTAAAAACCTGTTGGTAAATAGCCCAAAATTTACGGTTTCCCACAGACAATAATTTATATTTGAAAAGCTTAAGAATATCCCGGGGGCCTTTTATGATAATCAAGAACCTCGGGGCAAGCCCACGAGGTATGAATCGGAAAACTATTTTATAATTTCGAGGCAAGCCTCGGGGAATTAAACCCTCAATGAGGGATTAAAAAGAAATTTATATTAGACACCTTAAAATTCAGGAAACATGAATGAACCAATAAATATCTGTTTGTCTTGTGGTTTATGTTGTGATGGTACTTTAATTGGTTTTGTACAGCTCGATAGTGAAGAGCTGTCACCATTAAGACAGTTGATGGATATTGAAGAAACAGATGAAAATGGAATGTTTTTTCTACCCTGTAATAAATTCGGCTGCAATGGTTGTAATATTTATTCTCAAAGACCGAAAGCATGTAGCAATTTTGAGTGTGGCGTTTTGAAATCTTTCGAAAAAAAGGAGTTGAGTTTTGATAAGGCAATTGAAGTGATTGATGTTGTTAAACAAAAAAAGATAGCCATTGAAAAACAGGTAGCAACATTACAGATTGAACTACAATCTAAATCATTTCACTTTAAAATGCTCGAATTGAAAAAGTTGTTACGGAAAGATAAGTCTGAATTATCCTTATCACAAAACCATCAGGAATTAATATTGGAGCTCGAGGAACTTGATAAGTTATTATCAAATAGTTTTGGTGTTTCGTTTTAGTAAAAAACTTCGGAGCAAGCTCCCAAAGCATTATTATTAGAAAATATCATTTGATTTCGAGGCAAGCCTCGGAACGTTTAATCTCGATTATCGAGTAAAAATAACTGGTGTTAAAAACGGCTTATAAAAAATTCGGTTTAAGTGCGTAACGCAGCGGCATTCGTATTGGTTTTCTCTGCCAGGTTATTTATCTTGACTAATTAGAATAAATTGTTGAATTGCAGTAAAACTTATGCTTGGCTAATAAAGGATTACAACTCGATAAAAAGAAGAATAAAACAAACCTGATTTAAGAATTTAAAGAAAAAATCTTGAAGAAATTAAGCTTAAATGATGGACAAAAAATACCAATAGTAGGCTTCGGCACCTACAAAGCTACAGACCTGGAGGGAATTGAAGCAGTCTCCACTGCTATTTCTAGTGGCTATTCGCTAATAGATACGGCAGCAATTTATGGAAATGAAGAAGCTGTTGGCAAAGGAATAAAAGCCAGCGGAGTTTTAAGGGAAGACATTTTTGTAACTACTAAATTATGGCGGGAGAGTTTAGGTTATGAATCAACTAAAAAAGAATTTGAAAAATCATTAAAGAGACTTGATCTAGACTACATTGATCTATATTTAATACACTGGCCTGCTAATGCTAAAAATTACGACAACTGGCAAAAAACCAATGCTGATACCTGGCGGGCAATGGAAGAATTACAAGCTGAAGGTAAAATAAAATCTATAGGTGTAAGTAATTTTTTTCAGGAACATTTAGAGGCTTTATTTCAAACAGCCCATGTTATTCCGGCAATTAATCAAATAGAATTTCATCCAGGCTATTGGCAGGAGGAATTAACAGCATACTGTAAAAAACAAAATATAGTAGTTGAGTCCTGGTCCCCTTTGGCAAGAGGAAAAGTATTTGAAAATAAAGTCCTGGAAGCTATCGCCAAAAAACACAACAAATCTGTATCACAAGTTTGTTTGCGATGGATTATTCAACACGATGTAATTGCGATCCCAAAATCTACATCGCCCAGGAGAATTCAAGAAAATATAGCGCTATTCGATTTTGAACTAACACCAGCAGAAATGGAAGAAATTAATAAGCTTCCTCAAATGGGCTTTAGTGGAGAATTACCTAACATCTGGCCAGACAGAATTTAAGAAAAAGGTTTACTTAAATCTAACGAATAAATTATAAGAGATGAACTCAAAAACACTCATTTTTAGCGCATTGGTAATGCTAATGATGTCTTTTACAAGTAAAACTGCAGATAAGATAGAGACACAAGCCGGGGACTTCAATATCGAGAAAGACCTGTTATTAGTTCAATTTGATTGTAAAACCGATGTAGATGATCTTCATACTATTGCTGGCTTTGCAACGCTATTATCAGATCCTGCTTTTTCAGAAATTAAGTATCATGCGGTAGCTGGTGCATATGGCATTCAGGAAGGTTTGTATGTTCCGCCAAACGATTTGTTCCAGCTTGCTTTTGGAAACAATTGGACAGACGCACATAATAATATCAAATCTGCTGTTGAAAAAGTTAAGGAGATCGCTAAAACAACGATCAATAGTGAGGGAGATATTTGGATTGCGGAGGCAGGTCAATCAGATTTTTCCGCAAAACTAATAAAAGCTATTCATAAAGAATTCCCTGAAATAAATACAAGGAAGCGTATTCATTTGGTACAACATAGCAACTGGAATGAAGAGTCCACTTCACCTGAAAGCCTTGAATTTGTTAAGGAACATGCTAATTATCACAAAATACCTGATGGAAATGAAGTTGGGAACGGTAGTCCGGGATTTCGAGACCCGGAATATACCAAATGGAAAGATAAAATTAAGAATCCAGAACTGATTGAAATATGGCAACTGGCCACAGATTTGGCGAATAAATACAATGGAAAAGAAGGGCGTTATAATAACGAAGCTATTTCATCAGGAGGCATGGACTTCTCAGACTTATCTGAAGTATGTTGGATTTTAGGTATTGAAGATATCGAAGACACAGCACATTTTTTTAATCTTTATTCAAATTAAAGACTTATCGAAATTTGTGGTGGTTATATTTCACACGAAGTACTAATTTGGGAGCTAACTGAAGAACTTTGGCAAACTATGGCTAAGACTCGTTAGAACCCGACCTCAAAATCTACTTTCAGCAATCAAAGACAAATACCAATATTCTTAAGAAAACATTTAAAAATCTGTTGGTAAATAGCCGGGATTCCCTTTCCTCGCAACAGTTTTTAACAGAGATCATTAAGGGTTTTGCCAGTGGTCCTTAAAGACAAAAACTCACCTAAAGAGAGGTGTCAAATATTTACTTATTTAACAAAAATTTGTATAGTTCACTTGTTTCTTTGTATTTTGAAGGCTATGAATTTAAAAAGGAGCGCTTTCTTCATTTTTGTTTTAATAGTTTTCTCAAGTTGTTCTAAAGGGGATAAAGATTCCGGTGATGGAATGCTTGGAGCCGGGCCGGATGTTAAACCTTATAAAACTTTTAAGGATTTAGAAGCCATAAAAGAAGATGGCGTTTTACATGCGATAACCATATACAACTCCACGAGCTATTTTTTGTATAAAGGAGTGCCTATGGGCTTTGAGTATGAATTATTATCCCGCCTGGCCAAAAATTTAGGCTTAAAGCTGAAAATCACAATAGCTGAAGATATCGATGACCTATTTGATATGCTGAACAATGGCAAAGGTGATTTAATTGCCTATGGTTTAACTATAACTGAGCCCAGACAAAAACTCGTAAGTTTTACAGAAAATCATTACGTAACACACCAGGCTTTAGTACAGCGAATGCCAGATAACTGGCGCTCATTACCCGGTTACAAAATCGATAAACAGTTAATTTCAAACACGCTTGAATTAATAAACAATACTGTGTGGGTTAGAGAAAATTCATCTTATGCTGAAAGACTTAAAAACTTACAGAATGAGATTGGTGCTGACATTCCCATAGAACATATTAAAGGAAATGTTACTACAGAAGAAATAATTAAAATGGTAGTAGATGGTGAAATTGAAAGAACAGTTGCCGATTACAATATTGCGTCTATCAATAAAACCTACCATCCCATACTAAATATTGACACCAGGGTTTCGTTTTCTCAACGTATAGCCTGGGCGGTAAGACAGAATTCGCCCGACTTACTTAAGGCGATAAACAAATGGATAGCAAAAGAGAAAAAGTCTGACGATTACTATGTAATTTATAACAAGTATTTTAAAAATTCCAGATCTAACAGGAGCAGGATTAAAAGCGATTTTTACAGCAAAAACAGCAATAAGATCAGTCAGTACGACGATATTATTAAAGAAAATGCGTCTGAAATAGGATGGGATTGGCGTTTCCTTTCTTCTCAAGTCTACCAGGAATCCAGGTTTGAGCCTAATGCAGAGTCCTGGGCGGGTGCATCCGGACTAATACAATTAATGCCGGAAACGGCAAAAGAAGTTGGCGTTAGCAACACTCACAATCCAGAAGAAAATCTAAGAGGAGGCGTAACCTATTTAGATAGGATGCGTGATAATTTTGAAGCTGTAGAAGATTCAATCCAAAAAGTAAAGTTCACTTTAGCCGCTTTCAACTGTGGTGCCGGTCATGTTTTTGATGCTATGCGCCTGGCAGAAAAGAATGGAAAAAACCCGAATATATGGGACGAAAATGTAGAAGAATATATAATTAAATTAAAGGATAAGAAATACTATCTTGATGATGTGGTTAAATATGGTTTCGTAAGGGGAACAGAACCATACAACTATGTAAAAGATATATTTTTACGCTACGAGCACTATAAAAAGTTTATTGAAGAATAAGTCCTAATTTAAAGGTAATCGCACCTTATTTTACCTTTTCCACTAAAAAACTCATTCCACTATTTCCTTAATAAAAAAGTTAAAAACCTGTTGGTAATTAGCCCGAATTTTAAGGCTTTCCACAGTTTTAAAGGTTTGGATTGATTTATATTTGGGAACAAGAACAGCCCGTTCCGATATAATTTTGATTAGTAATTAAATTATATGGAATATAACGAGTTGGGAAGGTTTTAAACATAATTGAACTAATAAAAAAATGGCAAAAGTATCATTAGATGCATTACTCCCTCGAGAAGATTTTGATATAGATGAAACCCAAAATTCTGCGAAAAAGAAAGAATCATTCTCAATATCAGATTTAAGAGAAGATGATTTTTTTTATTTGACCTTAAGAAAACCTGATTTTCAAAGGGAAACGAATGAATGGACGCCTCAGAAAATAACAGAACTAATAAAAAGCTTTTTAAACGGAGAACTAATACCTGCAGTAATTTTATGGAGAAGCAAAGGAGGTTACAACTTTGTAATCGACGGGTCTCATAGAGTTAGTTCACTTGTGTCTTGGATAAATGATGATTATGGAGACGGTCCAATTACTCGAGAAAGTTTCAATGGAGCAATTCCCGAAGAGCAAATTGCCATTGGAGAGAAAACAAGAAGATTAGTTGAAAAGGAAATCGGAAAATACTTAGACTACCAATTAGCACTTAAAAATCCAGAAAGAGTTACTGATCAAATTCAAAGAAGAGCAAAAAACCTCGGTTCTATCGCAGTTCAATTACAGTGGGTTGAAGGAGATGCAGAGGTCGCGGAAGCTTCTTTTTTCAAAATTAATCAACAAGCTGCCAAAATTGATCCGACCGAACTAAAATTAATAAAATCAAGAAAAAAGCCAAACGGAATTGCATCCAGAGCAATAATCAAAGGTGGAAAAGGCCATCAATATTGGTCGAAATTTGAAAAAAATAAGGTTGAAAGTATTGAGGAGTTGGCTGAAGATATTAATAACGCATTTTTCTTACCTAAACTTAAAAACCCAGTAAAGACCTTAGATCTACCTATTGGTGGAAAGGGGTATTCAAGTCAAAGCCCACTATTGATTTTTGAATACGTCAATATGGTTAATAAGATCAAGGACGTAGATAGTCTACTTGACGATATAAATGGAGAAAAAACAATAGAATATCTTAGGAAAAGTAAAAAAATATCTAACTTAATTAATAGTACTCATCCTTCTTCCTTAGGTCTTCATCCAGCGGTCTATTTTTATTCCAAAGGCGGTCGTCATAAAACAGCTTCGTTTTTCGCAGTTACGGATTTCTTAATGGACTTAGTAGAAAATAAAAGGTTGAAGGAGTTTATAGATTGTAGGGAAGATTTTGAAGAATTATTAATAGAATTTGACTTTGTAATACAACAAATTTTAAGACATTATAGAAGTTCTTCTAAAGCAATTCCTCATATTAAAAATTTTCTAATAAGCTTAGTAAATGATTTAAAGCATAATGATAGAAATACTGCCATTCAAAATGTGTTAGGATCCGGAGATTATAAATTCATCAAAGGAGCTGATTATGATGATAGTTTAATAACTGTAAAAGACTTTTCTGACGATACAAAGTCCGCTGCATTTATAAGTGAAGCCCTATCAAAAGCAGTAAGATGTAAAATATGTAATGCAAGAATGCATACCAATTCAATAACTGTTGACCATATTCAAAGAAAGGCTGACGGAGGAATTGGAAATTTTGAAAATGCTCAATTAGCGCACCCATATTGCAACAGTACGTATAAAAACTAACCCCTCGTCCTCTTAATAAAAACCTCCTGTAATTTTTTTGTAAGGCTGTCTTTTTGGGCGGTGTAGACATTTTTGTCTTTGTGGGTAATGGAGCTTATGGGAATAATTTGCGTGGTGGTACCGGTGACAAAAATTTCGTCGACTTCTACCAGCTCATCTATATGCACGGCTTTTTCAACCACTTTTATGTTTAAGTCGGCACAGATATTAATCACTTCGGCACGGGTAATGCCGGAGAGGATCTTATGGCCTTCGGGATGGGTATGCAATACGCCGTATTTAACAAAAAACAGGCTGGAATGCGAACCTTCGGTAAAATAACCTTTGCGTACCAGGAGGTTTTCGGCAAACCCGGCAGCGATTGCTTCTTCATTAGCCATCACGTTCGCCAAAAGTGCTGTCGACTTAATATCGCAGCGATGCCAGCGTTTATCCTCGGTGGCGATAACTTCCCAGGTTTTCTTTTCAAAACCTTCTAAAGTCAAGGGAAAAGCATACAGTAAGACCGTGGTTTCTATCTTTTCGGGAACAAAATGGCTTCGGGCCGCAACTCCCCTATTCACCTGTATATAAACCGCTGCATCGGCTTCATTTAAGTTAGCACGGTCTATGGCTTCGTACATTAATTTTTCAAGTGAAAAAGCATCAAAAGCAACCTGGATCTCGTTTAGGCAATATTGCAGGCGCTTCAGGTGTTCTTTTAGCTTAAAGCCTTTTCCTTTATAAAAGGGGGTGACTTCATAAATTCCGTCGCCAAACATAAACGCCCGGTCAAAAACCGAAACAAAAGCCTCATCGGGTTTGAGCCATTTTCCGTTTAAACAAACTTCCGAAGGGTACTTTTTTTCAGGTTTCATAGTAATAAATTTGTATATCCGTAAAAAGTCATAATTTAAAATTTGGACGTCATCCTGATTTTTTCAGGATCTAAGTTGAGTGTATCGTACTGCTCATGCTAGATGCTGAAATAAATTCAGCATGACGATTTATTCATGATTTTGATCTTATGAGTAAAAACGGACATCCATTAACTAAAATACTGCTGCAATTGCTGCACCCACTGCATTTCGTAATAGCGAACAATACTTATAACAATTACCCCGGCGGCTACATAAACCCAGGAATAGCTATCGCGTTTAAGCATAATGCCGCCTACCACGGCAAAGATCACAAAAGGGATGGCCATAATAAGGTTTGGCAGTGGCCAGGCATCGCGAAATACCACGGCTATGATCTTCATCGCGCCATAAAAGATGCTATAAAAAAAAATGATCTTGCATATGAGTGCTTTTAAATTTCGTTGCCTCATTTACTCGTAATTTTTTGGGGATTGTCGGCGATTAGAAGCTTGCTCGTAAGCAAAAGCCCACTGGTAAAGTTTATCTTCTTCAGATGATTTTGTGAAAAAAGTTAGTCCTTTTGGCGCGCCTTCTTCATTATAGCCCATAGGCACCGTAATCGCCGGGTAATGCGCTACCGCTGCGAAGCCGGCGTGGTAATTATTTATAGATAAAATTCCGTCTAAATTATGCTCCTGCATGGGTACATCAAAATACTCTTTCCCTTTTTCGTTCAGGTCTTCTTTTAGAGCATCTAAATCGGTAGTATCTGATTCCTGTAAAATTCCTTCAAAAAGGGCCTGGCCGTAAGGCATTCTGGGAATAGAATCTTCTATATTGAATTTCACGATATCCTCTACGGAAGTAAATCCGGTTTCACCGCCATAATTCTCAAAATATTCGGGCAGGTCATTTTTCATATCCAGGCTTAGCAAACGCAGAAAGTTTTCTAGTTGAATGTCTTCGGCTTCAAATTCCACGATTTCGGCTCCTGCCCTTTTAAGATCGTTTACCGCACGATTATAAAGGGAATCTTCTTCCATTAATTGCTTAAACGCACCCAGGCGTATTCCATCCAGGCTAGTATTTTCAAAATTGAACTCGGTGTTTTCTACTTCTACAGATAAAGCATCTTTGCTATCCATACCTGTCATTGCCGAATATAAGATCGCGTTGTCTACCACATATTTTGTGATAGGCCCTGGCGTATCCAGATAACTGGAAATTGGAACAATCCCACCCCGACTTAAATTCCCAATAGTTGGTTTTAATCCCACAACCGAATTCTGACTGGAAGGCGAAAGAATAGAACCAGAAGTTTCTGATCCTATGGCTACAGGTGCTAAATTGGCTGCCACGGCAACCGCACTTCCTGAACTGGAACCACCCGTATCAAAGACCTTTCTTCCGTAAGGGTTTAGGGTTTGTCCGCCAATGGCCGAATAACCACTTGGGCACTCGCCGCAAAAGAAATAGGCCCATTCGCTAAGATTGGCCTTTCCTAAAATAAGTGCACCATTTTCTTTTAATTTCTGAACAATAAAAGCATCTTCGGTCTGATTATCCTGCAAAGCAACAGCACCGGCGGTAGTTGCCATATTTTGCGTGTTGATATTATCCTTTAGCAAAACCGGGATTCCGGTGATTAAATGATTTTCTTCAGAATCTTTAAGTTCTTCATCCTTCTGCCGGGCTTCTTCCAGTAAATTAGGATTTAAAGAAATAACCGAATTTAGAGAAAGTTCATTTTCCCGGTCAAATTTTTTGATGCGGTACAGGTAGAACAAAGAAAGTTCCTCGTAAGTAAGGTCTCCTCTTTTTATGGCATCCTGGATCTCCGGAATATTCTTATCGAAAATTAGCGGTTTTACAGCTTCGTATCTTTCTTCAGAAAATTGGGCAAAATCACTTTCAAAAGGCGCCCAAAGGGAATCCTGAGAGATATTTTTAGAATCTAAAACTTTAAATTCTTCTTCCTTTTCAGTTTTTAATGAATCTGTTTTCGATTGGTTTTCGGCTTTGTCTTTAGAATTTTGATCGTTTCCGCAGGAAATTAAAGCCGGAAGTAAAAAAAGAAGTAAAAGTCTTTTCATCTATTTAAAAAATTTAAAGCGTATAGTGGAAATTAATTTGCTACCTATAATTTTTTAAGGTGCATTACAAATTATTTGTATCCAGCATCATGCAGGCTTATTGTTTAAAGAAAGAATCTACAAATTCGTATTTATTGAACACCTGTAAATCTTCTACACCTTCACCTACTCCAATATATTTTACAGGAATTTTAAATTGGTCACTAATTCCAATCACCACACCGCCTTTTGCGGTACCGTCCAGTTTTGTCACGGCAAGGGAAGTTACCTCTGTAGCCGCTGTAAACTGTTTGGCCTGTTCAAAGGCATTTTGGCCGGTAGAACCATCTAAAACCAGTAAAACTTCGTGAGGAGCATTAGGAATCACCTTTTGCATCACACGTTTTACTTTGGTTAGCTCGTTCATTAAATTCACTTTATTATGCAATCTTCCGGCGGTATCGATTAGCACCACATCGGCATCTTGTTTTACGGCGCTTTGCACAGTATCGAAAGCTACCGAAGCAGGATCACTGCCCATTTTTTGACGTACGATGGGAACATCGGTTCTGTCGGCCCAAATTTGCAGCTGGTCTATGGCCGCAGCCCTAAAGGTATCGGCAGCACCTAAAACCACCTTTTTACCAGCGCTTTTAAACTGGTGTGCCAGTTTTCCAATAGTTGTAGTTTTACCTACCCCGTTTACGCCAACTACCATAATTACATAAGGTTTTACATCGGGCAATTGAATGTTTGCAGCTTCACCGGTTTCAGATTCAGAAAGAAGGCCGGCAATTTCTTCGCGAAGTATTTTATTAAGTTCGTCGGTGCCCAGGTATTTATCGCGGGCTACGCGCTCTTCTATTCTATTAATAATCTTAATGGTAGTAGCCACACCAACATCGCTGCTTACCAATACATTTTCAAGATCATCTAAAACCTCTTCGTCTACTTTGGTTTTTCCGGCAACAGCCTTACTCATTTTAGACATAAAGCTGGTAGTGGTTTTCTCCAGCCCTTTATCCAGGTTTTCCTTTTTGTCTTTTGAAAATATCTTTTTAAATAAACTCATTTTTTTTGGAAGGTTTAAAATCAACAAATTCCGGAATTGCTTTTCCGAAATTTTCAGTTGTAAATATACATAAAAACAAAAAGCCGTCCAGAGGTTATCCAGACGGCTTTGTAAATGTTTTCAAGGAATTTTGCTCGAATTACTTTTTCTTCAAAAAGTCGTTCACATCTTCCGGAGCCATAATTTGTTCAACAAAAGTATAGGCGCCAGACTTTGGAGACTTAACCATTTTAATTGCCTTGGTTAATCTCTTAGCTCCTGTTTGTATCGTTCCTACTGATTTCTTAGCCATAACTTAATTATTTTATCTCTTTATGAACCGTCATTTTCTTAAGGATTGGATTAAATTTCTTTAATTCCAATCTATCCGGTGTATTCTTTTTATTCTTAGTACTAATGTATCTTGAAGTTCCCGGTTTTCCGGTTCCTTTATGCTCTGTACACTCTAGTATAACCTGTACCCTGTTGCCTTTCTTTGCCATTGTAATGTGTTTTTATGCTTAAGGATTATTTCTTCAAAAATCCTTTTTCTCTTGCTTCTTTAATTACAGCAGAGATGCCTTTTTTATTAATATCTTTAAGTGCAGATGTAGATACCTTTAAAGTCACCCATTTATCTTCCTCAGGAATAAAAAAACGTTTCTTTACCAAATTGGCATTAAATCTACGTTTGGTTTTGTTCATAGCGTGAGAAACATTGTTCCCAACCATCGCTCTTTTACCAGTAAGTTCACAAACTCTTGACATTGCTCTATTCTTTTCTCGTTATTTCAAAACAGGCTGCAAATTAACGATTTTTTCACCTAACAAACAATATTAATTAAAAAAAATATTCAGGGTTTCTGAAATTTTAAAACCAATACTGTTCTTATGCTGAAACTCCCTGTTTTCCTTCTATTGGGATGCTACCGGATTATTTCTTTTTGCAAATTTGGTCTTTTCTAAACCGATAATTTATTTAAACTTCTGAAATTCAATTCTTCAAAAAAGCTATTTCAACTATTTTAAATTGAATTATAAGTTCTAAGGATATGATTTTATTTGCTGAAACAATTCTTCCCTGATCAATTCCATACTTTTATTCACCGCTTTGCCAATCACTTTGTCGCGATGATTTCCGAAGATAAATTTTTTAGCATAAACCTCATTGGGTGTCGCAATTCCTATAAAAACGGTCCCGATTTCGGCATCACTATCGCCTTTTGTTGGGCCGGCATTGCCGGTGGTAGAAATCGCATAATCAGTTTTAAAGAGCTCCCTGGCATTTTTCGCCATGGCAATCGCCACTTCCTCACTCACCACCGAATGTTCTTCGATAAGTTTTTTTTCTATTTTTAGAATATCCTCTTTAGAACTTGTGGCGTAACTCACTACGCTACCTTTATAATAATTGGAAGCTCCCGGAGGAGTGGCAAATAAACTGGCCAGTTTCCCGCCGGTACAACTTTCAGCAGTCGCTATACTCGCGTTTTTCTTTATTAATAATCTTGAAATTTGTAATTCTATTGACTCATCTTCTTCGTAGCCAACTATAATATCACCTATAATTCCGTGCAGATCGGTTATAAGACTTTCTACGCTGTTTTTAAGATGCTCTTCGTTATCGCCTTTGGCGGTTAAACGCAACCGCACCCGCCCAAGGTTTGGTAAATAAGCCAGCCTTATATAAGGCGGTAGGCCGTCTTCCCATTCTTCAATTTTATCGGCAATGGCACTTTCTCCCATTCCGTAGGTCAAGACGGTTTTATGTAGAATAACCGGTCTTTTAAAAGCTTGTTGAAGTCGAGGTATTACCTCGTCTTGAATCAAGGCTTTCATTTCAAAAGGAACCCCCGGAAGCGACACATAGGCTTTACCTTCACTATCAAACCACATTCCGGCAGCAGTACCATACTTATTCTTTAAAGCAACGGCTTTAGAAGGCAGCATGGCCTGTTTTCGGTTTAGATCGGAAATTGGGGTGTCTATATATTTCTCGAAAAGAAATTCTATATGCTGAAGTACTTCCTCGTTCAAAACGAGTTTATCTTCAAAAAAATCGCATAAACAATCTTTGGTAATATCGTCTTTGGTCGGTCCAAGCCCGCCAGTGATAATTATGATGTCGGCACGGTTTTTTGCTTCGTATAAAGCTTCCAGAATATGACTTTTCTCGTCTTCTACCGTAGAAATTTGTTTTACCGAAATACCAATCTTATTTAATTCTTTAGCGATAAAAGCCGAATTGGTATCTATAATCTGACCAATGAGAATCTCATCTCCAATGGTAATTATTTCTGCTTTCATTCCAGTTCAAAATCTCTTTTAAGGGCAATAGTGGCCACATTTACTTTCTTGGTGATCTTATAGGCGGCCTGCGGCACATTGTCTTTTTTCTTCCCGGCTTTGGCCCAGGCTTCTATCACCTTTACCTCGTCCATAAGTTCCAGCCCAAACAATTGTAAGTTGGGCTTCATTTTATGGGCATATTGATATGCGAGATTCGGATTATCGTTAGAAATAGCATCGTTCATTGCTTCTACATCTGGCGGAATTTCCTCTAAAAATGTTTGTACCACTACTTTCATGAAATCTTCGTCTCCATCGGCCATTTCCTTAACTTCACTTAAATTGTAGTTGCTCATAGTGCTATTTTATTTGAATTGAAAAGATTTTTGTGTCTTCTATAAATCCGGTTAATTTATCTTCTGCTGCTACTTTACCCACGCCGGCCGGCGTTCCTGTAAAGATTACATCGCCTATTTTTAAAGTAAAAAACTGTGAAACATAGGCTATTAATTCATCTATCTTCCACAGCATCAGCTTTGTATTGCTTTTTTGAACGGTTGCCCCGTTCTTTTCTAAACTAAAGTTAAGCATATTTATGTCGCCTACCGAATCTTTAGGCAACCATTTTTCGCCTATTACTGCGGCACCGTCAAATGCTTTTGCCTTTTCCCACGGCAAACCTTTTTCCTTTAATTTTTGCTGAAGATCTCTTGCAGTGAAGTCTATTCCGAGACCAATTTCATTGTAATATTTATGCGCAAATTTCTCCTGAATATGCTTTCCCACTTTTTTGATCTTTACCAAAACCTCAACCTCATAATGCACCTCTTCAGAAAAATCGGGAATAAAAAAAGGCTGTTTTTTAAGTAAAACAGAAGTATCCGGCTTAAGGAAAATTACCGGGTCTTCCGGTTTCTCGTTTTGTAATTCTGAAATATGATCGGTATAGTTTCTGCCAATGCAAATTATTTTCATAAGTAGTAAACCTGGTAAATATTATTTCAACTTAGTGTTCAGTTTTCTCAATTTTATGGCGGTAAGTACTTTTTTGGTATAAAGCGGAAAATCGGCGTTTTGGATCCAACCAAAATAACCGGGTTCCTCTTCCAGTACCTTTTCTACATTTTTACCTCTATATTTTCCGAAGGCAAAAACCTCATCTCCCTTTTTATCATAGGCGATAAATCCGGCGAAATCGGCAAACTTATTCCTGGCTGAATAATCGGCCAGGTATTTCATATCGTTCTCCAAATCTTCATAGCGATCTAACTGTGATTTCAAAACCTCGTAGGTTGCCGTTGTATCAGCTTCAGCACTATGCGCATCTATAAGATCCTTTCCGCAGTAAAACTGGTATGCCGCTGCTAAAGTTCTTTGTTCTTTTTTATGAAAAATAGTCTGCACATCGACGGCTACCACGCTCTTCATCTCAAAATCAACTCCGGCGCGCAAAAGTTCTTCTACCAATAAAGGAATATCAAAGCGATTGGAATTATAACCGCCAAGATCGCAAGCTTTAATCATATCGTAAACCTGCGGAGCAAGTTCCTTAAAAGTTGGCTCATTGGCCACTTTTTCATCTGAAATTCCGTGAATAGCCACGACTTCTTTAGGAATAGGCATTTCTGGATTTACCAGCCAGGTCTTGCTTTCCTTGTTTCCGTTAGGAAAAACTTTAAGGATAGCGATTTCTACAATACGGTCTTTGGCCACATTTGTTCCCGTGGTTTCGAGATCAAAAAAACAAATGGGTTTGGTTAGATTTAATTCCATAAAAAAAGCTTGATTTTAGGGGTAAATATACTATAATTTATGAGCTTTGCTTTTTTAAGAACTTGCATTTTCACCTCTATTAAACAAAACCTAATAACATTTTCTATCTTTGAATAGATCAAAAAATACCAGGATGTTTAAATATCTTGCTTATGTAAGCAGACAAAGCCATGTAATAACCGATAAGGACCTGAAAGAATTACTTACCAAATCACGGAATAATAACAGCGAGATTGAAGTAACGGGAATGCTAATCTATTTCCACGGAAGTTTTATTCAATATATTGAAGGAAAAGAAGAAAATGTTGATTGGTTATACAATAAAATCGCCAAAGATAAACACCACCATAGTGTAACCGAACTGGACTCCGGCTTTAGTGAAGAACGCGCTTTCTCTGACTGGTCTATGGCATTTAAAAAATTACAAAGCGACGAGGCTTCTGCTATTCTTGGCTATAAAGACCTGGAAATAGAAAAACTTTTTGACGAAGTCAACAAACTGGAGGAGCATCCGGCCTTGATTCTTTTGGATAATTACGTGAAGAATCTTTGAAATTGGATTGTTATATTACAGAAAAAAGGTTGGCTGAAAAGTCTTGTTTTCGTCAAGCTGAACTTGTTTCAACTTCTAACATGAATCGATTTGCGATATATTAGATCCCGAAATAAATTACCATTGACGTATTTCTTAAAATCCCGTTATTCAGGTTTGTTCTTTTATAATTCCCAATGAAACTTACCTGGAATGGTAGTTTCTTTTTTCATTTTTTGTTCGCCCAAAAAACGAAACAAAAAAGGGCGTCCTATGTGGAGGTGTTTTTTTGGCAACAAGGCCAAAAAATCGCAAATCAGCAGC
>JAGXIG010000104.1 GCA_024635815.1 Salegentibacter sp.
GCTTAACATTTACGCTAAAATTGTAGATCGTAAAATCAGTGGTAATAGGATGCAGATGTTAAGAGCAAAACTGGAAGAAGAAGCTATTAAAAGTTTAGAAAAAACCGACTCCCGAGACAAAAAGAAATAATGAGATAATGGTCACTCGTCCCCAAATCCTGCAATAACTGTCGGTTTTCCTATATACTTTGTGGGAGTTCATAATTATCTTTAACTAAGCTAGCCTATTTATCCAATTTGAGAATAATCTAGACTTGTTCCTTTCAAAGGTACTTTTGAATCTTTCTCTTTTTCAGGCTTATAAAAATTATAATCATTCTATCAATTTCTCTATTTATCATAAAACCGCAATTCTTTCAAAAAAGTTTTATTTAAATACGCGTTATTACGTATTTTTACTTAAGTTTGATTTAAAATTACGTAGTTATGAAGAAAATACTTGTAGTAGGAAACGGAATGGTTGGTTATAAATTTTGTGAGAAACTGATAGCCAGTCCTGATAGGGAAAACTACCAAATTCAAGTGTTTGGAGAAGAACCGAGTCCGGCTTATGATCGCGTTCACCTTAGTGAATATTTCTCAGAAAAAGGAAAGGACGAATTACTATTGGCTCCCAGAGGCTGGTATGAGGAGAATGGAATTAAACTACGTACTTCTTCCCTTATTTCAGAAATGAATACTGAAGAAAAAGAAGTTATTACGTATAAAGGTGAAAAAATAAACTACGATTATCTGGTGCTTGCAACGGGTTCCTCTGCTTTTATACCACCGATAAAAGGTTCAGAAAAAACGGGGGTCTTTGTTTATCGTACTACAGAAGATCTGGACGCTATAAAAACTTATGCGAAAAAACTTCGGAAGAAAAACAAATCAAAAGCCACGGTTCTAGGTGGCGGACTTTTAGGACTTGAAGCTGCCAACGCAGCCAAAGAACTTGGCCTGGAAACAAGCGTAATAGAGTTTGCACCGAGGCTAATGCCGCGACAGCTGGACGAAGGCGGCAGTAACACCCTTATTCGCAAAATTCAAAGCTTAGGCATAAAAATCCTAACCAATAAAGCTACTTCAGAAATAAGCGGCGAAGAAGAAATTGATGCACTCACGTTTTCAGATGGTTCCAGGCACGACACCGATATACTAATTATTTCAGCTGGAATCCGGCCACGGGATGAACTGGCAAAGTCTGGCGGACTTAAAATTGGCGATCGGGGCGGAATCAGCGTAAATAATAAGATGGAAACATCGGCAAAAGATGTCTACGCCATTGGTGAAGCTGCACTCTACAACAATGCTATTTATGGACTTGTCGCCCCAGGATATAATATGGCCGAGGTTGCCGTTTCTCAAATTTGCGGTGGCGATAAAACTATGGCCGATCATATTGATATGTCTACCCAGCTAAAACTAATCGGCACCGATGTAGCCAGTTTTGGCGATCCGTTTATTGAAAATGAAGAAGTTTCTGCCATTACCTACGAAAACAAACAAAGTGGGATTTATAAACGCATAAACGTATCACGGGATGGTAAAAAACTATTCGGTGGAATTTTAGTTGGCGATGCTTCAGATTATCAAAACTTATTTCAGATATATATCAACGGGATGAAACTCCCAGAGAATCCTGAAGATCTTATTTTGGGAAGCCGCGGTGGGGAAAATACAACCCTTGGTTCAGTAACCGAGCTACCCGATACCGCACAAATTTGTTCCTGCGAAGCTATTTCCAAAGGTGATATCTGCAATCCCATAGAGTCTGGAGAATGTTGCTCAATGGATGATGTGGTGGCCAAAACTAAAGCCTCTACAGGTTGTGGCGGTTGTAAACCTATGGTTACCGATCTTTTTAACGCTACTATGAAGTCCCTTGGAAAGGAAGTAAAAGAGGTGATTTGCGAACATTTCGATTTTAATCGCCAGGAAGTTCTGGACCTTATAAAAATCAATAAAGTCAAAGATTTTGATGAAGCGCTGAATCTCTTCGGAAAAGGTCATGGTTGTGAAAAATGTAAGCCGGTTTTGGCTTCAATTTTTGCAAGTATTACTATGGAAACCGCCAATAAACAGGTAACCATCCAGGATAGTAACGACAGGTTTCTAGCTAATATTCAACGAAACGGGACTTACTCCATCGTTCCACGCGTACCAGGCGGTGAAATTACTCCAGATAAATTAATGACTTTAGGTGCCGTAGCCAAGAAATTCGACCTTTATACTAAAATCACCGGTGGACAGCGGATAGATATGTTCGGCGCTGAATTGCACCAACTGCCTGAAATATGGAAGGAATTGATAGATGCGGGGTTTGAAAGCGGCCATGCCTACGGAAAATCCCTGCGAACGGTTAAAAGCTGCGTGGGCTCTACCTGGTGCCGCTTCGGAATGCATGAAAGCGTGAGCTTTGCCATTCAAATTGAAGAGCGCTATCGTGGATTACGCTCACCTCATAAACTAAAAGGTGGGGTTTCTGGCTGTATTAGGGAATGTGCTGAAGCCCGCGGAAAAGATTTTGGAATCATTGCCGTAGAATCGGGGTGGAACCTGTACGTATGTGGAAATGGGGGCGCTACACCAAAACACGCCATTTTGCTCGCTGAAGGTTTAGACGATGAAACCACCATAAAATACCTTGATAGATTTTTGATGTATTACATCCGTACGGCCGCGCCCTTAATGCGTACCGCGCCCTGGTTAGAAAAATTGGACGGTGGAATTGAACACCTTAAAAAAGTGGTGATTGAAGACTCTTTGGGAATTGTCGAAGATCTTGAAAAAGAAATGCAGGGCTTAATTACCAATTACGAATGTGAATGGAAACAGGCTATTGAAGATCCAGAAATGATGAAGCGTTTTAAACATTTTGTCAATTCAGATGAAGGTGATGATAATATTAGCTTTGTACCTCTTCGCGATCAAAAAATGCCTAAGGCCTGGACTTAAATTATACAGGCTATCAATCCAATTCATATCAAATATTAAAATCCAGAAACAATGCAAGAATTATTAGCTCAATACCAAAGTGTAACACCACCCCAAGTGCATAAATGGGTTAATGTAGGTAAAGCTGAGGATTTTCCTGAAAATGGTGGCGCCTGTATAAAATATAAAAGCATGCAAATTGCGGTGTTTAATTTTACGAGAGAATCTAAATGGTATGCCTGTCAAAATCTTTGTCCGCATAAGCTGGAAATGGTTCTTTCCCGAGGGATGACCGGCGATAAGGAGGGAATTCCAAAAGTGGCCTGCCCTATGCACAAAAAAACTTTTTCCCTAAAAGACGGAAATAACCTCAATGGCGAAGATTACAAAATTGCAGTCTATCCGGTTAAGATTGAAGAAGAAAATGTCTATATTGGTTTTATAGATTAAGAAACCTACCCATGAGCAAATTCCAGGAAGCCATACAACGTATAGATGATAAAAATGCTGAAGATCCAAATATGGAAAAAGGAAATGGAAAAGAATTTCCGAAAGAATTTTTGTATTCAGAGCGTATGACAGATAAGTTGTTGGACTTTTATCCGCAGGCTTCCGAAGAGTTACAAATTGCAGTGCGTGCCCAGCATATTTGCCGTTGGAAAGTACCACGAGATTCCTATCCAAAAAACAGAGTAGGATATTTAAAATGGCGTGAAGGACTAAAAAAAACCCATGCTGAAATTACAGATGAAATCCTTGAAGAAGTGGGTTATGATAAAGATTTTCGTGACCGGGTTTCTTTTTTAATCAGGAAAAAGCAAATTAAAAAAGACGAAGGTTCTCAGGTAATGGAAGATGTAGTTTGCCTGGTTTTCCTTGAACATTATTTTGAAGATTTTGCGGCAAAACACAATGATGAAAAAATAATAGATATTGTAAAGAAAACCTGGGCTAAAATGTCTCCTGAAGGCCACGAAGCCGCCCTCAAACTTCCCCTTTCCAATCACAGCGAAACTCTAATACAAGAAGCTTTAAAATAAATAATGGCATCCCATAGCTCTCTAGACCAACATACTTTTATAAAACTTAGAAAGCTATACATTCTGGCACTTACAGCCATTGCGCTTTCGGTAATTATAAGTCAGTTATTTATCGGAAAATTCCTTGAAGAACAGGAAGGTGATTCAAAACTCATCAATATTTCAGGACGCCAGCGAATGTTGAGTCAGAAACTTACCAAAGAAAGCCTCTTACTTGCCAATACCGAAAATACAAACGAGCGGAAAAATCTTGCCGAAAGCCTGGAGAAAAGCCTTAAGCGTTGGACGCATTCTCACCATGTGTTACAAAACGGTAGCGATAGTTTAAATATCGCATCCGAACAAAGTGCCAAAATTCAGCAGAAATTCATTGAAATTCAGCCTTATTTTGAAGCTATTGAGGAAGCTTCCCAAAGTTTATTGCTAAAAATTAAAGAAAATCCAGGCCGTCCTGAAGAAGATTTCTCAACAGAAATAGCACAAATCAAAGAAAATGAATCCTCTTTTCTTGAGGTTATGGATGCTATGGTAAATCAATATGATGAAGAGGCACATACACGGGTAGAGCAACTTCAAAGTTTGGAATTATTTCTAACAATTTTTACACTTTCTATTTTATTATTGGAATTTTTCTTCATCTTTTTACCAGCGGCCAAAGGTGTTAAAAACAACATCAAAAACCTGATCTACGCAGAATCCAGAGCTGTAAAAATGGCCCGCGATGCAGATGCCATTAGTGAAGCCCGTGAAAAATCTGTAAAAGAATTACGCGCACTTGGGCAAGCAATGGATCAAATTTTACTCTTTGCTCGAATTACCCCAAATGGCGATATTTTGCATATAGGCGAACGATTTTCAAAACTATTTCAGTATAAAAGATTTAATTTAAAGACTAAATTTTCAGAAGTGTTATCCCCCAAAGAAAATGAGCAACTCAATATAGAAAAACTCATTTCAGCCCATAAAAGATCAGGCTGGCAGGGAGAAGTAAAAGCCTCTACCAAAGATAAAAAAGATATTTGGCTGGAATTATCCATAGTTCCGTTTCAACCGGAAAAAGAGAAAACCGAACTTACTATTATTGGGGTAGATATAACCAAAAATAAAGAAGCACAGCTAAAAATCGAGGAACTTACGCGCAAGAGCTATGAAGAAAAGATGCGGCAACAAAGCCTGATTGCTAAAAAGATTATTGAAAATCAAGAAAACGAACAAAACCGAATTGCTAAAGATATCCACGACGGAATTGGACAAATGCTAACCGGACTAAAATACAACCTGGAAAGCATAGATTTTAAATATCCTGAAAAAGCCGAAAGCAAAATTGAAAGTTTAAAGGAATTAAGCACAAGAATTATTCAGGGGGTTCGCGCTGCTACGTTCAACCTTACTCCACCCGAACTTAGTGACCACGGAATAGTACCGGCGCTTCAAAAACTTACCGAAGAGTTGTCAAAACTTACCGGAAAGGATATTATTTTATTTAACAAAACTGGATTTTCACAACGACTGGGAAATATTACTGAAATAAACCTCTACCGCATCACCCAGGAAGCTGTGAACAATGCCATTAAGTATGCAGGCTCCACGCATATAATTGTAAGTGTTAGCCACAGCCAGGAAATTCTAAGTATTGGTATTGAAGACAATGGTAAAGGATTTGACCCAAAAACCATTTCAGAAGAAAAAAATGGCAATCGCGGGATGGGGCTTACTTTTATGAAAGAACGTGTAAAATTTATTAGCGGCCGACTATTTATTAATTCTTCACCGGGAGAAGGTACACGGGTAACGCTGAATTTTCCGTTGGAACAAAATACTTCTATTTAAAAATCCGTATTTTCGTACGTATAAAATCAGAAATATGAAGGGCAAGACCAAAATACTTTTAGCCGATGACCACGAACTGGTGCGAGATGGCATTATTGCCTTACTGGAAAACGAGGATAACCTGGAAGTGGTAAATGAAGCGGCCAACGGTAAAGAAGCCCTGGAAATCATTGAAAAAAATACTCCAGATTTACTCATAGTAGATATACGAATGCCGGAGCTTAACGGTATTGAAGTGGTTAAAAAAGTAAAAAAGGATTTTCCCGATTTAAAAACACTGGTCCTTTCTATGCACGATTCTTCCGAATACGTAGTGCAATGCGTAGAAGCCGGCGCAGATGGTTACTTACTAAAAGGCTCCAGCAAGGAAGAATTTCTTAAAGCCATTAACAAGATTGCCGGGGGAGGCAAATATTTTAGCGGTGATATTTCTGCAATTATCGTAAATAATTTTGTTAATGGAAATTCTGAAAAGCGGTCAAATGAGTCCCAAAATCAAGATCCTGCACTAAACATACTTACCAAAAGGGAGAAACAAATTCTCAAACTCATTTTAGAAGGAAAAAATAATCAGGAAATTGGGGATGATCTTAAAATAAGTAAGCGAACTGCCGAAGCCCACCGATTTAATTTGATGAAAAAGTTGGAAGTAAAAAACCTTATGGAACTTACCCATAAATCCCGTGAACTTAATTTGATTTAACCGTTACACCCCTTCATAAATAATAAGGAAACCCCCATAAATAAGTTTTATTTTTAATACACCCCCTACCACATAGCACCTCTTACCTTAAGATTGATAATTTATCCCTTAAGTATTTGAACATTTATAATTCTAAAGCTTCCTTTTTCTAATTTTCGCATTAATTTATTTTTACTTAGTTTTTTAAGTATTTATACTTAATTTTAGACCATAAAACTAAGTATTATGAAAGAAGTGATCACTGGTAAAGCAACAAAGTTAGACTTAAGAAACTTAAGAAGTATTCCAATAAGAACGTTTTGGATTTCGGCCATTGCCTTTTTTATCTGTTTCTTCTCCTGGTTTGGAATTGTACCTTTTATGCCACAAGTTGAAAAAGATTTAGGGCTTAGCCCTTCTCAAAAATGGAACGCGATTATCCTGGCTGTATCGGGAACAGTCTTTGCCCGACTACTCATTGGTAAATTATGCGATAAGTACGGTCCCAGGATCTGCTACACCTGTCTCTTATACACATCT
>JAGXIG010000105.1 GCA_024635815.1 Salegentibacter sp.
CGTCATCGGCTTATTTAGCGATGGCTTCCTGGTGCGACCACAACGCCCTTTCTTATAGCGCCGATTTTTTTTATGAACAGGCTGCTGAAGAAAGAGAGCATATGATGAAGATCTTTAGATACATTAACGATAATGGCGGTACTGCATTTTCTCCTGAAGTTGGTGGCGTAAACCACGATTTTAAATCTTTGGAAGAAATCTTTGAAACCGCTTTAGACCAGGAAATTTCTATCACCAAATCAATTCACAACCTGGTAGGAAAATGTAGAAAAGTAAACGATTATACTACAGAGTATTTTCTACAATGGTTTATTGCAGAGCAAATGGAAGAAGAACAAACAATGCGCCGTGCACTAGAGTTATTCGATCTCATGGGCACAGAAGGCTTGGGACTTAAATTACTGGATGAGCGTATTCCGCAAATTAGAAATAAAAGCACGGACTAAAATTTTTTTAGACGTCATCCCGAACCTGCCCGTCCGTTCAGGCGGGTTTATTTCGGGATCTAACAACAATAAAAAACCCGCTTCAGTTGAAGCGGGTTTTTTATATAAATTTTTCCGAAGAAATATTTTCAATATTAATCCCTTCCCATATAAATGCTTAGGAAGTAAAGCAAGGTAGCTAAAGAACCAACTGCGGCAACAACATAAGTCCTTGCAGCCCATTTTAGGGAATCCTCAGCGGCTTCGTGTTCTTTTCCTGATACCATATTTTCAGTTTCTAACCAAGCTAAAGCCCTTTTACTCGCGTCATATTCTACGGGTAATGTTATAAAACTAAATAAAGTTCCCATCCCGAACATGATAATACCAATAAGTAGTATAGTACTTCCAAGGGCTGTAGTGGCCATTAGGATTAACCCGCCAAAAATCACCCATTGTGAAAATCTTGAAGCTACACTTACGACCGGCACTAACTGGCTTCTCATGGTTAACCAACTATAAGCATTAGCGTGCTGAATGGCGTGACCTGTTTCGTGTGTTGCCACGGCAGCGGCAGCGGCGTTCCGCTGGCTATAAACTCCTTCAGAAAGGTTAATGGTTTTTTTCTGGGGATTATAATGATCGGTTAACATTCCGGGGGTGGAAATTACTTTTACATCATTAATATTATTATCCCGCAACATTTTCTCGGCGAGCTCTTTTCCGCTCATTCCGTTTTGCAAGTGAACTTTAGAGTATTTTTTAAACTTACTTTTCAGTCGATTGCTTACATATAAACTCACTATAAAAATGAGTCCTGCTATAACATAATATCCTAACATTTTCTTTTCTGTTTTATTAGTTCAAAGATAGCAAAAACCCCGCCATTTGAATTCATAAATAAAAGTTCACATTTTAAAATACACTCACATAATTTTAACTGAATTCAAACTTATAATCCAACAAAAAAATTAGTAATTAGCGGAAGATTGATTGTGAATATGTTATTTTTCAATTTAAGATATTACCTATATTTGCACCAATCACTACAAAAAGGCTATGCAATACAAAAGAATACTTTTAAAATTATCGGGAGAAGCATTAATGGGGAAACGCCAATATGGCATAGACCCCGATCGATTGGCAGAATATGCCGAAGAGATTAAACAAGTAACCGATAAAGGAATAGAAGTAGCCATTGTAATTGGTGGCGGAAACATTTTTAGAGGTGTGGCCGGAGCCAGCAAAGGAATGGACAGAGTGCAGGGTGACCATATGGGAATGCTCGCCACCGTTATTAACGGTCTGGCCTTGCAAAGCGCCCTGGAAGATGCCGAGGTTCAAACCAGGCTGCAATCGGCTATAAAAATAAACGAAGTAGCCGAACCTTTTATTAGAAGAAAAGCCATTCGCCATTTAGAAAAAGGCCGGGTGGTAATTTTTGGAGGAGGAACTGGAAATCCTTATTTCACTACAGATTCTGCCGCGGTTTTAAGAGCTATTGAAATACACGCCGATGTGATTTTAAAAGGAACACGTGTAGATGGAATTTACAATGCCGATCCTGAAAAAGACAAGGCAGCCACAAAATTCGACTTTATTTCTTTTGACGATGTGATTAGAAAAGGCCTGAAAGTAATGGATACGACGGCTTTTACTCTAAGTCAGGAAAACGAATTACCAATTATTGTTTTTGATATGAATACCCCCGGAAACCTTCTAAAAGTAGTAACCGGCGAAAGAATAGGTACAAAAGTTAATTTATAAAAATTTATTACGCTCAACTAATATTTTAAAGATGGAAGACGAAATTGAATTTATTATAGACACGGCCAAAGAAGGTATGGACAAAGCAATTGAACACCTTAAAAAACAATTGCAAAACATTCGTGCCGGCAAAGCCAATCCAGGAATGCTTGGTAGTGTAATGGTAGAATACTATGGAGCTCAAACTCCGCTGCAACAGGTTGCTAATGTGAACACACCAGATGCGAGAACCATTTCTGTTCAGCCTTTTGAGAAAAAACTAATTCCTGAAATTGAAAAAGGAATAATGCAGGCTAACCTTGGCTTTAACCCTATGAATAATGGGGAAAACGTTATTATAAGCGTTCCTCCACTTACTGAAGAACGCCGTAAGCAACTTACCAAACAAGCTAAAGCTGAAGCTGAAGACGCTAAAGTTGGCGTAAGAAACGACAGAAAAACGGCTAACAACGAATTAAAAAAGCTAGATGTTTCTGAAGATTTGCTAAGAGATGCCGAAAACGAGGTACAGGAATTAACCGATGCCCATATCTCCCGAATAGATCGTATTCTTGAAAACAAGGAAAAAGAAATTATGACTATATAACACAAAGTCAGTTTCTTATAGTAAATTACAGGCTGTTCGAAAAGTTTTGATTTCGTCAAGCTGAATTTATTCGGCTTCTAACATGTTATAATTTAACAGGTTATATCCTGAAACAATTCCGAAATTCGGGGACAGGATGACGATATTACAACCTCTCAAACAGCCTCTTTTAATTTAGTGCTTAATTAATTTTTGTTCATAATTCAGAAAAACCTATGCGTTCTCCGTTATTGCTTATTTTTCTGTTATTTTCCTTTAGTGTTTTTGCTCAGCAACAACTACGGGGAAGAATTGTGAACGAACAAACCGGCGAACCTCTCGCCTATGCTAAAATAATTTTCGGGCAGGAAGAAACGTTAAGTAAAATAGACGGTAGTTTTTCTATTACTCTTACTCAGGATGAAACCGAAATTAAGATCTCTTATGTAGGTTTTGAACCACAGCATTTCAAAATTTCAAAAGATGTAGAATATATCAGGATTAAACTAACTCCAAAAGTCGAAGGTCTTGAGGCGGTAACTATTTCTTCGGTAGCAAATAGAGCTAATGAAATAATTGAAAAAGCGATCGCCAATAAACCTCAAAACGATCCTGAAGAAAAATTAAAAAACTTCAACTTTAAAAACTATAACAAGTTTATTATAGACAATGAATCTGCCGCATTGGAGATGCTAAGCGACAGTACTAATTTTGAAATAGGCACCGTTATCAACTCTGCCGCTAGTTATTTTTCAGAAAAACTATCCAGATATTATTTTACTAAAAAGCAAGGATTAAAAGAAGAAGTCCAGGCTTTAAACACCGCGGGGTTTGAGAAACCCGTCTATGAGATCTTATCGCTTTCAGTAAATCCGTTTTCCCTTTATCACAAAGATTTTCGAATTTTTGAAACCGATTATGCCGGACCTCTTCAAAATTCTGCTTTCAGAAATTATTCGTTTAAAATTTTAGACACTACTACAACTCCTAGGCCGGCTTACGTAATTTATTTTAAACCAAAGAGACAACGCGCCGTCGCCGGCCTGGAAGGCGTGCTATATTTGGATACCGCAACATTTGCTATTCAACAGGCAAAAGCGCAGCTTCTGGGAGCTATAAAACTGGAAATAGACCAGGAATATCAATATTTCCCTGAAGAAAAACTATGGTTTCCAAAAACACAAACAACTACGATTCGCCCCGGTAATGGTGAAAAAGCTATTTCGGTATTTGGCGGAATTATATCTGCAGGAACACTTCAGACAAAAGAATCTATTCTGAATAATATTCTCGCTCCTGGAGAAGGTGATCCAAACCTATTTTTAAACGCCACTAGCACTAATTTCGATATTCAGCTCAATTCAGATGAAATTTTAGACATTTCAGCAGAAATTATAGTAAAACAAGAGGCAAATTCCCGCGAAGAAAACTTTTGGGAACAAAACAGAACTGAAGCTTTAAGCACACAAAATGAAATAAGTCGTCAGCGTGCTGAAATAATTATCAAGGAAAAGGATATTGAAGAAAAATTAGCCCTTCAAAATTCGGTTTCTACCGGATATTATCCTGTGGGTTTCTGGGATTTTGATCTTGGAAAATTCTTTAAATTCAATAATTACGAAGGAATTCGCCTTGGTCTTGGCGGAAAAACCAATGATAAACTTTCAGATAAATTTACTGTTAATAGCTATCTGGTCTATGGTACTAAAGACGAAGTTTTTAAATATAATCTGGGAACCTCAATTCATCTAAAAAAAGCCGCCGAAACCGATCTTAAACTTAACTACACCCGAGATATCGTTGAAACCGGAAGCTTTAGTTACTTACAGGGAAAGAACGATTTTTCTATTGTAGAGCCCCGGTTTGTTAACATTAATTTCTTCTATGAACATCATACAATAAGTAGTGGCTTAACACATAGATTTGGATCTGATTTTAAAACCGAACTTCAGCTTTCTAGAAGCGATATTTCTCAAACCAGAGATTACAGGTTTTTAATAAACGATCAGGTACTTTCTGAATACACACTTTCTGAAGCTACATTTTCATTCTTATGGCGGCCGTTTGCCAGATTTCTAAAAGCACCAGATTCTAATCAATTAATTGAAAAAGGTTATCCGAAGTTTACGGGGCAAATTACTAAAGGAATTTCAGGAATATTTGGAGGCGATTTTGATTATACCAAGTTTGGATTATTGTTGGAGCACGAAATAAAAAGGCTTAACCAATCCCGAACTGAAATTATCCTGGAAGGAAATTATGCCACCGGCGAGGTACCGCTCACGCATCTATTTCATTCTTTACCAAACAGCCCGGCACGGGAAGGAATTTTAGGTCGGTTTTCGGTGGCTGGAAGACGCAGTTTTGAGACGATGTACTACAACGAGTTTTTTAGCGACAAGCAGGCAATGCTGCATATAAAACATCAATTAAGGCCTATAAATATTCACAGGTTAATTCAGCCGGAACTGGTTTTTATTTCACGCCACGTTATTGGTGATATCAGCAATCCTGAACGGCATAATATTCCATTTAAAAGTTTAGAATACGGCTATCACGAATTTGGGATAGAACTTCAAAAAATACTTGTAGGATTTGGTTTAGGGGCCGCATACCGATACGGACCTTACAGCTTGCCTAGTTTTAATGAAAATTTCGCTTTTAAATTCACCTTTCATTTAGATATTTAGGCATGCGCTACTTTAGTCGTTTAAGCCCTGATAAATAGGCTTGCTTTTTATACCTTTGCGCTCGCTTAAAAATTTCCCATGGCCAAGATTTTTAGTTTCGGATTCTGGAACTCGGTTGCGCGATTAATACTGCGTAACAGGATTGTTATACTTTTGCTTATTATTGCCCTTACGGTGTTTTTCTCTACACAGTGGAAAAATATGCGTTTTTCCTATACTGAAGCCAATCTTTTACCTGACGATCATGTTGAAAATATCGCTTATAATGAATTTCTTGACAAATTTGGGGAAGAGGGAAATCTTGTGCTTCTTGGTGTAAAAGATTCTTCGCTTTTTAACCCTGAAAATTTCAGAGCATGGAAAGAGCTTACCCAAACACTGGAAGCGTATCCAGCGGTAGATTATGCGATTTCTGTGAGCAATCTTCAACAATTAAAAAAGTTTGAAGATCCCAGTCGTTTTGAAATGGTTCCTTTTATTACCGAAGAAAATCCTACCAAAAAAGAACTTCAGCAGTATCAAGATCAACTTTATAACGACCTACCATTTTACGAAAACCTGGTTTATAGTTCACACTCCAACACTCTGCAATCTGCGATTTATTTAAATAAAGAGATCGTTAATTCAAAAGAACGAAAAACCTTTGTTGTAGATAAATTACAACCGCTCATCGCTAATTTTGAGGAAAAAACCGGCATAGATGTAAAAGTCTCGGGGATGCCTTATATAAGAACGCTGAATGCTCAGAATATAATTGATGAAATTGGGCTTTTTATTCTGGCAGCGCTTGGTGTTACTTCCCTTTTATTTTTCTTCTTTTTCAGGTCTATTAGGGCAACAATTATTTCCATGATTACGGTTTGTATTGGTGTGATGTGGGCTTTTGGGGTAATAGGGTTGTTTAATTACGAAATCACGGTACTTACTGCGCTTATACCGCCGCTAATTATTGTAATAGGGATTCCTAATTGTATTTTTCTAATCAATAAATACCAGCAGGAAATTAAAAAACACGGAAACCAGGCAAAATCGCTGCAACGGGTTATTACTAAAGTGGGAAATGCCACCTTAATGACCAACATTACTACGGCTTCTGGATTTGCAACTTTTATTTTAACCGATAGTACCCTGCTAAAGGAATTCGGTATTGTTGCTTCCATAAATATTGTCGCCATATTTATTCTCAGCCTGTTGATAATTCCCATTATCTACAGCTATATGAATATGCCTAAACGCAAACACCTTAAACACCTCAACAAGCGATGGATAGGCGGTTTTGTCGGCTGGATGGAACGAATGGTGAGGCATCATCGCATTAGTATTTATATTACTTCAATTGTTCTTTTGGTAGCGAGTATTATTGGCATTTACACCATAAAAATCTCCGGAAGTTTACTGGAAGATATGCCTGAAGAGGCAGAATTTTTCCAGGACATCAAATTCTTTGAAGAGGAATTTGATGGGGTTATGCCTTTGGAAATCCTTGTAGATACTAAAAGAAAAAATGGGGTTTTAAAATCGGCCACGCTCAAACGAATGGAAGAGTTAGAAAATCATCTTACTGAAATTCCTGAATTCTCTCAACCAATTTCGATAACCCGGCTGGTAAAATATTCAAAGCAGGCTTTTTATAATGGAGATGCCCAATACTATCAATTGCCCAGTTCACAGGAACAAAATTTTATAATGCCTTACACCAAAGGTTTTTCTTCAGATGAAAACCTGCTTACCTCCTATGTAGACAGCACCGGAAGATATGCCAGGATCACCACTTATATGAAAGATATTGGCACCGAGAAAATGGAAGATCTGGAAGAAGATCTCTGGCCAAAAATCAACAAGATTTTTCCCGAAGAACGCTACGATATTTCTATAACGGGAAAAGCGCTCATCTTTCAAAAAGGGACCAATTATTTAGTGAAGAACCTTATAATTTCGCTTTCGCTGGCTATTTTACTCATCGCACTGTTTATGGCCTGGATGTTTAGATCGTTTAGAATGATACTGGTTTCGCTGGTGCCCAACCTACTTCCATTGCTTATAACAGCCGGAATGATGGGCTTTTTAGGGGTACCCATAAAACCCTCAACCATTTTGGTTTTTAGTATTGCCTTCGGAATTTCGGTAGATGATACTATTCACTTTTTAGCAAAATACAGGCAGGAACTCAAAGCCAACAACTGGAAAATAAAACGTTCGGTTTATGCGGCTTTAAGGGAAACCGGTGTAAGTATGTTCTATACTTCTATCGTGCTATTTTTTGGGTTTTCGGTATTTATGATTAGTAGTTTTGGTGGCACGGTAGCCCTTGGTGGCTTAGTATCTGCAACCCTGCTTTTTGCAATGCTCGCTAATTTATTATTGCTTCCATCTTTGTTACTTTCCTTAGAGAAAAATATTGCTAACAAAGAAATATTGAAAGAGCCCGCGATGAAAATTATTGAAACCGAAGAAGACGAGGCCGAAATTGAAAAAGAGGAATCTAAAAATTCAGAAAGATAATCAAGAACCTCGGGGCAAGCCTCCAGGGAATTAAACCTTCTGAAGGAATTAATAAAAACCGGCTTGCTTTGCAGGCTGAGTCGGAAAAATTATATTTGTTTTTTCTAAATCTATATAAATGATAAAAGCAAAAATTGCTGAAATATTAGACAGCAATCAATTTCTACAGGAATTTGAGGTGAACGGCTGGGTCCGTTCTTTTAGGAGCAATCGCTTTATTGCCTTAAACGATGGTTCTACCATTAACAACCTGCAATGTGTAATAGATTTTGAAAATTTTGATCAGGACGAACTGAAAAGAATCACCGTTGGTGCAGCGGTTTCTGTAAAAGGTACTTTAGTTGAAAGTCAGGGAAATCAACAACGAGTTGAGATTGAGGTTAAGGAATTTACTATTCTCGGAGATGCAAATCCCGAAGAAGTAAAACTTACCATTCTTTCTCCAAAACGCCATAGTCTTGAAAAACTGAGAGAACAGGCGCATTTACGTGTGCGCACCAATACTTTTGGTGCCATTATGCGTGTACGTTCTAAACTGTCTTTTGCTGTGCACAGTTATTTTCAGCAAAATAACTTTCATTATGTAAACACGCCAATTATTACCGGGAGCGATGCCGAAGGTGCCGGGGAAATGTTTAGGCTTAGCGCTTTAGATATGGAAAATCCGCCGAAGAATGAAGATGGCAGCATCGATTTTCGTGAAGATTTCTTCGGAAAAGAGACTAATTTAACGGTTTCGGGGCAATTAGAAGGTGAAGCCTATGCGATGGGCCTAGGACAAATTTATACTTTTGGACCAACTTTTAGAGCTGAAAATTCCAATACTTCCCGTCACTTAGCCGAATTCTGGATGATAGAGCCCGAAGTGGCTTTCTGTGATCTGGATGGGAATATGGATTTAGCTGAAGATTTTATAAAATATGTACTAAAATATATTTTAGATCACTGCCAGGACGATCTTGAATTTCTGGATAAACGTTTTAAAGCTGAAGAAGAAGCCAAACCAAAAGCAGATCGCAGCGGATTGGGCTTATTGGAGAAACTTCACTTTGTAATAGACAATAATTTTAAAAGGGTAAGTTATACTGAAGCAATAGAAATCCTTAAAAATTCAAAACCGAATAAAAAGAAGAAATTCAATTATATTATCGAAGAATGGGGCGCTGATTTGCAAAGTGAGCACGAACGTTTTTTAGTTGAAAAACACTTTAAATGCCCGGTAATTTTATTCGATTATCCTGCAAACATCAAGGCATTTTATATGCGTCTGAATGAAGATGGAAAAACCGTAAGAGCAATGGATATCCTTTTCCCGGGAATTGGAGAAATTGTAGGCGGTTCACAAAGGGAGGAACGTTTAGACGTACTTCAGAATAAAATGAGGGAATTAAACATAGACGAAAAAGAACTGTGGTGGTACCTGGACACCCGTAAGTTTGGAACCTGTGTTCATAGTGGCTTCGGACTTGGGTTTGAAAGATTGGTACAATTCGTAACCGGAATGGGAAATATCAGGGATGTAATTCCTTTCCCAAGATTCCCCGGTAATGCAGAATTTTAAAGAGTTTTAGATATTCTCAAACCTCACAAGTTTAAAGACCTGTGAGGTTTTTTGTTCCACCGTCATCCTGAATTTATTTCAGGATCTAATTTAATGAGAATTAAATCATGTTAGAAGCTGAAACAAGTTCAGCTTGACGAAAACAGGAATTTTTTAAACAGCTTTTTATTTAATAAAAGAATTACTTTGAAAATCAAAGAAACTCATATTGTTCCTGTTATTACTGAAAAAATTAGGTTGCAGGAATACGCGGTTTCTATTTTCACTTCCCTACCTACTAAAAGTTCACTCAAAAAAGCTCTGAAAAAAGAACTCATTCTTTTAGATGGAAAACCCGCTAAAACATCAGATTGGATTCAAGAAGGACAAATGCTGGAATTGCTTGAAGCTGAAAATCCGTTGAAAAAAGTATTTACTTTAAAACTGGATGTGATTTTTGAAGACGATTATCTGGCCGTGGTTCATAAACCTGCAGGAATTCCTACCAGCGGGAATTACTTTAAAACTATTGAGAATGCATTAGCTTTTAATTTAAAAGATTCTAAAGCCAAAGATGCTTTACCAACTCCCCTGCCCGTTCACCGTTTAGACAATCCAACTTCAGGATTATTGCTTATCGCGAAGAGTAAATCGGTTCAGGTAGATTTGAACAGGCTTTTTGAAGAAAAAAAGATCCTAAAACGTTATCACGCACTGGTTTCAGGAACTATTCCCGCTTCAGCTATTTTAAAAGATAAGATAGAAGAAAAAGAAGCTGAAACTCGCATCGAAATTTTGGAACATTTTCAACTTAAAAATGAAGATTTCAGCCTGGTAAAAGCTTTTCCAAAAACAGGAAGAACACACCAGATAAGGATTCATTTAACTGAAAACGGTCATCCCATTGTTGGAGATAAACTTTACGGACAAGCCTCAGAAATCATCAAAAAAGGCGGTTTATTTTTAGCTGCTACTGGCCTTGAATTTCAGCATCCTGTAAGTAAGAAAAATATGAGTTTTGAGCTTCCACTTTCGAAGAAATTCAGGGAAATTAAGAATTTAGCTAAGAATCCTTAACAAAATTTTACCACAATCATTTACTGTGCCAAATGCTATGTAGCTTTGTTTTGCTTATTTTTGTAGTAAGCACCAAAGGTTTTTAAACTTGCGTTAGAACAATTAAATCTCACTTAGTGAGTGAGCAGCTATCTCGGGTTGAACCCTAATGGGCAATTTTGGAAAATATATCTAGATTGCTAGGCAAGCCGCGAAGTATTTAAATCTCGATTATCGAGTAAAGCAAAATAAATTTATGCTTAAACAGCAATTAAATCTCAAATTATCCCAAAAGCTTTCCCCGCAGCAAATTCAGCTGATGAAGCTTATACAACTTCCTACGCAGGCTTTTGAGCAGCGTATAAAACAGGAGCTGGAGGAAAATCCGGCCCTGGAAGATGGCAAGTTGGAATCCCAGGATGAGTATGAGGAATATGAAGACGATTATAATGACAAGGAACGGGAAGATGAAGGAACCGAATCTATAGAGACTGAAATTGACGTTGATGAATATTTAAGTGATGACGAGGTACCAAATTACAGGCTTCAAGCGAATAATTACAGCCCCGATGACGATGAAAAAAGCGTGCCCTACGCAGCTGGAACATCGTTTACCCAATATTTAACCACCCAATTAAGTACCCTGAGATTTGATGAAACCGAAGAGCAAATCGCGGCGTTTTTGGTGGGAAGTGTAGATGAAAGTGGATATTTAAGAAGGGAATTACTGGATGTGGTAGATGACCTGGCCTTTACACAGAATATTTATACCGATGAAAAGTCTGTAGAGAAAGTGCTTAAAAAGGTTCAGGAACTTGATCCGGCGGGCGTAGGCGCAAGATCGCTTCAGGAATGCCTTCTTATACAATTAAGACGTAGGGAGCCCACAAAAGCCGTAGAATTGGCTGAAGACATTTTAGATCGCTCTTTCGATCAATTCAGTAAAAAGCATTATACCAAAATTCTTTCAAGACACGATATTTCTGAAGACGAACTACGGGAAGCTATAGATGTTATTGAGCATCTAAATCCTAAACCTGGTGGTTCTTATTCCGGAAATACCAGAATGGTAGAACACGTTATCCCAGATTTTACCATTAAAATCGTTGATGGTGATTTAGAATTAAGCCTTAACGGAAGAAACGCACCGCAAATGCATGTTTCCAGGGATTACAGCGATATGCTAAAAGGTTACAAGGCATCTAAAGAAAAAACGAAAGCCCAGAAGGATGCGGTGATGTTTATAAAACAGAAACTGGACGCTGCAAAATGGTTTATTGAGGCTATTCAACAGAGGCAGCAAACCTTAATGGTTACGATGAGTTCTATTATGAATTATCAAAAAGAATATTTTCTTACCGGCGATGAGCGCAACCTGCGACCTATGATCTTAAAGGATATTGCCGATGAAATAGAAATGGACGTTTCTACGGTTTCCAGGGTTGCCAACAGTAAATATGTTGACACACCCTACGGAACAAAACTCATAAAAGAATTCTTCTCTGAATCTATGAAAAATGATCAAGGAGAAGATGTTTCTACCCGGGAGATCAAGAAAATCCTCGAGATGTCTATAGAAGAAGAAGACAAGCGCAAACCACTTACCGATGAAAGGCTTGCAAAAGTTCTTAAAGACAAAGGCTACCCTATTGCACGACGAACGGTTGCAAAATATAGAGAGCAGCTAGATATTTCGGTTGCCAGACTTCGAAAAGAAATTTAATGAGGTTCCTATTAAAGAGTGCTTCTTTTATTTTTCACCCGTTATGGCTTCCACTGACGGCTAGTTTTTTGTATTTCGTTTTTACGCCCAGATTTTTTCCTAATGGGGTAGTACAGGCCAAATTATTGGCCATCGCTATACTTACTATATTTATTCCGGTGGTTTTTTATTTTTTACTGAAAAATCTCGGAAAGGTACAATCTATATTTTTAGAAGATGTAAAAGAAAGAAAATGGCCATTGCTATTCTATTCTATTTTAGTTACCATGGTGTTAAACCAGATCCTAAACGTATATAATTACGCGGCACTTTATTACTATTTTGTTGGGATTCTCTTTGCTACTTTACTGGCGTTTACTTTGGTGGTTTTTCGGCTGAAAGCAAGTTTACATATGATGGGTATGGGCGGCCTTTTAATCTTTCTAATTGGTATTAGCCTGAATTTTAAAATTGATTTGAGCTACACTATCAGCTTTTTGTTACTTGCCCTGGGTTTGACCGCCTCTTCCAGAATTTATTACAAGGCACATACCTTTAACGAACTTTTACTTGGCTTGGTTTGCGGGGTAATTCCTCAAGCCCTGGTTTTATATTTCTGGTTATAGAATATAAAACATTAGTCCTACCCTAAACACTGAAATGCCTATTGTTTCTTCATTTAAGCGAGCTTCCGGAAATAAGGAGTTTAGACTGTAATAAATATGAAAATTAAAAGTATTATATCCAAAAGTGAAAGTTGCCCCCATTCGAAAACGATCTAATTCGGGGACATCGGTTTGAATTACTTGATTTTCGGGTTGAACAAAGTTACTTTTGAAATGATAGATATAACCGAATTTAAGTCCGGTATAAACCCTCCAGAATTTATAAGTTTCGGTGTTAGAAGTACGCCAGCGAAACTCCAATGGCGCTTCAATAAGTTGTGTAGAAAAGCGGTTTGTACTATAATCTAAATCGCGCGTAAGGTTTCGAAAGATGCTTTCTCCGTTTTCATCTTCACCTATAAAAAGATTATGGCTATAACTATTAAAAGACCAGCCCAATCCAGCAGCAATTGCGATATTCCTACGGTCATTAAGAGGAAAATCCCTGGTGAACCCGGCATGAAATCCCCCTGAAAAGCCAGATTGGGAAATTGCTTCCGGCTTATTACCTATGAGGTTAAAAGTTAAACCAACATAAAATTGATCCTCCCGGTACAAACTATCAATTACTGAAGGGACAGAATCGGGAATGCTTTCTAGCCTATCCTCTATGTCAGTTTGCGCTGATAGCGGAGCGCTAAGGAAAAGAAATAATATAAAAACCTTGAATAATTTATTCATTTTAAACCACAGGTATATTCAGTCTAAAGATAAAAAAACATCCTGCCAAATATTTAAATTTAGACAGGATGTTTATACAGTTTTGAAAAAATGACCTATTGGTCCTTATTGCATATTTTGTAATGCGTCACCTTGCTTGGTCGTATAGTTGATCTTAAGTGCTTCAGCCTTTCTCAATTCTTGTTTAATATCTGAAACCAATCCCATATTAGTTTCTTCATCTACCTTAAGGGCCGTTGTAAGATATGGAATCAACTCTTCACGTTTAGTTTCTCTTTCAGCAAAGATAAATTGTTGTACCTCATCAACCCTCGCAAATTTATCGTTTAACTGAATTCTGGCTTCAGAACCAAATCTTTGCTGATATCTAGGACTGGGTTTACCAGCATAAATATACATAACAAGATCTTTCTTATCCAGTTTTTCAACCTGATCGGCAAACGGCAACTTATTTTGTACCATTAGCGTATTTTGACGCATAACGGTAACAACCATAAAGAAGAACAGCAACATAAATACAATATCTGGTAAAGATGCTGTACTAATGGCTGGTTGCCCTTCACTTTTTTTCTTTTTGAATTTAGACATAATTGAGTCTTAAATTTAAGTTTTATATTAAGGTTATTAACCCTGTGGTTCGGCTTCAGAAAGCTTCTGAGGAATCATATCTTTTATCACTCCAATTCTCTCCTTCAGAGTTTCCTTGTCTCCTTCACTGGTACGGGAATCATTATATCTGGCCTCCATCTCTGTGAAGCTAGTACCAAATAATCGCTGTGCTTCCCTATCTCTAAGTTGGTTATATGCCGCTACAAGTTCATTTTGTACAGCGATGTACGTTCCATACTCAGTTCCTCTGTTATTTACCAAAGAAATAATAGCTTTCGTTGGGTTAACAGATGAACTTGGGTCTCCGGCTCCCTGGCAGAAATCACAAGCTTCACCACCTGTTCCTCCACCATTGTCAAGAAATTCTACAGCTGCCTGTCTTAATTCCCCAATCTCCATCTCCTCATCTTCTACAAGTAATTGATTGTTTGCATTAACCAATACCTGGAAGATATTTCGCTCTTTAATTACCGGCGGATCTTGCTCTTCAGGCTGCCATTCCGGCAACTTCCTGCTAATCCCGCTATCTGTCTCAATGGTTGTTGTAACCAAAAAGAAGATTAGAAGCAAGAAAGCAATATCGGCCATAGAACCGGCATTAACTTCTGGTGCTGATCTTCTTGCCATATTATTACTTTGTTAATTTTTTAATTCCTGAAATTAGCATTGCTAAAATAGCAATACCTGCAAGAATGTAGAAAGTTACTAAACCTGCACTTACCCAATGAGCCGCACTGGCTGAAAGAATATCTCCATCTTTTAGAGTCATTTCAGTTCCATCAGTTACAAGATAAGCAATTACAATAACTACTATAAATGAACCAACAGCAATAAGCGTGTTTTTTATATTTCCTTTAAACAGGCCTTTTATCACGAAGATAGCAACCAATGCAATAACAATCAACAATACTAAATATGCTACGTACATAAATGGATTGAGGAGACTGGATTGCAAATCGGCCGAGGCCTCTATAGCATCACCGTCTTCGGCTAGTATCCTACCAAGAAGGATAAGACCTATAACGCCTATAACGATTGATACATATTTTAATATTTTATGTAAAGTCATAATTTAATCTGGTCTTAGATTCTTTTTTTGTTTTTGTAAGCTACCAACATATCGATAAGGGTGATAGAAGCATCTTCCATATCGTTTACAATACTATCTATCTTAGCGATGATATAGTTGTAAAATATTTGAAGAATAATAGCTACGATCAAACCAAATACGGTTGTAAGAAGTGCCACTTTAATACCTCCGGCTACAAGAGATGGTTGCATATCACCAGCAGCTTCAATTCTATCGAAGGCGGTAATCATACCAATTACAGTACCCATGAAACCAAGCATAGGAGCAATAGCGATAAATAAAGACAACCAGGA
>JAGXIG010000106.1 GCA_024635815.1 Salegentibacter sp.
CAATTATTGCCGCTACTGGATTACGTGGATATGGACGGCGGACTCCTAATTAAAAACGATATCGCCGATGGCGTAAAAGTCTATGATGAAAAAGTGCATTTCCCTGAAAGAAATGGCACCGGAGTGGAATTATATGAGAAATAAAATTAAGTCACAATTCACTAATTTGCTCTTGCTTTTTAATTTGTACACCTCTTTGTTTCAGGATCTAAGCTTCTGAATGACTAAGAAAAAATAATTATAACGAATGAAACTAATAACAAAATCCTATTTACCTTTTCTTCTCAGCTTTTTCATTTTCGCTTCCTGCGGGGAAAAAGCAGAAAAAGAGGACAGCCCGCTTGATAATCAAATCGCTGAGGTTGAAGAAGAATACGCCCCCGATGGCCGGGTAGCGCTTTTTGATGTTAAAGCTGAAAAAAAAGGAGATTCTTATATTTTAAAAGGCGAATCAAATGATCTCAAAGCGGTAGAAGCCTTAAAAGAAAAATTAAAAGCAGAAAACATCAAATTTACCGATAGCATTAAAGTGCTTCCCGATACTGAAGGTTTGGAAAACAAAACTCACGGAGTGGTAAAAATTTCCGTAGCGAATCTTAGGGATGCCCCAAAACATTCGGCACAATTGGTTACACAGGCAACACTGGGAATGCCGTTAAAAGTTTATAAAAAAGAAGGAAGTTGGTATTATATCCAAACTCCGGAAGGTTATCTGGCCTGGGTAGATTACGGCGGAATTCAGAATATGACCGAAGAAGAATTTTTAGAATGGAAATCCAATGATAAGCTAATTTTTACCGAACCTACAGGAAATTCTTATATTGAAGCTAATACTGATTCCCAGACCGTTTCAGATCTTGTGGCAGGGAACATTTTAGAGCTCGTAAACGAACAGAATAGTTTTTACGAGGTAGAATATCCAAATGGCAAGAAAGCCTTTGTAGAGAAAGCTTATGCGCAACCTTACGAGGCTTGGCTGACTTCTTTAGATCAAACCGAAGAAGATCTGGTAGCGACTTCCAAAAAACTAATGGGGTTACCTTATTTATGGGGTGGTACCTCACCAAAAGGTGTAGACTGCAGCGGTTATACCAAAACCATATTTTTTCTAAATGGAATGGTGATTCCGCGTGATGCTTCCCAACAAATTCATACCGGGGAAGTAGTAGATACCGAAAAGAATTTCGAAAATCTGCAAAAAGGTGATTTACTTTTCTTCGGAAGACCGGCAACCGATTCCACTTCAGAGCGCGTAATTCACGTCGGGATGTGGATTGGGGATAATAAATTCATTCATTCCATGGGTGAAGTGCACATTAGTAATTTTGACACCGAAGCCGAAGATTTCGACGAATATAACTACAATCGATACCTACGCACCAAGCGAATTTTAAATAAAGAAGATAAGGGGCTAATCTATCTTAAAAACTCGGATTTATTTACAACTTCTGAAGCTGAAGAAGTGAAGATGTAAAATTTAAACCTCACAGGTCTTTGAGACCTGTGAGGTTTTCTTGATTAGAAGTACTTCTTATGCATTACATAAAGCACCTTTAAATTATATTTATTAAAGGGTTCATCAAGATTTTTTTGTATAAAATGCAATTTAAAAGCGCTTTTTGCAGCTTCCAGATCTGAGGTATCAAAGCCTATGATTTTTAATGCATTTTCAACATTGAAACCTGCCGGAATTACTTCAGGAAAAACCAATTTATCTATAAATGGGATTCGGGTATTGAGCCTGGAATTGAGGTTTATTGCCAAAGGATTTGGTTTAAAAAATTCAGCTTCCAACTTTAATTTTTTCACCTCAGCATCATCATACCATAATCCAAAACCTTCCTTGGCTAAACGTTTCCACGGAAAGTTAGCATTTGGATCTACTTTTCTGGAAGGTGCAATATCAGAATGGCCAATAAAATTTTCCGCCGGAATACTGTATTTCTCCTTAATTTCCTCGAGCAATTCAATTAAACTAATTATTTGTAGCTCGGTAAATTCTTCTTTTCCGTTATTATCAATTTCAATTCCCAGAGAAGATGAATTTAAATCGGTATTGTTGCCCCATTTTCCAATGCCACCGTGCCAGGCGCGATAATAGTCGTTAAGCATATGAAAGATTTCGCCGTTTTTGGCAATTACATAATGGGAACTTACCTGGGTTCTGGGAAGGGTAAAAGTGGTTAAGGTTTGTTGTATAGAATCTTGAGCGGTGTGATGGATTACTACATAGTTAGGTTTGCGTAAATTAAAATTAGTAGTTCCCACCCAGTACTCTCCATAATTGAGTGCGGATTCGTTCTGGGTAGGTAACTCCTTTAACTGTTTGCTATAAGCTTTTGCCTGTTTTTTATGTAAACGGTTGGTTTTTGTGTAGGGATTGCTTCCACAGGAAATAATAGCTAAGACCATTATTATATAAAAAACAGGAATTAATTTTTTCATGTCTATAATTTGACTCCGTTAAGGGAATTTATTCTAACAAACTTGTATTTATTTTATTCGAATTTCCATTTTACAAAAGCTTCCATAGCCTCATAATTTGCAAGGCCGAGTTTGTCGTAACTTTCGGCTGTTTCTCGATTTCTTTCTTCGGCTCTTACCCAAAATTCACGTTCGTCGTCTCCTGGGAATACCGGCCGGTCTTTTTGTGATTGGTGTTGGAAGATCGCATTTCTTTTGCGTTGTACTTCTTTTGGAGACAATGGTACTGCCATTTCAATCTCGTGAACTTCAAATTCCTGCCAGGCGCCGCGGTACATCCACAACCAGCAGTCTTTGGTCCAGGCTTCAGTTTTTCGTAGCCTTTTCATTGCTTCAAGAATTATACGGAAACAAACAATATGAGTTCCGTGAGGATCGGCGAAATCTCCGGCGGCAAAAACCTGGTGGGGTTTTACCTCATTAAGCAACTCCATGGTGAGCTCTACGTCCTTATCGGTTACCGGATTTTTAATTTTTTTCCCGGTTTCATAAAATGGCAGTGACATAAAATGGATGTTCTTATCCTTCAGTCCTGCATAGCGAGCTCCCGCGATGGCTTCAGATTTTCTAATAAAGGCTTTTACATCTCTTATTTCATCAAGATCGATATCGTTAGGCTCTTTTTTCTCTATAAAAGCTCGCATTTTCTCGTAAGTAGCCTCCAGTTTTTCGGTATTTTCCCCGGTGCTTTTCTTAAAATCTATGGCAAATTCAACATATCGCAGAACATCAGTATCCCAAACCGCGGTGTTTCCCGAAGTTTGATAAGCCACGTGAACATCGTGCCCCTGGTCTACCAGCCTGATGAAGGTTCCGCCCATAGAAATCACGTCATCGTCTGGATGCGGGGAAAAAATAACCGACCGCTTTTGAGCAGGATTTTTTCTTTCAGGACGTTGCGAATCATCGGCGTTTGGTTTTCCGCCGGGCCACCCGGTAATACTATGTTGTAATTGATTAAAAACATCAATATTAATATCATAGGCAGGGCCTTGCTCGGTAGCAAGTTGTGCCATTCCGTTGGTATTGTAATCTTCGTCGGTAAGTTTTAGGATTGGTTTTTTTACTTCGGAAGAAAGCCAAATTACCGCTTTTTTAATCAGCGCTTTATCCCAGGCACAGTCTTTTACCAACCAGGGTGTATCAAACCTTGTTAACTCTGAAGCCGCGTCTTTATCTAAAATAAATTCAACGTTATCAGAAAGTTGAAGGTAGGTAGCCGGTACATTTCCAGACATTTTGCCTTCTACTGCTTTTTTAATGATTGGTGCTTTTTTCTTGCTCCAGGCCATTAAAATAATTTCTTTCGCTTTAAAAATGGTACCAATTCCCATAGTAATGGCTTTGGTAGGTACATTTTCTTTACCTCCAAAATCGCGCGATGCATCCCGACGGGTTAGATCGTCTAAAGTCACCAGGCGTGTTCCTGAATTTGGAGCCGATCCGGGTTCGTTAAAACCTATGTGACCGGTTCTACCAATTCCTAATAGCTGGAGGTCTAAACCGCCAACCGCCCCAATTTTATTTTCGTAGGCCAGGCAGTAATCGGTAATGTTCTCTTTTAATAGCGTTCCGTCAGGAATATGAATATTATCTCTTTTTATGTCTATATGACTAAAAAGATTTTCATCCATAAACTTCACATAGCTCTGCTTGGAATCAGGGTGCATAGGGTAATATTCGTCCAGATTAAAGGTGATCACGTTTTTAAAACTTAAACCTTCCTGTTTATGCATGCGTACCAATTCTTCATAGACCTCAACCGGTGTGGCTCCGGTAGCTAGCCCTAAAACCGCGTTTTCTTGATTCTCCTGCTTTCGCCGGATAAGATCTGCAATACGTTTGGCTACTTTTTTTGAGGCAATATGTTCATCTTGATAAACTTTTACCGGTAGTTTTTCAAAGCGTGTTTCTTCTAAAAGATTTAATCTGGCCATAATTTTCTTTAGCTGATATGTGATTTTACCAGGCTTCCCTGGTCTTTAAATATATCGTCCATTATTGCGATAGTAACACCGTATAAGCTGGAATTCGCCCCAAGGGATTAATGCCCACACCTATTATCTGATAGTTTTATTTTTGATTTTTGAAGGTTTATTTCAAACCTTTAATAAATCAATTCATTTAAGTTTAAAAGTATAAAATATTGATTATTTAATCGAAAATTCATATTTATAATATGGAATTTTTAAACCGGTGTACCTACCTTAGAATTACTATAAGGGAGAATGAAGAGAGCCACCAAATTATTTAAGAAAATATAGACGAGCGAAATCCAGCATTATTTGTAATTGGATGTGTTGCATTGAGCAATGCTTATGATAATTATTTATGTTAACGGGCAGGGCTTAAAACTTTGGCATTACGAAAACTTATATCTTAGCTGGCTAAACAATTAAAGCTCTACTACAATTTCTTATGTTAGTATATATCATTGCTGGGCTACTGGCATAGAAAATGTATCTGTATCAACGTATAAATCAATTACTATAAAATGAGGAATAAAACTTCACTCTTATTCATATTTGCAATGGCTTTTTTTGGACTGTCAATTCAGGCCCAGGAAAACGCTAAAAAATCCCCTGAGTTTCTTCAATATACAAACAGCAAATGGGTAGATTCCATAATGAAAGAGCTTACGCCCAAAGAGCGAATTGCTCAACTTATTATGGTGGCGGCTTATTCAAACAGGGGTAATGCGCATAAAGAAGAAATCTTAAAATTAATTAACGAACAAAAAATTGGAGGATTGATTTTTTTCCAGGGAGATCCTGAGTCGCAATTGAAATTGATGAACGATTACCAGTTAACTTCAGAAGTTCCTCTGTTGGGAGCAATCGATGCCGAGTGGGGGTTGGGAATGCGCCTGGACAATACCATAAGCTATCCTTACCAAATGGCGCTGGGCGCAATTCGGGACGATAGTTTGGTTTATGACCTTGGACAAGAAGTTGCCCGACAAATAAAACGCACCGGACTTCACCTCAATTTTGCACCGGTGGTAGATGTAAATAATAACCCCAACAACCCGGTGATCAATTTCCGTTCTTTTGGCGAAAATAAAGAAAACGTTTCTCAAAAGGGAATTGCCTATATGAGCGGAATGCAGGATGCGAATTTGCTCACTACCGCCAAGCATTTCCCGGGACACGGAGATACCGATACCGATTCGCATTATGCGCTTCCGCAGATAAATCATCCTTTTGAAAGATTGGATTCATTGGAAATGTACCCTTTTAAAGAATTAATAGACGCCGGAATTGGTGGCGTAATGGTAGCTCATTTAAATATTCCTGCTTTAGATTCTACCGGAGTGCCTTCAACTTTATCAAAATCAATTATCACCGGAATTCTAAAAGATAGTTTAGGGTTTGAAGGTTTGATTGTGACTGATGCGATGAATATGAAGGGCGTTACCAAGGGAAATGAACCCGGGATTGTAGATAAAGACGCCATATTAGCGGGGAACGATCTTTTGGAATTTACCGAAGATGTTCCCAAAGCAATAGAGGAAGTTAGTAAAGCAATTCAGCAGGGATTAATTTCACAAAAACAGCTGGACGAACGGGTAAGGAAGATCCTGGCGGTAAAACATTGGGTTGGTTTAAATGAATATAAGGAACAAAGTCCTAAAAATATCCTGAAAGAAATAAATACCGGCGAAGCAAAATTCCTGAACAGAAAACTGGTAGAAGCCTCGCTAACTGTACTGAAAAATGAAAAAAGCATTTTGCCTTTAAGAAGGCTTGATACTTTAAAGCTGGCTGCGATTTCTTTTGGAGCTTCAAAACAAACAGAATTTCAGAAAACCCTGAATTTATATACCGAAGTAAAAAACTTCCAGTTAAAAGCTGACGCCAGTACTTCAGAAATAGAGAAAATTAAAGAGAAACTTTCAGAATATAACCTTGTAATTGGGGGAATTCACGACGATAGCCGTTTTCCGCGGAATACGATGAAATTTTCTAAATCCGTCCAGGATTTTATAGCAGAACTTGCCGGAAAAAAGCGTACTATTTTCAGCTATTTTAAAAACCCTTATTCAATAAATAAACTGGATAAAATTGAAAATGCTGCCGGGTTGATCTTGACTTATCAGGACAGCAAAACCACTCAAGACCTGGCTGCTCAACTTATTTTTGGCGGGGTAGGAGCAAACGGAAGACTTCCGGTGAGTATTGGTGAAAAATTTAAGTCAGGAGACGGGTTGGACGTTAATGGAAAAATAAGATTTAAATATACCCTTCCCGAAGATGCCGGGATGAATTCTGAAGTGCTTTTTGGCGGTGTGGATTCCTTAATGCAGGAAGCTATAAAAAAAAAAGCAACGCCGGGAGGGCAAATTTTAGTCGCTAAAAATGGTAAAATCGTTCTACATAAAGCTTATGGCTATCACGAATACAGCGATACCGTAAAGGTTAAGAAAACCGATTTGTACGACCTGGCTTCGGTAACAAAGGTTTCTTCGGCATTGCCGGCCTTAATGAAGTTGCAGGACGAGGGTAGATTTGGTCTTGATGCTTCAATAGATGATTATTTGCCTTATTTTAAAAATTCCAATAAAGCGGGAGTGCCGTTTCGGCAAATTCTTACGCATCAGGCACGATTTAAACCCTGGATTCCATATTGGAAGAATACTTTACGAAAAAACGGAAGCTATAAATGGTTCACTTTTAAAAAAGATTCCTCCAGAAGGTTCCCCATCAAAGTAAGCGAAGATCAATGGTTGCATAGAAATTACCAGAATAAGATGTTTAAAGCCATCAAGAAATCTGAACTTGAAGAGGAGGCAAAATACCAATATTCGGGTTTGGCTTTTTACCTGTTACCTTCTATTGTAGAAGAAATCTCAGGAGAAAATTTCAGAAAATATATAAACGAGAATTTTTATGATAAACTCGGGGCCACAACACTAGGTTATAATCCGATGGAGCGCTTTGAAAAGAGCCGAATTGTACCTACAGAACACGATTATTTATTACGTCATAAACCTATCCACGGAATGGTGCATGACGAAGGCGCGATTATGATGGGGGGCGTTTCGGCTAATGCAGGACTTTTTTCTACCGCTAATGATTTGGCAAAACTGATGCAGATGTATTTGAATATGGGGGAATATGCCGGGGAGCGTTACATTGAAGAAGAAACCCTGCAAAACTGGAGTACCACGCAATTTCCTGAAAATGACAATCATCGCGGACTCGGATTTGACAAACCCTACTTAGAATATAAAGGTGAAAGCAGCAATACGGCTAAAGATGCAAGCAAGGCGAGTTTTGGCCACACCGGTTTTACAGGAATTATGGCCTGGGTAGATCCCGAAGAAGATTTGCTTTATTTGTTTCTTTCCAATCGTGTGCTGCCAAGCCGAAGCAATACAAGGCTTTATCAACTGAATACCAGAACCAATATTCAGCAGGTTTTATATGATTCGATAATAGAATAATTTATAAACGACTTGTTAAAAAATATTCAGAATTAGGGAATAGAATACCTAAATATTTTACAGCTTATATAGGATAGTATATATTTGAATGATTTTTCCATAATAACCATTTAAAATATATGAGCAGAAACTACCCCCTAATTCTTGTTACCCTACTTGTTTTATTTACCAGTTCTTTATTCGCACAACATTCTGTAAAAGGAAAATTGGTTACCGAAACCAATGAACCTGTTGCTTTTGCCAATGTGATTTTATTAAATGCTAAAGATTCTACATCGGTTTATAAGGGTACCATTTCAGAAGATAATGGGGAGTTCTGGCTTCAGGAAATTGCATCGAACGATTATTTGTTGAAAGTAAGTTTTATTGGTTATGAGGAGTTTCTTCAGCAGATATCGGTCAAATCAGACAATAGAATAGGAGAAGTTACATTAAAAGAGGGCGCTTCAAATTTAGATGAAGTTACCATTAATACCAGGAAACCAAAAATTACTAGAAGCATAGACCGCATTACTTTTGATGTTGAAAATTCTATGCTTTCCAGTGGGAATAGTTGGGATATTTTACGCCAAACACCCGGTGTTATTATGAGCCAGGGACAGTTGCAGGTTAGAAATTCTAGCGTAACGGTTTATATCAACGACCGCAAAGTACAGCTTACTGCAGATGAATTACAAACCCTTTTGCAAAGTTATTCAGCAGAAAATATTAAGTCGGTTGAAGTGATTACCAATCCGCCGGCGCGTTATGAAGCTGAAGGTGGAGCGATTTTAAACATAAATACGAGCTCTGCGATTTCCCCCGGTTACAAAGGCAGTTTAGAGGGCGCATATACTCAGGGGATTGTTCCAAAATATCAATTTGGAACCAGCCATTACTGGAAAGGTGATAAGCTAAACGTTTTTGCCAATTATACGTTTAGTCCACGGAAAGAGATAAAAAGGGACGATAGTTATATAAATTTTAGCCCAAATCAGGAAGGCGGACAAAGATGGGAAAGCGATTTTGAAAGAATTACCCGCTCGCAGGCTCATAACGCCAATGTGATTATGGATTATGATTTTGATGAAAAAAATAAGCTTAGTTTTTCTTCTAATTTTCTGTATTCACCAGATAAAACTTTTGATAATTCGGTGCAAACCGATGTTTCCGCTATGGGAAATACTGCATTTTCAAACTTTCTTACCGATAGCAATGTAAATACAGATGATAGCAATATTGCGCTAGATCTTAGTTATACCCATAGTTTAGAAAATGGAGGAAATATTTCTGCAGGAGCGCATTATACTAAATTTGATCAGGAACGTGACCAGAGGGTGGCAACCGAGTATTTCTCGGGAAATGGAGAAGTTGCTAATAATATTGCTTTTAATACTGAAGCCATACAGGATATCAACATTTTTACCGCACAAATAGACCTTAGTACCACCCTGGGGGAAACTTCCTTTGAAAGTGGATTAAAATTATCCAGCATTGATTCAGAAAGTGGGATCGATTTTTTTAATGCAGAAAGTTTGGAAAATCTTTATGAAAACCTTTCAGATGAATTTCATTATGATGAGAATGTCTATGCGATTTATGCAAGCGCTACCAGAGATTGGGAACAATGGAGCGCACAAGCCGGTTTAAGGGGAGAATACACGGATCTATAGGAATGTCTTTTTTAACAG
>JAGXIG010000107.1 GCA_024635815.1 Salegentibacter sp.
CTAGAAGCTGAAACAAGCTCAGCTTGACGAAAACAAGATCTCTTTAAATAGCCTTTCTGCTAATTTATTTCCGTAATTACTTACTGATTCCCTTTCTTATAATCGGCAAGGAATTTTTCTAAGCCAATATCGGTAAGTGGGTGTTTTAATAAACCTTCAATAGAAGAAAGTGGCCCGGTCATAACATCGGCACCTAACTTAGCGCATTCCAAAACGTGCATAGAATGACGTATAGATGCTGCAAGTATTTCGGTTTCAAAACCGTAGTTATCATATATCAACCTAATATCTTCAATAAGGTTTAGACCATCGGTAGAGATATCATCTAAACGGCCAATAAACGGAGAAACATAAGTTGCTCCCGCTTTTGCAGCCAATAAAGCCTGTCCTGCAGAAAATACTAAAGTACAGTTGGTTTTAATTCCGTTGTCGCTAAAGTATTTAATTGCTTTAATCCCTTCTTTAATCATAGGAACTTTTACAATAATTTGCTCATGCAATTCTGCCAGCTCCTCACCTTCTCTAACTATTCCGTCAAAATCGGTAGCGATTACCTCAGCACTCACATCACCATCTACAATCTCACAAATTTCTCTATAATGCTTGTAAATATTATCTTTTCCGGAAATTCCTTCTTTCGCCATTAAAGACGGATTGGTAGTTACACCATCTAAAACCCCAAGTGCCTGGGCTTCCCTTATTTGATCAAGATTGGCAGTATCAATAAAAAATTTCATAATCTATAGTTGTTTATTAATATGTTGTATTCGCAAAATTATAACTTATAATGCTTTAGGAGCATCTTTTCATAAACTTTATCGGGCAAAATTCGTTTTAAACCTACTGAGAATTTCTGAAGTACTTCCCCAACTTTATAATGCCCGCGAGGATCTTTTTCCTGAATAATCTTGTGCACGGCCTTAGCCATTAGTAAAGGATCTTTCCCGGCATCAACATCTTTGTTCATTAATTTCAGGGTATTACCGTAGGGTTCTTTATAAGGAGAATCTTCCAGCACAGGTGCGTGATAACGTCCTGCCGCGATATTGGTGGCAAAATCGCCAGGTGCTACATTGGTCATTTTAATATTAAAATCTTTTAATTCCATTCTAAAAGCTTCGGTAGTGAGTTCCAAAGCTCCTTTTGAAGCCGAATAAATTCCGCGGTAAGGCAAGCCCATATAACCGGCGATAGAAGTAATATTTATAATTAATCCGCTGTTTTGTTTTCTCATTCCCGGCAAAACCGCTTTTATCACTTTTATAGGTCCAAAATAATTGGTTTCAAAAGCTTTAGCGATTTCCTCGTCCGGCGTTTCCTCGATTGGCCCGGTAATTCCAACTCCGGCATTATTGATAAGCACATCAATTTTACCATGTTCAGCAATAATTTGATCAATTGCTGCAGCAATAGTTTCTTTTTTGGTTACGTCTAAAGCGACCATTGCAAAAGGAGGATGGGATATTTTTGAAGGATTCCGGCTGGTACCGTAAACTTTGAAATTCTGTTTTGAAAGATATTCGCCTATAGATTTTCCGATTCCGGAAGAAGCCCCGGTAATAAGCACTACTTTTTGAGGAGAAGCATTTGTTTTCATAGGCTGCAAAGATGCGATAAAATTTAGAACCTTTAGAAACAAAAAATGGCAAGCTCCCCACATCACACCGCTACGACCGCCTACCCTTGCTGCGTTCCTGCCCTGGGGGATTCAGCAGGAGCTGGTTGTGTGGGACTTGCCGCTGCAAATATACAATCTTTCCTACTTTACGCAAGTATTTTTTGAAGTGAATTAAGTATTTTAGCAAGGTATTTAATGCAAAAGAAGAATGAATAAATTTAAGTTCCTGTCTCTGTTATTATTAGGCTTTATAATTTTTTCCTGCGGAAGTAATTCCGATAAAAAAACTTCTTATTTTAAGTTGAAAACCGCTGAAAATAAGACCGAATTTAAGTTGGGGGAAACGATTGAAGGCTCTATCGAAAATTTGAAAGACCGTCAAATCGATTCTATTCAACTTTATTTTCAGCAAGAGTATCTTCGAACTTTAAAAGCTGAAACTTCTTTTTCTGTTTCATTAGAAAACACAAAATTAGGACGTCAAAAACTGGAAGCAATTGTTTTTTCTGAAGGAGAAACCGATACCATTAGCGATAATCTTAAGGTTTTAAACAACCAGTCTCCAAAAGCTTATACCTATAAGGTAATTAAGGAATATCCGCACGATAGCGAAGCCTACACCCAGGGCCTGGAATTTTATCAGGATACTTTATACGAAAGCACCGGGCAATACGGAAATTCTTCTCTAAGAAAAATAAATCTTGAAACGGGAGAAGTGCTAAATAAAATCAACCTGGAAGACACTTATTTTGGCGAAGGACTTACCATTCTCGATAATAAACTTTACCTGCTTACCTGGCGCAAAAAAGAAGGTTTGATCTATAATCTCGATAATTTTGAACAAACCGGCACTTTTGGCTACAACCAAAGCAAGGAAGGCTGGGGCTTATGTAATGACGGAACAAAACTTTATAAAAGCGATGGTACCGAAAAAATCTGGATTCTGGATGCGGAAACTTTGGCTGAAAAAGATTTTATACAAGTGGCTACCAACACCAAAATTTATTCAAAATTCAATGAATTGGAATGGGTTGACGGAAAAATTTATGCCAATACTTACCAGTTTCCCAGTGTTACCATTATAAATCCTGAAAACGGAGCAATAGAAGGGGTGATAGATTTTAGGGGATTACGGGAACGTTTATCTAATCTTGAAGATTTGGATTCTCAAAATCACGTTTTAAACGGAATTGCCTATAATCAAAATACCAACAAACTTTACGTGACCGGAAAAAACTGGGATAAGATTTTTGAAGTAGAAATAATCGAAAAATAATGGCTGAAACCCCGGAAATATTTGAACAAAGTTTTTTAGTTGAAGAACGGCATTTAGACGAGCAAAATCACGTGAATAACGTGCAGTATGTACAATGGGTTCAGGATGTTGCGAAAGCGCACTGGGAAGCCCGGGCTACAAAGGAGCAAAATGAAAAATTCTTCTGGATAGTCGTAAAACATGAAATCAGTTATAAGCAGCAGGCTTTTTTGGGCGATAAGATCTTATTGCAAACTTACGTTGGTGAAACTTCTCACGTAAAATCTGTTCGTCACGTGATTATAAAAAATGCTGAAACCGGAAAAGTTTTGTTAGAAGCAAAAACCACCTGGGCGCTTATGGATCAGAAAAAGAAAAGACCTGCTAAGATTTCGGAAGAATTAAAGAAAGTTTTTCAGCAATAATTTAAACCTAGCTCCAGTAGAAAACATAAAAAAGCTTATTTGAAAGTTTGTTTATTTTCCGTCATCCTGAACTTGTTTCAGGATCTAACACGAAGAAACTCTTTCAAATAAGCTTTTTTAATATTAAGCTTTAAAAAGAAATTACATTTTAAAAAGTGGTTTTCCTTTCATCATAGCTTTTACTTCCTGCTTTACGGCTTCAAGTTCACTATCATTATCTATATTGGTAATTACGCGTTCAATAAAGTCCACTATTTTAGGCATATCTGCTTCTATAAGTCCGCGGGTGGTAACTGCAGCTGTACCAATTCTAATTCCGGAAGTTACAAAAGGTGATTCATCATCAAAAGGAACCATATTTTTATTAACAGTAATTTCAGCTTTACTTAATGCTTCTTCAGCCTCTTTTCCGCTTACATTTTTATTTCTAAGGTCAATAAGCATACAATGATTATCGGTTCCACCTGAAATCACTTCATATCCTTTTTCAACAAAAATATCAGCTAGTTTTGCAGCGTTCTTTTTCACCTGTACGGTATAATGCAAAAACTCATCGGTTAAAGCTTCTCCAAAAGCAACCGCCTTTGCAGCGATAATATGCTCTAAAGGTCCACCCTGATTTCCTGGGAAAATTCCGCTATTAAGCAAAGTAGACATCTTTTTGAGTTTACCATTTTTAAGCTTTTGGCCAAAAGGATTATCAAAATCTTTACCCATCATTATAATTCCACCACGAGGCCCACGAAGGGTTTTGTGCGTGGTTGAAGTTACAATATGGCAATGCGGCATTGGGTCGCCAATTAGTCCTTTGGCGATTAGGCCGGCTGGATGCGCTATATCTGCAAACAGAATTGCTCCTACACTATCGGCAATCTCTCTAAATCTCTTATAATCAATCTCCCTTGAATATGCCGAAGCTCCAGCAATAATCATTTTAGGTTTTTCTCTTTCGGCAATTTCAGCAACCTGATCGTAATCTATTAGTCCGGTTTCCTTATCTACCCCATAGAAAACAGGATTGTAAAGTTTTCCCGAGAAATTTACAGGGGAACCGTGGGTTAAATGTCCACCGTGGGAGAGATCGAATCCCAAAAATTTATCCCCCGGATTCAGGCAGGTATGAAATACCGCGGTATTAGCTTGTGAACCCGAGTGGGGCTGCACATTGGCATATTCAGCATTAAATAGTTCCTTTAAACGATCTATGGCTAGTTGCTCTACTTTATCTACCACTTCACAACCGCCGTAATAGCGCTTGCCGGGGTAGCCTTCAGCATATTTATTGGTAAGAACAGAGCCGGCAGCTTCTAAAACCTGCTCACTCACAAAGTTCTCACTGGCTATTAACTCAAGTCCGTTAAGTTGGCGTTCTTTTTCTTCCGCAATTAAATTAAAAATTTCGGTGTCTCGTTGCATTTCAAAAGTTTACGTTAAATATTCATCAAAAGTAAGAAATACATTCGGTTAATAACAGGAAAATAATATATTTGGATTGATTAGATTTCTTAATAAAAACAAAAATTATATGCCCATTACAGCTAACGACCCAAATAGAAAAACCTGGTTGGAAACATCGGAAAATACCGATTTCCCCATTCAGAATATTCCTTTTGGGGTATTCCTAACCCGGGACGATGTAATTACCATAGGCTCCCGTATTGGAGACTTTGCGATAGATCTTGGTGCTTTGCATCAATTGGGCTATTTTGAAGGAATTCCGTTAACCGATGATATATTTTTACAGGACACCCTTAACGATTTTATTTCTGACGGAAAAAAGACCTGGCGACTGGTTCGTAACCGAATCGCTGATATTTTTGACGCTAAGAATGCCAAATTAAGGGATAATGAAGAGCATAGGAGCCGTGTGCTTTTTACGCTAGATGAGATAGAAATGCAAATGCCGGTTCAGGTTGGTGATTACACCGATTTCTATTCTAGCAAAGAACACGCTACAAATGTTGGTACGATGTTCCGCGATCCTGAAAACGCGCTTTTACCAAACTGGCTACACATTCCAGTTGGTTACCACGGAAGAAGTTCTTCTATAATCCCAAGTGGAATCCCGGTTCACCGCCCACAAGGACAAACAAAACCTAAAGATTCTGATACTCCTGTTTTTGGTCCATCAAAAAGAGTAGATTTTGAAGTTGAAATGGCTTTTATAACCACAGATGCGAATGTATTGGGAGAGCCTATTCCAATTGACGAAGCCGAAGATTATATCTTTGGAATGGTAATCTTTAATGACTGGAGTGCCAGAGATATTCAAGTTTGGGAATATGTGCCTTTAGGACCATTCCTGGCTAAAAATTTTGCTTCTTCTATTTCCCCCTGGATTGTTACTTTAGACGCTTTAGAGCCTTTTAGAACTGAAAGTCCGGAACCGGAAGTAGAATTATTTCCATATTTAAGAAGTACGGGTAAGAAAAGTTTCGATATCAATCTTGAAGTTTCCCTTAAACCTGAAAATTCTGAAGAAACCCCGCTGGCAAAGACCAATTTTAAGTATATGTACTGGAATATGAGTCAGCAGTTAGCACATCATACCGTAAATGGTTGCCCGGTGAATTCCGGAGATATGATGGCTTCGGGAACTATTTCGGGGAGCACACCAGATAGTTACGGTTCTATGTTAGAACTTTCCTGGAAAGGTGAAAAACCAATTAAACTTAAGGACGGCAGCGAACGTAAATTTATTGAAGATAACGATACAGTAATTATGCGCGGATATTGCCAAAGCGAAGGCCGCCGAATTGGTTTTGGCGAAGTAAGCAGCCAATTATTACCGGTTTTTGAACCTAAGAAGAAATAAGTTACTTTTTCCCTTTTAGGAAGGGAACATATAATTATAAAAACCTCTCAGACTTTGGATCTGTGAGGTTTTTAGATTTACAGAAGATTGGTAAATAGAAAAACCCTAATATTCTCTATTTTTTTTCTTCTATTTGATTCCGAAAACCTAACTTCAATTTTAGTTTTTTTGTCACCATTAACATCAATTTTTTACACTATTCTTTTCTCATAATGTTCAAAACCTCACCCTAAAATCATCTTCAATATAAAGATTAGTAGCCGGGAATTTTCTTATTATTTTTAAAGTTAGGTTTAAAAAAGCTTTTGTACATACTAAATATTTTATCATTTAGGCTGCAGCTAAATAATCTTTAAATGAAGAATTATTTCCTATATAATATACAATACTCCCCATCTGTAAGACAGTTTAAAGATATTTATAATTATTTATGATGCTATTTTTTTGAGGTTATAAATTTGATCAGGTGGTACTTTTCCTATTTCTGTATGTCTTCTCTTGGTATTGTAGAATTCAATGTACTGCCTTCCTATTTGATAGAGGTCTACACCACCGTTGGGGGGATTTAAATAGATCTTTTCATATTTGAGTGACTTCCAGAAGCGTTCGATAAATATGTTATCTAAGGCTCTTCCCTTACTATCCATGGA
>JAGXIG010000108.1 GCA_024635815.1 Salegentibacter sp.
GGCGAAGGAATACGTATTAGTTTTCATTATTTTAATACTGAAAAGGAGCTTGATTTTCTTTTAAAGGAATTAAGGAAATTTGGGATCTAAAATTTAATTTTTCTTCCTGAAAATATAATTTTTATAGCAGTTCTCATTATCCTGAAAACTGGTTTGAATCTCCAGACCGGATTCTTCGGCAAGCCATTCTACCACAGCATCGTCGTATTTCTGCGAAATTTCGGTATGTATGCTTTCCCAGGCCTCAAAATTCACTTCTAAATCAAGCTTATTGATCGCCACTTTTTGGCTGACTTTACTCACCAAATAACTTTTTGCAGTACCGGTTTCCGGATTGTAGGTTTCCCAGTGTTTAAAATTATCTAGATTGAAATCGGCATCTAATTCCCTGTTGATTCTTACCAGCAAATTTTTGTTGAAAGCTTCTGTAATTCCTGCCGGGTCGTGATATGCATCTAAAATCTTTTGAGGATCTTTCTTCTGATCAAATCCCATAAACAGCATATCCTCGGGATTCATCGCTTTTTGGATATTCCGAAGAAATTCTATCGCATTTTCGTGTAGAAGATTACCGATATTAGAACCCAAAAATAAAATTACTTTTCTACGAGTGCTTAGGTTTGCTAAGTTTTCCAGAATATTAAAGTAGGTACCCTGTTGGATTTTTACATCTACTTCAGGAATTTCACTCTTTAAAGAAGTTTTGAGCTCTTCCAGTACATTCTGACTTATATCTATGGGTAAATAACTAAAATCGTAGTCATTTTCTACCAGGTGCTGCAATAGGATTTTGGTTTTTTTTCCGTCCCCGGCGCCGAGTTCTATAAGGTCAAACCCACCTTCCTTATTAATGATATTGGCTATTGCGGCTTTATGGTGTTTCAGGATATTTAATTCGCAATTGGTGAGGTAATACTCAGGCATCACCATAATTTGTTGAAACAGTTTATCCCCTTTTTCATCGTAGATATACTTTGAAAGTAAATATTTTGGAAAGCTGGTAAGGCCTTTATAAACATCTCCTTCAAAGGTCGATTGAAATGTGGTTTGTATAGTTTTCATTAAAGTTTGTTGGTTATTTTGCCAGTCTTAAGCCGGTGAATTGCCAGCGTAAATTTGGATGAAAAAAGTTGCGATAAGTGGGTCTGGAATGTTTTTGGGAAGTAGCTACTGATGCTCCGCGTAACACTTTTTGGCTTACCATAAATTTGCCGTTGTACTCGCCAAGGGCGCCTTCGGGTTTGGTGTAATTAGGATAGGGGGAATATGCACTTTCTGTCCATTCCCAGCGGTCTCCCCATTTAAAATATTTTTGGGCGGTTTCCCATTCAAATTCTGTGGGTAATCTTAAACCTTTCCATTGGGCAAAGGCAAAAGCTTCGAAGTAAGAAATGTGGCTTAGCGGCGCTTCAGGAATAAGTTTTGTAAGTCCGTTTAAAGTATATTGATACCATTCTCCGTTTATTTTATGCCAGTAAAAAGGCGCCTCAATATTGTTGTCGTTAACCCAATCCCAGCCTTCAGCGTGCCATAGGATTACATCTTTATACGCTCCAGACTCTATGAACTCTATAAATTCGACATTGGTAACCAGTTTGTTCGAGATCAGGTATTCATTCAAATAAACCTTGTGAACACCCTGTTCGTTATCATAACAGAAATCGTCAGATTTATGGCCTACCTCATAGACTCCTTCAGAAATATTGATCCACTCCTGCTTAAAATCCTGGATGTGATTCTCTTCAAATTGATGGCTATATTCAGGGAATAATGGGTTGTTTCCCAAGATATACTTAATATCGGTTAATAAAAGTTCCTGGTGCTGTTTTTCATGGTGGCAACCAATTTCTACTACACCACAGAGTTCTTCAGAAATTCTTTCTTCTTTCAGAAATTTCTGCATCGCTTTTGAGACGTAATTCCGGTATTCATAAACCCAGGCAACAGTTGGACGGGAAAGGTTGCCGCGATTGGTGCGTATTACCTTATCTCCAACGCTTTCATAATAACTATTGAAAACGTAAGCCGAATTTTCATCGAAAAGTTGATAGTTCTTTAAATTCGGTTTTAAAACAAATTCCTCAAAAAACCAGGTGGTATGGCCAAGGTGCCATTTTGGTGGGGAAACATCAACTATGGGTTGTACCACATAATCTTCGGTTTCCAGAAAGGAGCAAATAAGTTCAGAATGCGCCCTGGTATCATTAAAAAAATCGAATAATTGTTCTTGTGATTGCATAAAAAAGAGTGGTACTTTTTGAGGTACCACTCAAATTTACAATTTTTTCCTTCGGTCTGAAACCAAGGCTAGTTAACGGCAAGTTAAAGTATAACTTGCTTCTTATAGATTTAGTGGAAGGGTATAACTTATTTTTGCAGTTTTCCCGCCGCGGGTTCCCGGTTTCATTTCAGGCATTTTTTTTAGCATATTTTCAACAGCAGCAATTACGGGTTTTTGATCTCCTTTTACTGAAGTCACCACTGTCTTTCCTGCTTCATCAATATGCATTTTCACAACTACCTTTCCTCTTATAAATTCCCCCTTTTCATCGCGTGGATATTTATAATTGTTCTTAACGTGCTCCATCAATTTTTGATTGAAACAGGTTTTTTGGTCTTCACTGGATTCACATCCCGGCCATACCGGTGCCTTTTCTTTTACAGTAATCGTATTTCCTTTTACATCCACATCATCTTGTGCAAATGCAAAAGTGCCGGTAAAAAGAAAGAAACAAAACATTAGTTTTTTCATAGCTCGGAATTTGAGGTTTTTAGACCATGATTTTTAGAAATTAAACGGAACGGTGAAATTACGGTCGTCAGGTTCCCCTTCTAAAGTACCTGGTTCCATATCAGGAATTTTCTGAATCATTTCCTTAGCCGCAGCATTTACCTTTGGTTCAGGTCCTTCAACCGAATTGACAACTACTTTTCCTTCTTCAGTAACTTTAAAAGAGATTTCTACTTTTCCGCGAACGTAATCTCCGTCTTCGGTTTGTGGATATTCATAATTCTCCCTTACGTGCTCTGAGAGTTTTTGATTAAAACAAGCTTTTGCGTCTTCGGCGTCTTCACAACCTGGCCAAACCGGCGAAGTTTGCTGTGCTTGAGCACTGGTTAAACCTCCGACTACAAAACATGCGATAAGCATTAACTTTTTCATAAACTTTAAAATTTTAATTAAATTATTTTGGGTTATATAGCAACCTTAGCTTTAATGCCAGGATGCGGGTTATAATCTTCTAATATAAAATCTTTATAGTCAAATGCAAAAATATCTTTTACCTCAGGGTTGATTCTCATTTTTGGTAAAGCTTTCGGTTCCCTGGAAAGTTGAAGTTTTACCTGCTCCATATGATTGCTGTAAATATGAACATCACCAAAAGTGTGAATAAAATCTCCGGCTTCGTAACCGCAAACCTGCGCCATCATCATTGTTAAAAGTGCATAAGAAGCGATATTAAAAGGTACGCCCAGAAAAACATCGGCACTTCTTTGATAAAGTTGAAGGGATAATTTGCCATCGGCGACGTAGAATTGAAAAAACGCGTGGCAGGGCGGAAGAGCAGCTTTTCCGTTAGCTACATTTTCTGAAAAAGATTTTGAGGAATCCGGTAAAACGGAAGGGTTCCAGGCAGAAACCAACATTCTACGACTATTCGGATTCTTTTTGAGGGTTTCTATGATCTCTTTTATCTGGTCTATTTCTTCGTTATTCCAGTTTCGCCATTGTTTACCATAAACTGGGCCCAGATCTCCATTTTCGTCGGCCCATTCGTTCCAGATTCTTACCCCGTTTTCCTGAAGGTATTTTACATTGGTGTCACCTTTTAAAAACCACAGCAATTCGTAAATAATAGATTTTAAATGAAGTTTTTTGGTAGTTACCATCGGGAAGCCTTCGCTTAAATCGAATCGCAACTGGTGGCCAAAAATACTTCTGGTTCCCGTCCCGGTACGATCGCCTTTATCGGTTCCATTATCTAAAATATGTTGTAAAAGTTCGTGGTATTGTTTCATAACCTGAATAGAAGAAATTATTATAGTAGTTCGCTAAAACACTTTGTTCGAAAATTAAATAAAATATTGTCTCCTCGATCGCAGTCGAGACGCTTTTGTTTACCCCTTCGGTTATAGGGTGACAAAAACAAATATTAGACTTTTAACGGATATTTTTTTAATTATTTCAGCTAAAATAGGAAACAAGTATCTTAAATAAAATTCCGAGGGAGATTTAACGTTCTAAAATTAACCAATTATCATTCCCGCAATTGTAGCCGACATAAGAGAAGCAATGGTACCACCAATTAAGGCCTTCATCCCAAATTCAGATAAAGTTTTTCTTTGGCCGGGTGCGAGGGAACCAATTCCACCAATCTGGATTCCTATAGAGGCAAAATTTGCGAAACCGCAGAGCATATAGGTCGCCATAATTACTGATTTTTCGTAACTGAGACTAAGTGCGTTTGCTGTATTTTTAAGTTCTGCCAATTGCACATAACCTACAAATTCACTTGCTGCGAGTTTGATACCAAGCAATTGCCCCATTAGCATCATATCTTCTTTAGCAACTCCAATAAGCCACATTAAAGGAGCGAAGATGGTTCCCAAAATAGCTTCCAGGGAAAAATCGGAGTAAGGTGTATTTTCAACTAAAAATGCATTTATACCTGTCCAGGAACCTGTCCAATTTAATACGTAATTGATCATTGCAATAAAGGCGATAAAAACCAAAAGCATTGCAGCCACATTTGCTGCAAGTTTTAAACCTTCAGTGGTTCCATTGGCGATGGCGTCAAGGATATTCGAGCCAATTTTATCTGCTGAAACATCTACGTTTGTATTGATTTTATTCTGTTGTGGATATAATATTTTAGAAACCACAATCGCACCCGGCGCTGCCATTACTGAAGCTGCTAAAAGGTGCTTGGCGAATTGCAGCCTTAACTCAGGATCATCTCCGCCCAAAAAGCCAATATAAGCTGCCAGTACACCCCCGGCAACAGTAGCCATACCGCCAATCATAACCAGTAAGATTTCCGAACGCGTCATACGCTCCAGATAGGCTTTAATCATAAGAGGGGCTTCGGTTTGACCCAGAAAAATATTTCCCGCCACACTTAAACTTTCTGCACCGGAAATTCCCAGTAATTTGGTAAGTACCCAGGCTAATCCCTTAACCACAACTTGTATAACACCCAGGTAAAATAATACCGAGGTTAGGGCTGAAAAGAAAATAATTGTTGGTAAAACCTGGAAGAGAAAAATAAAGCCGAAACTTTCTACATCCATCATTCCGCCAAGCAGAAATTCACTTCCTGCCGCGGTAAAATCTAGAATAAGAACAAATATATTCCCTACAAATTCAAATATGTTCTGAATAAATGTAATCTTTAAAACACCAATAGCGAGTAGTAACTGTGCCGCCAAACCAATTCCGACAGTTTTCCAGTTAATCGCTTTTCTATTACTACTGAATAAAAATGCAATAATTAGCAAGGTGAACATTCCTAAAACTCCACGTCCAATACTACTCGCAGAAAGCCCAGCATTTGGGATCATTTCTTTTGCTATTGGGGCGGGGATTACTTCCTTGGCATCGTTAAAACTGCTATCTGTAAAATGAAATTCCCGGTTAGCCTGGTTTATAACCATGCTGGAATCTGTAAGTGTAGAAACCCGGTAATTTACAATACTGTCTTGGGGGGTGTTATAGAAGAGTACAAGGAGTTTATTTTGAAAGATGTAAGCTCCTTTCGCCAGCGTGTCCTCAGCTTTACTGATACTGAATAAACCTTCGTCTAAATCTAAGGTGTTGCCGTTAACGAAAATGTCCTGGCTGAAATCTTCCTGCGCTTTGTCTAAAGTCCAGGTTTTTGAGATGTTTTGGGAAAAAGTGCTGGTCACACTAAAGAGAACTAAAAGCAGGCAAAACCAGTTTTTATTCATAAAGGCGTGCATTATTTGCGTTTGGAAATTTCATCCCTTATGCGTGCGGCTTTTTCGTAATCTTCATTGTTTACGGCCTGGGAGAGCAAAGTTTTTAGTTCGTCTAAAGATAATTTTTTGTAATTGGTATCGTCAGATTTTATATCGATGTCATCAGGAAGTAATTCTTCTGAAATTATTTCTTCTTCGTGTTTTTCTGAAGGAGCTTGTTCGCCTTCGTCTCCCTTGAGGAAAATTCCCGCTTTATCAAGAATATTTTTATAGGTGAAAATAGGAGCTTCGAACCTTAGGGCTAAAGCAATAGCATCGCTGGTACGCGCATCTATAATTTCCTCAATCTTATCGCGTTCGCAAATAAGGCTGGAATAAAAAACACCGTCTACCAGTTTATGAATAATAACCTGTTTAACGGTAATCTCGAACCGGTCGGCAAAATTTTTAAAAAGGTCATGGGTTAAGGGGCGTGGAGGTTTTATCTCTTTTTCTAAAGCAATCGCAATAGATTGCGCTTCAAAAGCTCCAATAACTATGGGAAGTTTACGTTCTCCATCTACCTCGCTTAAAATTAAAGCGTAAGCACCGTTTTGGGTCTGACTATAAGAAATTCCTTTTATATTAAGGCGCACTAAACTCATATATCATCAATTAAAAAGGGCTGTCTAAAGCAGGACTTTTACCGTATTTAGACAGCCCTTTTAAGGGGTGCAAGTTATAAAAATTATGCGTTTTTCGCTTTAAATTCCTTTAGTTTTTCGTTTAGCTTTGGTACTATTTCAAAAGCATCACCAACTACACCGTAGTCTGCAGCCTTAAAGAAAGGGGCTTCAGGGTCGTTGTTGATTACTACTTTGGTCTTGGCAGCGTTAATTCCCGCCAAATGCTGAATAGCTCCTGAAATTCCCACAGCGATATAAAGGTTAGAAGCTACAGGTTTTCCTGTTTGCCCTACGTGTTCGCTATGCGGTCTCCAGCCCATATCACTTACGGGTTTAGAACAAGCAGTTGCTGCACCAAGAATATCTGCCATTTCTTCAATCATTCCCCAGTTTTCGGGACCTTTAAGTCCACGACCACCGGAAACAATGATTTCAGCATCAGCAATGGTTACTTTGTCTTTGGCTTTATCTACAGATTCTACATTCACTGAAAAGTCACCATCTTTTAATTCAGGTGAAAAATCTTCGACTGTAGCATCACCCTGATTTTCTCTTAAACCGAATGCATTTTGAGACAATCCTACGATTTTCACATCGGTAGTTATCTTGGTGAAATTAAAGGCTTTATTGGTAAAAGCGCTTCGTTTTACTGTAAAAGGATCGGTGCTTTCAGGAGCAGCCATTACGTTTGAAGCGTAACCGGCATTTAAGTGTACAGCTAAAAGTGGAGCTAAATACTTACTGTTGGCACTCTGGCTAACCACAACTATTTTACTTCCTTCTTTTTCTGCAGCCTGTTTCAAAGCATCAGCGTAAGCTTCAGCATTAAATTTGCTTAATTTATCATTCTGGATGTTCAGCACTTTGCTAACACCATATTGTCCAAGTTCAGAAGTATCGGTAGCGTTAAAACTAACCGCTACTACTTCATCGCCACCGGCTACTTCTTTTGCATAAGAAGCAACTTCAAAAGCAGCTTTTTTAAACTTGCCGTCTTCGGTTTCTGTATATACTAAAACTGACATATCTATATATTTTTGGTCATTTCCGCAGCCTGTGCTGAATTTATTTCAGTAAAGGCGGAAATCTATTTTATACTCATTTCCACATTTATTTCATTAAAGATGGAAATCTAATTTCTAATTTATATCGCTTTTGCTTCGTTATGAAGTAAATCTATCAATTCATCAAGATTTTCAGGATCAACCAGTTTTACATCTCCTTTTGGAGCCGGTTTTTCAAACTTCACAGCTTCGGTTTGAGTTGTAACTTCTTCCGGAGCTACCACATTTAATGGTTTTTTACGTGCTTGCATAATTCCGCGCATATTCGGGATCTTAAGATCACTTTCTTCAACCAAACCTTTTTGGCCACCAATTACCAGTGGAAGGGAAGCGGTTAAAGTTTCCTTACCGCCATCTATTTCTCGAATAGCTGTGGCTTTATCGCCTTCAATTTCTAAACTGATACAGTTATTTACAAAATTAGCATCCAGAATTGCAGCAAGCATTCCCGGAACCATTCCGCCGTTATAATCTATAGATTCACGACCCGCAATAATAAGATCATATTCGCCTTCTTTGGCAACTTTGGCAAGTTGTTTGGCTACCTGAAAACCATCGGTTGCAGGAGTGTCTACTCTTATTGCATTATCGGCTCCAATAGCCAGGGCTTTTCTTAAAGTTGGTTCGGTTTGGGCGCCACCTACATTAACTACATCTACACTTGCGCCTTGTTTTTCTTTAAACCACATAGCACGGGTAAGTCCAAATTCATCATTCGGGTTTATTACAAAATTCACTCCGCTGGTATCGAATTTCGAATCGCCGTCGGTGAAATTGATTTTTGAGGTAGTATCAGGAACGTGACTAATACATACTAATATTTTCATTATAGCGAGTTTTTTAAATTTATAACGATTTTGGACGAAGTTACATAATTTAATTCAGAAAATGCTATGCATGCATAGTAAAATTTATGTTTTTTAATTCCTCGAATTTTATTGAATTCCTAAATAAACCATAAATAATATAATTTATAAAGAGAAACCGTCTTTAAATTTACTTTTCTGTTAATCTTAAGGGTGGTTTTGCTACCAATATATAGGTCTTAGAAATTTTTGTGGATTAATAGTGGGGAAAACTTCATTGAATTACTATTTTTGTGCTTTCAAGATATATAAATAGTATAGCATATAATGAAGACAATTCAATTTAGGGAAGCCGTTCAGCAAGCAATGAGCGAAGAGATGCGAAAGGACGAGTCTATTTATCTAATGGGCGAGGAAGTAGCAGAATATAATGGTGCTTATAAAGCCTCTAAAGGTATGTTGGACGAATTTGGCCCTGATCGTGTGATAGATACCCCAATTGCAGAGCTTGGATTTTCAGGAATTGGAGTGGGTTCAGCAATGAATGGCAACCGGCCTATCATTGAATTTATGACCTTTAACTTCGCTTTAGTTGGAATTGACCAGATAATAAACAATGCGGCCAAAATGCGCCAAATGAGTGGTGGGCAATTCAATATTCCTATCGTTTTTAGAGGACCAACCGCTTCGGCAGGTCAATTGGGTGCAACGCACTCCCAGGCTTTTGAAAGCTGGTTTGCTAACTGCCCCGGTTTAAAAGTTATTGTACCATCTAATCCTTACGACGCTAAAGGATTACTTAAAGCTGCAATTCGTGATAACGATCCCGTGATCTTTATGGAAAGCGAACAAATGTATGGCGATAAAGGTGAGGTGCCTGAAGATGAGTATGTTATTGAAATTGGTAAAGCCGAAATTAAAAGAGAGGGTAGCGATGTAACTATTGTTTCCTTCGGAAAAATTATAAAAGAAGCCTATAAGGCAGCTGAAAAACTGGCTGAAGATGATATTTCTTGCGAGATTATAGATCTGAGAACAATTCGCCCAATGGATCACGAAACCATTCTCGAGTCGGTTAAGAAAACCAACCGTTTAGTGATTTTGGAAGAAGCCTGGCCTTTTGGAAATATTGCTACTGAAATTACTTACCAGGTACAGTCTAAAGCTTTCGATTATTTAGATGCCCCAATTATAAAAATAAATACGGCCGATACTCCGGCACCGTATTCTCCTGTATTGCTTAAAGAATGGTTGCCAAACAGCGACGATGTTATTAAAGCGGTTAAGCAGGTAATGTATATTGACTAAAGGAACCAGCATGACGCTGGACGCAAAAATTAGCAATAAACAGTCAATTAAGTATGTGAGTAATTCCCGTTATGGGGCTAAACTTATAAATAGATAAAAAATCCTTATAAATTTGAAACTTCATCGGATGCGTATTCGATGAAGTTTTTTTTTGCCCCTATGATTAATAAATCTGTCTATTTTACGGTTTTTTTTCTGCTGATTTGTGCTATGGGAATAGCACAAACCAAAGTTGGCGGCGTGGTAAAAGACCAAAATGGGCAGCTGCTTTCTTTTGTCAATGTGATTTTTAATAATTCTTCCGAAGGAACAACTTCCGGCGAAGACGGGAAATTCTATTTGCAAAGTGAGAATACCCATATCGAACTCAAAATTTCTTCTGTGGGTTATAAGACTGAAATAATTCCACTTCAGCAAAAAATAAGTCTTGATCTGGAAATTGTTTTAGATGAAGAAACTTCAAATTTAGACGAAGTTCGAATTCTTGGGGGAAAAACTTCAAAAAAGAATAACCCGGCGCTGGATATTCTCAGGAAAATATGGGAGAATAAACGCAGCAATGGTGTTTCAGCTTTTAAACAATACGAATATAGAAAATACGAAAAGCTGGAATTTGATCTGGATGGAATTGATAGTTCGGTAGTGAAAAATCCCGTTTTTAGCGGAATGGAGTTCATTTTTGATTATGCTGATACCAATAGGATTTCGGGAAAAACATATCTCCCGGTTTTTATTAACGAGTCGGTTTCCATTGTTTATGGGGATAATATTGAAAATGAAAAACGGGAAGATCTTCTCGGAAATAAAAACTCCGGTTTTGAACAGAACCAGAATTTAATTGCGGCGGTTAAAGATGTTTACGACGAGTATAATGTATATAACAACTACATCAAGGTTTTTGATAAGAGTTTTGTGAGTCCGCTTTCAACTACCGGAATCAATAATTACAATTATATTTTAAGCGATAGTGCTTATGTAGATCAAAAATGGTGTTATAATATTATCTATTATCCCCGTCGGGAAAACGAACTCACATTCCAGGGAGATTTTTGGGTAAACGACACGACCTGGGCGGTAAAGAAAATCAATCTTGAAGCCTCCCGTAATGCCAATATAAATTGGGTAAGAGAACTATATATTGAACAGGAATTTGAAGTACTTAATGATTCGATTTTCTTGATTTCTAAAGATTATTTTCAGGCTAATTTCTCTTTGGATAAAAAAGAAAGTTCTAAAGGTGTTTACGCGAAACGCACCCGGATTTTTGGCGAATATCAATTCAACTTAAAAAAGGGCGAAGATTTTTACGATAAGCGTCCCTATAATTTTAACGAAGATATTTATAAACGCGATACGGAATTTTGGGAAGAAAACCGGTTGGAAAAATTAAATAGGGAAGAGGAAGATATTTATGTGATGTTGGACAGCCTAACAAAGGTTCCAGCGTTTAAAAGAATTTACGATCTCGCAACCATTGCAGAATCGGGTTATGTAGAATTCAACGGCTGGGATTTTGGCCCGGTTTTTACATTGTTTGATTATAATCAGATAGAAGGATTTAGAACTCGAGTGGGTGGAAGAACTTATTTTGGCCAGCACGATCCCTGGAGAATAGAGGGTTATTTGGCTTACGGCTTTACAGATGATATGTTTAAATATGGGATTTCAGGAAAATGGCTTGTAGATGCCCGTTCCCGCTTGATAATTTCTGCGGGAAAAAGAAGGGATATAGAACAATTAGGCGCGAGTTTAACAACAAATACTACCGATGTTCTGGGGCGTAGTTTGGCTTCATCTGGCTTGGTAAGCGTGGGCGACAATAATAAATTGAGCAATATAGATTTAAGTACCTTTAATCTTGAAATTGAGCCCTGGTATAATTTTAATGTTCGATTCGGCGCTACTTACCGTAAGCTAAGTTCGGCTTCTCCTGCTTTTAGCTTAGATTATTATACTAATGAGACTCAAACCGAAACTGTTTCAGAAATTAAACAAACCGAAATATCTACCACTTTCACTTTTACGCCCGGAAGGCAAACTTCAGGTTTTGGTGTAGAAAGAAATGTGGTAAACGAAGAAGAATTTCCAACTTTCTTCCTTAATTATTCTCTTGGTCTTAAAGATGTTCTAAATAGCGATTTCGACTATAAAAGGCTGCAGTTTTTTTACGATCAGCCGCTTAGAATTGGCGGATTTGGCAGCGCAAATGCAAGTCTGGAAGCGGGAAAGACTTTTGGCGCAGTACCCCTGGGACTTTTAAATGTGGTGCCGGGAAATCAAACATATTTCGCGATGTATAATTCGTTTCCGGTGCTTAATTTCTATGAATTTGTGACCGATACTTATGTGTCAGCCCATTTTAATCATAATTTCAATGGCAGGTTATTTGCGAGGATTCCGCTGCTGCGTGATTTAAATTTACGTGAACTGGTAGGAGTTCGTGGAGTATGGGGTGAGATCTCAGAAGAAAATAAAGCGCTAAATGCCTCAGGAATAGCATTGAGAGCTCCGGACAGGGAACCATACTATGAGTATAGTATAGGGGTAGGAAACATTTTAAAATTTTTGAGTCTTGAAGCTCATTTTAGAGGAAATTACTTCGAAATTCCTGAATCACGAAATTTTGCAATAACCGCTTCCTTCGGTTTTCACTTCTAAGGACTGATTTAATATTGATTTTCACTATATTTGCTGCCCTTAAATGAGAAAAAAGAAAGAGAAATGTCAGAAAGTTTTGATGTATTAATTGAGATCCCAAAGGGGAGTAGAAATAAATATGAATACGATTTTGAATTAAAGAAAGTCCGTTACGACAGGATGATCTTTTCTTCGATGATGTATCCCGCAGATTACGGATTTATTCCGAATACCCTTGCATTAGACAGCGATCCGCTGGATGTTTTGGTTTTGGTAAGTGAACCAACTTTCCCGGGTGTTGTGATGGAAGTGAAGCCAATTGGGGTTTTCCATATGGCCGATGAGAAAGGACCAGATGAGAAAATTATTTGTGTACCGGTTTCAGATCCTATTTGGAACAGATTGAACGATTTGAATGAATTAAATGGCCATATGCTTAAAGAAATCGAACATTTCTTTAAAGTTTATAAAGATCTTGAGAAGAAAAAAGTAGATGTTGGCGGCTGGGGCGATGCTAAGGAAGCCCGCAAGATTATCCAGGATTGCGTAGAACGCTATGAGAATTATGATGGGGATAAAAACCGTTTTGGAATTCTTCCATAATTTAAATCACATTTTTTTTGATATTTTAAAAGCAATAACCTTAAAAAGTTATTGCTTTTTTAATTATCATTGATTTACTACATTAGCCATATTAACTAAAGCTTAACAATTAATATGGAATTAATGATGATTTATATGCCTGCAATATTGGCTATTATAGGGCTCATTTTTATGTGGGTTAAAAGATCCTGGGTGATGAAACAGGATGCCGGAGACGGAAAAATGAAAGATATTGCTTCTCATATCTACGAAGGAGCACTTGCCTTTCTCAACGCAGAATATAAATTACTCAGCTTTTTTGTGGTTGGTGCCAGTATAGCACTTGCAGCTATTGCCTACTTTGTACCAACTACCCATTATCTTATAATTGTCGCTTTTATTTTTGGAGCTTTTTTCTCTGCCTTAGCCGGAAATATGGGAATGAAGATCGCTACCCAAACCAATGTGCGTACCACCCAGGCAGCCAGAACCAGTCTGCCTCAAGCCTTAAAAGTTTCTTTTGGTGGTGGTACTGTGATGGGGCTGGGAGTTGCCGGTTTGGCCGTGCTCGGTCTAACCGTATTTTTCATTTTGTTCTATCATTATTTTATGGGAGGTGAGTGGACAAATACTACGCAAATGACCGTAGTGTTAGAGACCCTTGCTGGATTTTCACTGGGTGCAGAATCCATAGCCTTATTCGCCCGTGTGGGTGGGGGAATTTACACTAAAGCAGCCGATGTTGGTGCCGATTTAGTTGGAAAAGTAGAAGCAGGAATTCCGGAAGATGACCCGCGAAACCCTGCAACTATTGCCGATAATGTGGGAGATAACGTTGGAGATGTAGCCGGAATGGGAGCCGACCTCTTTGGAAGTTATGTAGCTACCGTTCTTGCGGCGATGGTTCTGGGAAATTATATTATTGAGGATATGGGTGGAAATATCGTTGATTCCGGTTTTGGCGGAATTGGCCCTATTTTACTACCTATGGCCATAGCCGGTGCCGGAATTATCATTTCCATTATCGGAACGCTTTTAGTTAAAATAAGTAGCAACTCGGCAAAAGAAGCTGAGGTTCAAAAAGCATTAAATATTGGAAACTGGACAGCTATCGCGCTGGTTGCCGTAGCCAGTTATTTTCTGGTTACCTGGATGCTTCCAAAAGAAACCCTGACTATGGGATTTTTTGTAGGTGGCGCTGAAGGCTTCGAATATATTGCCATAGATTCTATTAGGGTGTTTTACGCCTGCTTGGTGGGTATCGTAGTTGGTGGAGTAATCTCTGCAGTAACCGAATATTATACCGGATTGGGCAAAAAACCGGTGCTTTCCATTGTTCAAAATTCCAGTACCGGAGCAGGGACAAATATTATCGCCGGTCTTGCTACAGGAATGATCTCTACTTTTCTTTCCGTTTTATTATTTGCATTCGCTATCTGGGCTTCTTACGCTTTCGCCGGGTTTTACGGCGTTGCCCTGGCAGCTTCAGCGATGATGGCTACCACCGCAATGCAATTAGCTATTGATGCCTTTGGGCCAATTGCCGATAATGCCGGTGGAATTGCAGAAATGAGCGAACTTCCTGCTGAGGTTAGGGAGCGCACCGATATCCTTGATTCAGTAGGAAATACTACCGCGGCTACCGGGAAAGGTTTTGCGATTGCTTCGGCGGCATTAACTTCGCTTGCACTTTTTGCGGCTTATGTAACTTTTACCGGAATTGATGGAATCAATATTTTTAAAGCGCCGGTTTTGGCGATGTTGTTTATCGGTGGAATGGTGCCGGTAGTATTTTCAGCCTTAGCGATGAAATCTGTTGGAAAAGCAGCGATGAAAATGGTGGAGGAAGTAAGGCGGCAGTTTAAAGATATTCCCGGAATTATGGAAGGAACAGCAAAACCGGAATACGAAAAATGTGTGGCGATTTCTACTGAAGCAGCTTTGAAAGAAATGTTACTGCCCGGGGTTTTAACCATTGGTTTTCCTATTGCAATAGCACTAATCCCAATGCTTTTTGGTTATGAAAATGTATTGATCGCTGAAATGCTGGGCGGTTATATGGCCGGGGTTACGGTAAGTGGAGTGCTTTGGGCAATCTTTCAGAATAATGCCGGTGGAGCCTGGGACAACGCAAAAAAATCTTTTGAAGCCGGAGTATTGATTAACGGAGTTATGACTTATAAAGGTTCTGAAGCGCATAAAGCAGCAGTTACCGGTGATACCGTAGGTGATCCGTTTAAAGACACTTCGGGGCCTTCGATGAATATTTTAATCAAATTAACCTGTTTAATTGGTTTGGTGATCGCACCAATTTTGGGTGGACATACCGAAACAGATATTCCAAACGAAGGTGCTTCCATTGAAATGGAACAAAATATAAATGCTGAAGATGTGGCTGGAGATCTTTCAGAAGAAATTCAGGTAAATATGACTTCAGAAGGAAATAAAACCATCGCGAAAGTGAGAATAACCACCATTAAAAATGGTGAAACCAAAGTTCAGCAGAAAACTTTTACCGGCACAAAAGCCGAAGTTGAAAAACAGGTACAGGACTTAAAGAATAAAGCCTGATAAGTTTTCAGTTTATAGAATATAAAAAGAGGCTTTTTGAGAATCTTATTAAACCATCATCCTGAATTTATTTCAGGATATAACATGATTATAATTTATTTCATGTTAGAAGCTGAAACAAGTTCAGCTTGACGAAAACGAGATTTTTCAACAGCCTCTTTTCTTAAAAAATAGAACTATTTAGCCTTTTTATTTATTCGTTTTTCAGCGAGTTTATTCAGGCTTTCATCTGCTTTGTATTCTTCATCCAGGGTTTTTTGCAATGTTTTTGCTGCATCCTTATGACCTAATTCTTTAGCATACCTTACTAAAGTACCGTATCCCGAAATTTCATAATGTTCTACCCGCTGGGCATCAGCAATAAGACCGGCATCTCTTACTTGATCTTCGGCATCTTCCTTTAAAAATGCTTCGGCTTCTTCAATAAGGCCTTTCATCGCTTTACATTCTTCCCCGGTAGGTTTAAAGCCAAGTTCCTTGCTTACTTCTTCCAAACGCTTTTTTTGTTCTTTGGTTTCCTCCAAATGGTCTTCAAATGCTTTTTTCAATTTGCTGTCGTTGGCCGCTTTCGCCATTTTCGGTAAAGCTTTTACGAGCTGGCTTTCTGCACTGTAAAGATCCTTTAACTGGTGTTCGAATAAATCTTCTAACTTTTTCATAATTAAATATTTAATGGTTAAAATTGTTGGATAAATTTATAAGCTAAGAGCGCTAAGGCAAGTTAAATGAGTGATAAAGCTTTGTTGTTTATTCCTTAAAATTTTTAAGTCGAAGTATTCACTTTCAATTTTAACAAAGCTGCAACTAAGCTTCCGCAGTAATTCCCTTAATTTTAATTAGAAACTTTTTATTAACCAAAATTGAATATTATGGCTAAAGATCACGGACCGTCGATTAAGAACGATGAACAGTATGAAAAACTTAGGGATGAAGGGATGAGCAAGTCTAAAGCCGCGAGAATTGCTAACGATTCGAACTCGGGTGAGAAAGGTGGGAAAGCTGATAAATATGAAGAACGAACTAAGGAGGAACTCTATGAGAAAGCCCAGGAGATCGGAATTGAAGGCCGTAGTGATATGAGCAAGGATGAATTGATAAAAGCCCTTAGAAACCACTAAAATGAGATCTATCTGGAATGGCTCTATAAGCTTCGGACTGGTTTCTATACCGGTAAAATTATATTCGGCATCTGAGGACAGGAAACTCGATCTTGATATGCTGGATAAACACGATAATGCCCGAATACGATACAAGCGCGTAAACGAGGACACCGGGAAAGAGGTGGAATGGAAAGACATCGTGAAAGGCTATAAAAAAGATGAAGATTATATCGTACTTGAAAAAGAGGATTTTGAAAATGCGAACCTTAAAAAAAGTAAAACCATAGATATTGAAGAGTTTGTAGCTGAAGATGATGTGGCCGAGGTACTCTACAAAAAACCATACTTTCTCGAACCGCAAAAAGAAGGCGGGAAATCTTATAATTTACTGCGCGATGCTTTAAAGAAAACCGGTAAACTGGGAGTGGCCACTTTTGTCATGCGCCAAAAAGAACATTTAAGCCTGGTTGGGGTTTACGATAAAGCACTGGTGCTTCACGTAATTCGGTTTGCCAATGAAATTAGAGAGGTTAAAGACCTGAAGCTCCCGACAACCAAAGTCGCCAAAAAGGAAGTGGATATGGCAATTTCGTTAATTGAACAGTACACTACTGAGTTTGATCCGGATAAATTTAAAGATGTGTATAACGACCAATTAATGAAGATCATTGAATCTAAAAGCACCGGCAAAAAACTAAAACCGCAGAAGTTTAAAGAAGAACCTACTCAGGCGAAAGACCTTATGGCAAAATTAAAGGCCAGTCTGGACAAAAAGAAAAAGTCTAAAGCCTCCTAAGCGATGGGTTTAGAAGATTATAAAAAAAAGCGAGACTTTAATAATACCCCCGAACCCGGTGCCGATTTTTCAACCGAAAACCGGGGGCGCTTTGTCATTCAGCGTCACCAGGCCACTCGCCTGCATTATGATTTACGCCTGGAAATGGAGGGCGTGTTAAAGAGCTGGGCCGTTCCTAAAGGCCCCTCAATGAATCCAAAAGATAAACGCCTGGCTATTGAAACCGAAGATCATCCCGTGAAATATTTGCATTTTGAA
>JAGXIG010000109.1 GCA_024635815.1 Salegentibacter sp.
GGTTAAGGCCTTGAGCACCACAGCCTACAATCACTATTTTTTTCCCTTTTAAAGCAGCCACTCCGTCGCTGAATTCATCACTACCCATAAACCTACAGGTTCCCAGCTGGGCTAATTGTTCACGTAAAGAAAGGCTGTTAAAATAATTCGTCATCACTTTTATTTAATTGGTTGTATCAAATTTTTCTAAAATATTCGAGATTGGCATTTCGTTTTTAGTCACGGCAATAGTGCCGGAGCGTACAAACTGCATCAATCCATAAGGTTTTAATTTTTCGTAAAGGCTGTCGGTTTCGTGGCGCTTTCCGGTTTTTTCAATTACAAAAAACTTGGGAGTAACCGTCACGATGCGAGCGTTAGACCCCTTTATAAAGTCCTGAATACTGAGATCTTCCACAAAATCGGCAGAATTTATCTTATATAGCGCAGTTTCCTGGTAGATCATTTCATCATCGGTATGGTAAAAAGCCTTAATGACTTCAATTTGCTTCTCTATTTGTCCAGCGATCTTTTTAACCTGATCTTCGGTAACCTGTACCACGATAATAAATCGCATCACCTCGTTTACCTCACTTCGGGAAGCGGTAATGCTCTCAATATTAATGTGCCTTTTCTGAAAAATGGCAGCAATACGGCTCAAAAGGCCTATGTTGTTTTCGGTATAAACCGAAACCGTGAAATTTTTCTTTTCCATTACTCTAATCTTATGTCTGAAACTGAAGCCCCGGTCGGAACCATAGGGAATACATTTTCTTCCTGTTCAACTTTTACTTCAAGGAAATAAGCTTCTTTAGATTCCATCATTTCCGTAACGGCTTCTTTTAGATTTTCCCGTTTGCTAACTTGCTTTGCTTTAATGTGATATCCTTTGGCGATTGTAATAAAATCGGGATTTATCATCTCTGTGGAAGCATAGCGTTTCTCAAAAAACAATTGCTGCCACTGACGTACCATTCCAAGGAAATCGTTGTTTAAAACCACAATCTTCACCGGTACTTTAGTCTGAAAAATGGTACCCAGTTCCTGGATGGTCATCTGGTAACCTCCATCACCGATTACCGCCACAACATCGCGATCTGGTGCGCCCATTTTAGCTCCAATAGCTGCCGGAAGCGCAAACCCCATAGTTCCTAAACCTCCGGAAGTTACATTGCTCCTGGTATGGTTGAATTTTGAATAGCGACAAGCCACCATTTGATGCTGGCCAACATCTGTTACAATAACCGCATCGCCTTTAGAGCATTTATTGATTTCATCAATAACTTCAGCCATTCCAATTTTGCCGCGTTCGGCATTTAGATCATTTTTAATGATTTTATCGAATTCAATTTGATAATAATCTTTAAATTTTTGATGCCAGGCTTCATGATTGTTCGGTTTTAGATGCTCCAATAAGATTTTAAGGGTTTCATTTACATTACCTAAAACCGGGATATCCGCATGTACGTTTTTATTAATTTCTGCGGGATCAATTTCAAAATGGATCACTTTGGCCTGTTTGGCATATTTCTCCAGATTTCCAGTCACCCGGTCGTCAAAACGCATCCCGATGGCGATCAATACATCGCATTCGTTAGTTAACACATTCGGGCCGTAATTGCCGTGCATCCCAACCATTCCAACATTTAGTGGATGATCGGTTGGCATAGCAGAAAGTCCCAAAATGGTCCACGCAGCCGGAATACCCGATTTCTCTACTACCTGTTTAAAAAGTTCTTCGGCACCGCCTAAAATAACACCTTGACCAAAAATGATCATGGGTTTTTTAGCATTGTTAATCGCATCGGCAGCCTTTTCTATTTCTGATATATTAATTTCAGGCTTAGGTTTATAACTTCTAATGCCAGAGCATTTTTTATAAGTAAATTCCAGCGAAGCAAACTGTGCGTCCTTGGTGATATCGATTAAAACAGGCCCTGGTCTTCCCGAGCGCGCAATGAAAAATGCTTTTGCCAGAATCTCTGGAATCTCTTCAGCTTTAGTAATCTGATAGTTCCACTTGGTTATTGGCGTAGAAATCCCAATTATATCGGTTTCCTGAAAAGCATCGCTTCCAAGTAAATGCGAACCTACCTGCCCGGTGATACAAACCAAGGGCGTTGAATCTATTTGTGCATCTGCAATTCCCGTAACCAGATTAGTAGCTCCGGGCCCCGAAGTAGCCATAGCAACCCCCACTTTCCCGCTTACCCTTGCATAACCTTGTGCCGCGTGTGTAGCGCCCTGTTCGTGGCGCGTGAGGACATGGTGAATTTGGGTTTGGTATTTAAATAATTCATCGTAAACGGGCATAATTGCTCCGCCGGGATAGCCGTAAAGCGTATCCACACCTTCTTCCAATAAACATTTTATCACCGCTTCAGCACCTGAAACCGTGGTTTTTTTTGGAGAAGATACTTTTTCGAAACTAGCTGTTTTAACTTCCATAATTCACCTTATTAAAATTCGTCGGTAACGCAACCTTGTGAGGCCGAGGAAACCGTTCTTGCATATTTGTAAAGCACTCCCTTATTGAATTTTAAAGCGGGGGCTTCCCAATTTTCTTTTCTTTTCTTTATTTCTTCTGCTGAAAGTGCAACTTCAATTTTATTGGTTTCAGCATTAATGGTAATCTCATCCCCATCCTTTAAAAAAGCGAGCAAACCGCCTTCCTGGGCTTCTGGGGTGATGTGACCGACGACAAAACCGTGGGTTCCACCAGAAAATCTTCCGTCTGTTATTAAAGCTACATCTTTACCGAGTTTTGCACCCATTATGGCCGAAGTAGGCTTAAGCATTTCCGGCATTCCCGGCCCACCTTTTGGACCCTCGTACCGAATGACGACTACATCACCTTTTTTCACTTTTCCTGCTGAAATTCCGTCATTAGCTTCATATTCACTATTAAAAACTTTAGCCGTTCCGGTAAATTGCAAACCTTCCTTTCCGGTAATTTTCGCCACCGAACCGCCTTCAGCAAGATTTCCGTAGAGAATCCTGATATGCCCGGTTTTCTTGATCGGGTTATCCAAAGGCCTGAATACATCCTGGCCTTCCTCCATATCGGGAACATCGGCAAGGTTCTCAGCCAAGGTTTTTCCGGTTACGGTAAGGCAATCACCGTGAAGCATATCGTTTTTCAGCATATATTTTAGAACCGCGGGAATCCCGCCAATCCTGTGAACATCTTCCATCGCATATTTCCCGCTTGGCTTTAGATCGGCCAAAAACGGCGTGCTATCACATATTTTTTCAAAATCTGCTAGATCAAAATCAACCTCAGCCGATTTCGCTATAGCCAAAAAGTGAAGTACCGCGTTGGTAGAACCTCCTAAAACGGTAAGCAAACGAATCGCATTTTCCAGCGATTTACGATTTACGATATCGCGGGGCTTAATATCTTTCTCGATTAATAAACGTACCGCCTTTCCTGCTTCTTCACTCTCGGTTTTCTTTTCCTCTCCTACAGCAGGATTTGAAGAATTATATGGCAAGGCCATTCCCAAAGCTTCAATTGCCGAAGCCATGGTATTTGCGGTATACATTCCGCCGCAGGCACCTGCCCCGGGACAGGCCTTTTCTATAATGCTTTCGTACTCTTCTTTTTCTATATCACCGGCAGTTTTAGCACCCCAAGCTTCAAATGCTGAAACCACGTCCAATTTTTTCCCATTATGACAACCGGAAGCGATGGTACCTCCGTACACCAAAATTGATGGACGGTTAATTCGTAACATCGCCATAAGCGCGCCTGGCATATTTTTATCGCAGCCCACAACGGTAATCAGCGCATCGTAAGACATCGCGTGGATTACGGTCTCCATTGAATCGGCTATAATATCGCGGGATGGCAACGAGTAGCGCATTCCCGGCGTTCCCATAGAAATCCCATCGCTAACACCAATGGTATTAAAAATTAAACCGACAAGTTCATTTTCCTTTGCTCCCTTTTTAACCAGTTTGGCCAGGTCGTTAAGGTGCATATTACACGGATTGCCCTCGTACCCGGTACTGGCAATACCTACAAATGGTTTTTTAAAATCTTCTTTTGTTAATCCTATCGCGTGCAACATAGCCTGTGAAGCCGGTTGCGAATCGCTTTGTGTTAAAACTTTACTGAATTTGTTATGCATTACTTATTTCTTCTTCGTGTGATTTAAAGATTAAAAGTAAGCTGATAAGTTGTGAAGGTAGTATTTCAGTTAGAATGAGCACTACTTTCGGAATAAAAATAACAAGGTTAAATATCTGTATTACAATGTTTTAACCCTGAATAAATTACGATAGCTGAAAAGGCTATTTTACAGGTTAAAATTTTAGGTTAAAAAAGTCTGGAATTTAAGGAAAACACGGCGATTAAGGAATTCTTATTTTTTAGACTAAAATTTTAGGATTTTAGTGTTTTGAATTGAATTTATGAGAATTTGGAAATAGTTCTCGGTGGTGTACTGTTTCAAGCTTGGGGTTTGGTGTTTGGTGTTTGTTGCGAGTTGCGGGTTTTCTTTGCGGTTCGTCATTGCGAGGACTGCGATAGCCGACGTGGCAACCTGTTTTGAGAACTCATCGGATTACACGGGTTAGATCCTGAAACAATCAGGATGACGTGAGAAACAAACACTTAAAACAACAGATCGCCACGCTCGTTCCTCGCTTGCGATGACGAGTAATTACTGCCTACTTAACCTACTTTTTCTTCTTTAAAGAATACAAATCCTTCCTTCTATCCTTCATATTACGCACACTTCCAAAAGCGTGTAGTTCCTTCAATAAATCTAAATCCACATCTACCAATAACGTACTTTCCGTGTTTGGGGTGGCTTCGGCTTTTATTCCGTTTACCGGAAATGCGAAATCGGATGGAGTTAACACCGCGCTTTGTGCATATTGAATATCCATATTATTTACCTTAGGCAAATTCCCAACAGATCCCGCGATAGCTACATAACATTCGTTTTCTACAGCCCTGGCTTGTGCACATATTTTTACTCGGGAATAACCGTTTTGGGTATCGGTCATAAAAGGAACAAAAAGTATATTCATTCCTTCTTCAGCTAAAATTCTGCCTACTTCCGGAAATTCTATATCATAACAAATCAGTACCCCTATTTTTCCACAGTCGGTGTCAAAGGTTTGGAGTTTGCTACCGCCTTTCATACCCCATGCTGTTTCTTCAGCGGGAGTGATATGCAATTTCTCGTAGCGCTCGTAACTTCCGTCCCTTCTGCATAAAAAGCCGACATTGTACATATGTTCCCCTATTACCATGGGCATACTGCCCGTGATGATATTTATATTGTAATTAACCGCAAAATCCTGAAAGGTTTCCAGCAAACGTTCGGTGTAGGTTGAAAGTCCGCGGATGGCTTCAGGTTCAGTTAATTCATTGAATTGGGCCATAAGCGGCGCGTTGAAGAGTTCAGGAAAAAGAATAAAATCACTCTGATAATCACTTACCGCATCCACAAAAAATTCAATTTGTGAAACCAGCGCATCATAATCCCTGAAAAGTCGCATTTGCCATTGCACCAGCCCAAGGCGAACCACCGTTTTTGGCGTATCTATAAGTTTAGTGGTCTTGGTGTAGTATATATTGTTCCACTCCATCAACACTGCATATTCCTTACTTTCGGCATCCCCAGGCAGATAACCTTTAATTACTTTCTTTACGTGAAAATCGTTGGAAAGCTGAAATGACAACACCGGATCGTGAATTTCCTGAAGTTTTACTTTCTCTATATATTTCTTTGGAGTGAGTTCTTTAGAATAAGTCGCGTAATTAGGAATTCGGCCACCAAAAACGATAGCTTTTAAATTTAGCTGTTCACAAACTTCCTTTCGGGCTTCATATAAACGCCTCCCAAGGCGCATTCCGCGGTAATCGGGATGAATAAAAACATCAATTCCGTATAAAATATCGCCATTATTGGTATGTGTAGAAAAATTCTCCCCACCAATAATTTCCTGGTAGGTATGATCTTCCTCAAATTTTTTGGAATCTATAATTATGGAAAGTGCACAACCCGCAATTTTATTGTCTATTACAATACAGAACTGGCCTTCTGGAAACTTGTTTACTAAATTTCGAATTTCATCTTTACTCCAGTACTCATCAGGCATTTTATGATAACTCTTAATCATAGAAACCTTGAGTTCCTGGTAATCTTTAAGCTTTAAATTACGGAGTTCTATTTTTGGCGTTTCGTTCACGGAAGTCATTATTTATTTTCGCGAAGATACTGTAGAAAATATTGGTTTAAAAATAGGAAACTGGTTTGCCACGAATTCACGAATAATTTTTTTACTGAATTGTGTTTTATCTGTGGTAAACGTCACCCTTAATTTATTTCAGGGTATATGCTGTTCTTAATTCTCAAAAAACTACAGCTCACTTCATCCTAGATTCCCGAAGAAAATTCGGGATAAAATCTGAAACAAGTTCAGCATGACGTTCTATAGAAAGCCACAAATTTCGGAGATCGGGCTTTTACAACAACAAAATCCTGTGCTTAATAGCATAAAGAACCAAACCGGTTCGGCTTCTTACGTTTAGTTTTTGAAACAAACTTTCCCGGTACCCGTCAATGGTTTTTGGACTTAAGTTCATTTCGTTGGCCACCTCTTTGTAAGTCATCTCGGTACAGGCAAAACCAAGAAATTCCACTTCGCGTTTGGTTAGGTTAGAGAATTTATTCTCTTTATTCCTGTTCTTAATCGCTTCAGAAACCGCATCGGTATAGAAAAAACCTTCCTTTACCACTTCATCTAAAGCAAATTTAAACTCATCTGGATCAATGTCCTTGAGTAAATAGCCCCGGCAGCCTAGTTTCACCATAAAAGTGATGGTTTCCTCATCATCTTCCATAGTAAGTGCCAGCACTTTTTGATTGGGATAATTTTCTTTAAGCCAGGCCATAGTTTCAGGCCCGTCCATAATGGGCATTCTAATATCCAGCAAGACCAAATCGGGTTTTGGCTGATTGGCTTTAAATTGATCTACCAGTTCCTGGCCGTTTTTGCAGATGTCGTAAACCTCATAATTTTCGAAAGAATTTACCAGGTTTTTTAAAGATTGCGCAAATAAAGTGTGATCGTCTACAATTGCTACGGTATTATTCATCTTGTTGCCCCATTAAAGAATAGCATAAATATAAGGAAGTTCCAGCACCCATAGAACTTTCCAGCTTAAACTTTGCTTGTATTAAAGCTGCCCTGCTTTCCATATTAAATAATCCTGAATTCTTCTGTCCCTCTTCCATATCAAAACCCTGCCCATTATCTTTTGCGGTAATAATGATTTCTTCGGAAGTAAAAGCGATGCGAACAATTAACGCTGAAGCCTTCGCGTGCTTAATCACATTGGCAAAGAATTCCTGAAGTATTCTGAATAAAATAATGCTGTGTTGCTGCGGAATTTCCTGTTTTTCGCCGGTTATTTCCAACTGAGTTTCAATAACGCCCATACGCTGAAACCTTGCCATTTCATTTTCTACCGAAACCACCAAACCCGCATAACCAATTACCTGGTTGTTTAAGGACTTTGAGAGCGAACGTACCTCCTGCAGCGAATTCGCCACGGTTTCTTTAATTTCTAAAGCCGATTTTTTTTCGGCTTCAGGTAGGTTTCTTGAAAAAATATTCAACTGCATATTAGCAACAGAAAGTAACTGTCCAATATTATCGTGCAATTCCCAACCAACATTCTTTAAGGTCTGTTCTTGCATTTCTAAACGCGATTGGGAAATCTCCCGCTCAAAACGCTGTTTAGCCTCAAATTGCTCTTGCAGCATTTTATTTTTACGCCTTTGGTACACCACAAAAAAAACGATTACAAAAGCCGTTAGCAGCAGGATGACTACCACAAAATAGATGATAAGTAAAATTTCTTCTTTAGAAAGCATTCTTTATATTCTTAGAAGTTGGTTTTTTCTTGTTGGCAAGGCTTAAAAAGGCAATGCTATAGGAACTATACATGAAAATACTCAAACCAATTAAAACAGATCTACTTAGCTTAATAAATTCCGGACTCTGAGTAGTATAATATTTATAATAAATTAAAATAGGTGTAGTAGTTAAAAAAAACAGAAGTGCAGGAAAGGAAATATAGAAACTAATCTCTCTTTTGATGTTTAGAATTTTAGAACTCAATAAAATTTCAAAATAATAATAGAAAATCACTCCTACGAGTAATAAATTTCCCAGAATATTAGTCACTAAAGAATAACTTTTAAAAAATACATCTGAGAATATTAAATTGAAAATACAAATCACCCCATATGAGAACAAAGCTTTATCAATAAGTTGCCTTATTTTTATATTTGAAATATTCCATTTAATATAAAGTATATAAACTATAAAACTGACAATCAGATAAGGATTATACAACCAAAAATTGTTATACAAAAAAGTATCCTTAAGAAAATGTAAGGACTTATTCCAATAAATTATTGTGGGTATTAAAGCTAGTACTTCTACAAAAAATGTAAGTAATAAGAAGTATGAAAAAAAACCGACCGCTTTATCAGTCGGTTTTTTTTGAAAATAATATAATCCGGAAATGGCAGCAAAACCTTCCAGAAGAATTACTAGAAAACCAAGGTTTTGCATTAATAATTTCTTGGAGGCTCACCACCGTGAGTTAGATTCATCGGCTCAATTTCATAATTATTAGGGTCAGAATCCTCCCCGGCAGTTGCTGTATCTCCCGAAGCTTCTTTGGTAGGGGAAAGAAACATAGTTGTATAACTTTTTTTCTCTTTAGTTTTAGGATAAGCGCCTAAATAAAACCGAATCCCCGGTTTTTCTACCCCCTGCTCTTTAGACTTCTCCTTAACATAATCCAGGTACTCCTGTAATTCGTCCAGGCTATACCAGAATTCGCGGGTATCTTCATACCCCTCGGCTTCTCGAATATCTTTTCCACGGGTCTTCACCCATTCGTCCTGTTCCTTACGCGCTTCTTCAACGCTAATGCATTTTTTTGGTTTTTTCATTTTTAAGCTGGTTGGTTAAAAACTTAATTTTTTGTTAAGGTAAATTTAGGAGAATTTTTCATTTTGGCAAATCTTTGGTTGGCGGTTGTTTTTCGGTTCTCGGTTCTCAGTTATGGGTTCTCAGTTTTTGGTTGAACTAGATTACAAGTTGCCACGAATACACGAATATTTTTTTAAATCACTGTGCGCAGGAAAGCTCCCTAGTCCCAAAGAGGAAGTTTTTATTGATCCTATTATCTTCTTCTTGAAAATAGTTCGTCACCCTGAACTTGTTTCAGGGTCTAACATGTTAGATGCTGAAATAAATTCAGCATGACGTTTTGAAGAAAGGGGATTTTTCCCCTTGTGACGAGCGTACTTATCTTCTACATTTGACATAGTCATTTTAGTTAGCTAAAGTGTTTTGGGGCAAAAAAGTGTCGTCAACGGTGAGAAGTTTGATTGGTAGGGTAATCAGGCTTCTCGTAACCAAGGCGGCACTTTTTTATTTTAGTTAGCCTTGATATTCATAAGGCCTTTGGCCGTAATGAATAGCTTAGAGCGAACTAATCCCGATTTTACATCGCGATCTTCTCCCCCTAAATTTTGTTCCAGCCGTGCCACCGAATTCATTTCAGAGCCTGTCCCGATTCAAGATCATGGGTCTAACGTGTTAGATTCTGAAACAAGTTCAGAATGACGTAAAAAAGATTAAGATTTAAAGGAAAACCTAATCTTATCCCCTGTCTTTTTCTGCGCCATCATATTAATCCCTTTTTCACATAATTGCAAAACCCTTGGATAACCACCCGTGGTTTGACAATCACGCATAAGGACGATCAATTTTCCGCCGGGAGTAAGTTGAACGGTTCCGGGAAGCACCGGGCCGGTAATAATAGGCTGAAGTTCGTTCTCTAAGATCTCACTCAGCTGAATCGCCATTCTATTATTATTTTTATCAATACTGAACTTACTTTGCCTTAAATGACTTTTTAAAGTTTCGGGTAGTTTTTCAAATTCAGGGCCGGGAAAGACTTCAATTTCTTCAGATTTAAGATATTCATCATCAAACTTTACCCCTGCGTGAGTCTCATATTTCTCCTCCTCAGAAGCTTCGTATTGGAGTTTCATGCCTTTCTCGAGCTTCTCGTGGCTGGTAATATCTTCGTACCAACTACGGCTCCCCAGAACCTTTTCGGTTTTAAATCCGTCAAAGATTGCTAAATAAGAACGCATTCCGTATTTCGGCCTTCCAAAAGATAAAATATCACCTTCGTGAATTTTCACCACTTCATTATTGTCAATTTCGGTATCGTTTAGTTTTGGAGAAAGAAAAGCTCCGCTAATGGCGATTTTTGTAGCTGCCGAAAATTTAAGTTTTGGCCCCATTTGGGTAATTTCCATCACCGCGGCATCGGCCTGATTTTGCAAAATAAGGTTCGCCGTTTTTAAAGCTACCCTGTCCATAACTCCACTTAAAGGAACTCCGTATTTTTGAAATCCGCGACGGCCAAAATCCTGGATCGTAGAAAATAAACCCGGTTTTAATACTTCAACTTCAGCCTTCATAATTTTCTTTTTTTAGTTGAAATTTTCCTTTAGAAATTTTTGCTGAAATTTCTTCAAATTCCGCTTTGGAAACCGTGTAAAATTTCACTTTATCTCCGGCTGAAATTTCACAGGGAGAATTGCTATTTTTATCGAATAATCGTACAGGGCAATTGCCTAAAATTTGCCATCCGCCGGGACTAGATTTTGGATAAATTCCAGTCTGATTTTCACCTATACCAACAGCCCCTTTTTCTATCTCCATTCGGGGCTGGTTTTTGCGTGAAATCTGAAGCTTTTTATCGAGTCCACCCAAGTAAAGAAATCCGGGTAAAAAACCGGTAAAATATACCGTGTAAAACGGCCTGGTATGAAGTTCAATAATTTCCTCTTTTGAAAGTTTTTTTTCTTTAGAAATAAGTTCCAGATCCCAGGCAAAATCTTCATCATAACAAACCGGAAGATAAAAGATTTGTTGGTTGTTTATTTTTCCTATATTAGCCTTATCAAACAGTTCTTTTACGACTAAAACTTCACTATAGATGTTTTCTATACTAAACATATAACTAATTAACAACGAGTTATATGTATTGATTACCTCAACATTTACTTCAGTATAAAATTCTTCCAGTTTATTTTTATAAAAGAGTAGTTTACCAAGTAGCTTTTCGCTAATCTCGGGCTCAAATTCTATAAGAATCCCTCGCTCTCCCATCGTTTTTATTTTAGGAAAATCGCTCATTTTGTATTTTTGATTTTAATATTATGCTCAGCAAATTTTTGCTTTAAAAATGTAATAATTTCAACCGAATTTGGGGTATCACTATGCAGGCAAAAAGTATCGGCTTTAATGATAATTTTTTCAGCATTTCCACAGGGGACTTTTCCTTCAGAAAACATTGAGAAAAGGTGCTCAAAAACCGCCTCTTTTTCGGTGATTAATGCGTTGGGTTTTAAACGCGAAACCAGGCTTAAATCAGCCTCATAATTTCGGTCTGAAAAAGCTTCAAAAACGATTGGAATTCTGCCTTTAGCAAGTTTAGAAATCATAGAATTTGGCGGACAAAAAAGCGCCAATTTTTGATCGAATTCAAGTAGAGAATCGATGATGATTTCAGCTATTTTTTCATCTTTTGCAGCTTCATTATAAAGCGCTCCATGAGGTTTCACATGAGTGAGTTTCACCCCTTCTGCTTCGGCCAATTGTTTTAAACTTAAAATTTGAGCAACGATAGAACGCTGCAATTCTTCCGAAGAAATATCCATCGGTTTCCTCCCAAAATTCTCCTTATCTGGGTAAGAAGGATGCGCTCCTATTTCAACCCCATGCTCCACAGCAAGTTTAATAGTTTGCTGCATCATTTCCAGGTTTCCGGCATGGCCACCGCAAGCGATATTGCAGGCCGAGATGTGCGGCATCAGGTCAGCATCAAAATCGCCGCCTTCGCCTAAGTCACAGTTTATATGGATTTCTTTCATTTGTTTGTTTTTAGGTATAAAATTAGACACCCAATAGAGTCTTTTGAATTTAAAAATAGTGAAAACTTATAAGGTTCTAAAAACCTTGCAGGAAAAATTCTAATTCCATTGGATTAAAACCCTTGAATTACGCTTAAAATGGCTTTTAAGCCAAGAAAAAGGGCTAGGGCGATCACAATTATTCCCAGCAGGTTTTGCAGCTTAGAATTGCGATGTGTGCCTAAAACCGAAGCTTTATTAGCTACCCAAAATAAGAAAATAGCAATGACGGGCAATAAGATTCCGTTGGCAATTTGTGCAAAGCGTATAATTTCAATCGGGTTTATTTGTAGGGAAGAGAAGAAAACACCCAAAAAAAGGACCACCGCCCAGACTATTTTAAATTTTACAGACTTCATTCCACCTTTCCAGCCAAAACAGCCTTTTACTACGTAAGCAGCGGCCAAAGGCGCAGTAATTGAAGAAGTGATCCCTGCAGCCAAAAGGCCCAGGGACATAAACCAGGTGGCGAATTTTCCGAAAAGTGGTTCCAGGCTTACCGCCATATCTGCTGCAGAACTCACATTGGTCAATCCCGAAGAAGCTGCGCTTATTAGAATCGCCATAGAAACCGTCCCGCCCAAAATTATAGAAACCACCAGCTCTTTTCTAGCGACAGGTAAATAAGAAGCTTCCTTCCACTTCTCACTCACCAGGGACGCGTGTAAAAACAAATTATAAGGCACCACGGTAGTGCCAACAATAGCCATTACCGTAAGTAGCCCGGCAGCATTGCCAGTTGGTATAAGTCCGTTTAAAATCTCTAAAATATTGGGTTTGGTAAGGATCGCGGTAAGCACAAAACTGATACTCATTAGTAAGACCAAGCCTATAAAGATCTTTTCGAGGGTTTTATAACTTCCGGTAAACAAAAGGATAAAAGCAACGGCACCAATAAAAATACTCCATAGATTAAGTGTAAAATCACCTATTTGCAGATTCTGAACCCCAAAAATAGCTTCAGCTCCCAAAACTGCACCGGTGATGTTCCCCGCTTCGTAAGCAGCGTTCCCGATAACTATTGCCGAAAAAATAAGAATAATCGCTAAAATCCTAAAAACAGGTCTTTTAATTTCTTCCCGAATAACGTCGCTTAAACCTTTTTGCGAAACCACACCCAGCCTTGCAGCCATTTCCTGCAAAATTATACAGGAAAATATAGAAAGTAATAAGGCCCAAAGGAGACTATAAGCAAACTCAACCCCGGCAAGCGTGCAAACCGTGACCGTTCCCGGCCCAATAAACGCCGCCGAAACCAAAATTCCGGGACCAAGATTTTTCAGGAAATTGCGCACTAAAGGTCTTTAGATTCCTGCAAGGCATAAATAGCAAAGCTTCCCAACCAGTGGCCGCCTTCATAGCTATCCCCCACTAAATTGGGAAAAGAATAAGCCACGTGCCTATCAGCGATTTCCTGCAAATGAGAGAATTTGTCGGGATATTGATTTATTAGTCCATAGAAAACCCAGGCCCGGCTAAAGTTAAGTCCGTCAAGATGTACCAGTTTTCCATCGGTTCGGTCAGACACCTCTCCAACTGCCATATCAAAATCTGAAGATTTTAGCTGTGGAAGAAAATCATCAAGCCACATCTCAAATGCGTTTTTGGGTAGAATACGGCGCATAATATTTACTTCTTCAAGACAGGGCGAAAGAAAATCGAAACCGCTCGGCTCCCAGGTTAAGGGGCAGTCATCATCTTTTAAGTAAAAATCTTTGGCTCGTTTTGAGATAAGATCTTTTAATTCAATATTCTCTACCGCAAGCGCATAATCATAAGCAAAACTAAGTCCAAAGGCAGTATTGGCGTGTTCCCCAACTCTAACCGGGTAATTCAGTTTTGGCAGGAATTCCATGTACTTTTCAGCAATAAGATTGGTTAAGGGCGCTAGATTCTGTTTTAGTTCATCGGCTAAAGGATCGTTCCAGGTTTCAATTTCATCAGCAAGCTTCAGCAACCAGGCCCAGCCGTAGGTGCGTTCAAAAGAATCACTTTGTTCCCGCTTAAAATAAGCGATTTCGCCCTGAATATTTTCCGCAGAAAGGGATTCTTTTAGTTTCTCTTTAATCGTTTCGGCTTTGTCTAAATCGGGAAACTGCTTCAGCAAACTCACCATAGACCAATGCGCATGTACCGACGAATGCCAATCGAAGCAACCATAAAAGGCAGGGTGCAATTCAGAGGGTTCCCCTATGGCCTCTTTATTCTCGAGGGTTTGGTTAAGCTTATTGGGGTATTCGGTATTAATACAATTAAGTGGAAGTTCGGCTAATCTATTGGCTTCTTCTTTTGTAAAATTAATTTTAGTAGTTCCAAGTAAATCCCCATTCAAAAAACTCTCCTCTTTAATAGTGTCACTTTCTATCTCTGACACTTCTTTAACTTCCGGGTCTCCTTTACATCCAAGCGTTGCAACTGCGATTAGTAGGAATAAACATTTTTTCATAGTAGTCTGGTCTTAGCAAATAAGTTACCCCGGCACAAATGTGCGAGATATTCACTATATCTAGTGAGTAAATATAATTTTAAAAGTTGACATAGGTAACCCCCTAATACGATCAAAAATATCAAAATTCTCTTAAAATTAGAGTTGATTTCAACCTAACCAACCATCGCGATCTAAGCTTCTATATTGAATAGCTTCACTAATGTGATTTCCTTTAATATTTTCTGAATTTTCCAGATCGGCAATGGTTCTGGAAACCTTTAGTATTCGATCGTAAGCACGGGCCGATAGGTTTAGCCTTTCCATGGCGGTTTTTAACAATGCTTTTGAAGCATCATCTAAAGCACAAAACTTACGAATTTGCCTCACGCTCATTTGCGCATTGTAGTGAACAGAATCTGACTCTTTAAAACGTACGGTTTGCAATTGGCGTGCCTGGGTCACTCTTTTCCTAATGTCTACACTACTTTCCCCACGACGTTCTTCGCTTAACTTTTCAAACGGTACGGGAGTGACTTCAATATGAATATCTATCCTGTCTAAAAGCGGACCACTGATTTTACTCAAATAACGTTGCATTTCTGCCGGGGAAGAAGTTGCCGGTGCATCGGGATCGTTGAAATAACCACTGGGGCTGGGATTCATACTCGCCACAAGCATAAAACTGGAGGGATAAGTTACCGTAAACTTAGCCCGGGAAATAGTTACTTCCCGGTCTTCCAAGGGTTGCCGCATTACTTCTAAAACGCCGCGCTTAAATTCGGGAAGTTCATCTAAAAACAAAACACCATTATGCGAAAGAGAAATTTCTCCCGGTTGCGGGTAAGCCCCGCCGCCGACAAGTGCGACGTCTGAAATTGTATGATGAGGGCTTCTAAATGGCCTTTGTGACATTAAACCTACGTGTTCTTTTACCCGACCAACAACGCTATGAATTTTGGTTGTTTCCAGAGCTTCATGCAAGGTCATTGGTGGTAAAATGCTGGGTAAGCGTTTTGCCAGCATTGTTTTACCCGCACCCGGGGGACCTATTAGAATAATATTATGCCCGCCCGCTGCTGCAATTTCCATACAGCGTTTAATCGATTCCTGCCCTTTTACATCAGCAAAATCGTGTTCGGGATGATCCAGGTTTTTGTAGAATTCTTCACGGGTATTAATAATGGTTGGCTCTATTGCTTCACCTTTATCGAAAAAGTTGATCACTTCAGTTATATTTTCGACTCCATAAACTTCAAGACCGCTAACAATGGCGGCTTCTTTAGCATTTTGCTCCGGAAGGATAAATCCTTTAAAACCTTCTTCTTTAGCTTTAATCGCAATAGGCAATGCACCTTTTATGGGTTGCAAGCTTCCGTCTAGCGAAAGCTCACCCATAATAAGATATTCTGAAATATTTTCTGCTTTAATTTGGCCTGAAGCAGCCAGAATTCCAAGGCTTAAGCTAAGATCGTAAGCCGAGCCCTCTTTTCTAAGATCGGCCGGCGCCATATTGACGATAATCTTTTTTCCAGGAAATTTATAGCCGTTATTTTGAAGGGCGGCAGCAATTCTAAAACTGCTTTCCCTTACCGCGTTATCGGGAAGACCTACCAGATGATAACCAATGCCGGTTGCTACATTTACTTCAATAGTAATTGTAGTTGCCTCTACCCCAAATACGGCACTTCCATAAACTTTTATAAGCATCTAAGCGTTTGATTTCTTAAATGTACTAAATTTTATGAAAAATTATAATTAATTATTAATAAGTACTTCTTTTCTGTAGTATTCTATTAATGCATCAATTGGCCTACGTACAATATTGCCAATTTCTATCCCATAAGGTTGTGCTACTGCACGAATAATATCTTCGCTAAAATATGCGATGGTACCAATAAAGTGTACAGGTGTATTTTGGGCCTGTTTATAGCACATTACACGGGAATGCATAAAATCTGTGATTCCTTCGTGTACTAATTTGTAGAAATAGCCATTACGCTCGTTGGCGAAAATAAATTCAGCAAAAGAAGCGAGGTAAGTATTTGGATTCTCTTTGCGATATAGATTTTTCTTAATCTCGTCAGACTCCATGTTATATAACTTGCCAAATTCTTCTGCAAGTTCCGGAGGCATTCTTTTGTAGTAATAATCTCTTATTAGTCTTTTTCCAAAGTAATTTCCACTGGCTTCATCCATAAGAATATAACCAAGGGAATGTACGGCCTGGTGGATATCCTTACCATCAAAGTAACAACTGTTAGAACCGGTACCAAGAATACAAACAATTCCGGGTTCAGTGGTAGCAGCATAAACCGCGGCAACCATATCTTCCAGAATTATGACTTCTTCTACATTAGTAAAGAAATTCGTAAAAATCCCCTCCAGTAATTTTTTGGGTGTCTCAGTTCCACAACCAGCGCCATAAAAATGCACTCGTTCTACTTTGTCCTTTACTTCCTTTAAATCGGCATTTTCTTCAATGCGTTGTTCCAGTACTACTTCAGGAAATACCGCCGGGTTTAATCCTTTAGTGCGGGTTCTAAGTAATTCTTCCCCCGTTGCACTAAGTAAAATCCAGTCACATTTTGTTGAGCCACCGTCCGCTATTAATATCATTGTGTGTGTGAATATGGTTTAAGTAAAAAGCCTGAAGGAAGCGCTAAAAGATTAAAATAATCTAAGCGTTGCTTTCTTCAGGCTCTAAAATAAAATATTAAATTGAATTAACGTGTGCCGCTAAATCCACAAGTTTGGCAGAATAGCCATATTCGTTATCATACCATGCGATTAATTTGAAAAAATTATCGTTAAGTGCAATTCCAGCATCGGCATCAAAGTTACACGTATGTGCATCTGATACGAAATCCTGAGAAACTACTGCGTCTTCTGTATAAGAAATCACACCTTTGTAAGATCCTTCAGAAGCTTTTTTAAATGCAGCTTTAACCTGATCGTAACTTACAGACTTTTCAGTCTTAACCGTAAGATCTACAACAGAAACATCGGCAGTTGGCACTCTTAAGGCCATCCCGGTAAGTTTTCCGTCTAGTTTAGGAATTACTTTTCCTACAGCTACAGCTGCTCCCGTTGAAGATGGAATAATGTTAAGAAGCGCACTTCTTCCACCTCTAAAATCTTTTGCAGATGGTCCATCTACGGTAAGTTGAGTAGCTGTAGTTGCGTGTACGGTTGTCATTAAACCTTCAACAAGGCCAAACTCATCGTCTACTACTTTTGCAAGTGGAGCAAGACAGTTTGTTGTACAGGAAGCGTTAGAAACTATAGTATCTTCAGCTTTAACATCATTATGATTAACACCCATTACAAACATAGGTGCAGTCTTAGATGGTGCAGAAATTACTACTTTTTTAGCTCCTGCTTTAATATGTGCATTTGCGTTATCTTTTTCTTTGAAGATACCGGTACATTCCAATACTACATCAACACCAACATCTCCCCATTTAAGGTCTGCCGGATTCTTCTCTGCAGTAATACGAATGGTGTTACCGTTAACTATAAGGTTTCCGTCTTTTACATCGACATCTCCTTTAAATTTACCGTGAACAGAGTCATACTTTAGCAAATAAGCCAAATGATCAACATCCAGTAAATCGTTTATTGCTACAACTTCTACGTCATTTTTTTCAGCCGCAATTCTAAACGCGATACGTCCAATTCGGCCAAAACCATTAATTCCAATTTTTGTACTCATAATTTAAATTTTAAAAATTTACACTGAAGTGATGTTTGCCACCCTTCTTAATTCTTGATCAAATTCCCTGTCTTCTTTTAAAGCAGTTTCCAAAGGCACGTGTACCACTTTTTGATGGTGTACACCTATCATGATATTGGTTTTACCATCGGTTAATGCTTCAACCGCACCAACACCAAGTTTACTAGCCAGAACACGATCAAAACAACTTGGAGAACCTCCTCTTTGAATATGACCCAGCACAGAGACTCTAATGTCATATTCCTCGTGGCTTTGCGAAATGAATTCAGCTAACTGAAAAATATTCTTTCCGCTCTTTTCACCTTCAGCCACCACGATGATGCTGGAGGTTTTTCCAGATTTTTTACTTTTTTCCAAAGAATCCATCATACGTTGAATCCCCTGGTCTTCTTCCGGGAGTAATATCTCTTCGGCTCCTGCACCAATACCACTATTTAAAGCAATATCACCTGCATCCCGTCCCATAACCTCAATTAAAAATAAGCGATTATGAGAACTTGCGGTATCCCGAATCTTATCTATGGCTTCTACCACTGTGTTTAAAGCAGTATCATAACCTAAGGTATAATCAGTACCGTTAATGTCATTATCTATAGTTGCGGGAATTCCCACAATAGGAAAATCGAATTCTCTATTGAAATAAAGGCCACCAGTAAAGGTTCCATCTCCACCAATCACCACCAAAGCATCTACACCGGCATCGGTAAGATTTTTATGAGCTTTTGCCCTTCCTTCTTTGGTCTTGAATTCTTCAGATCGGGAAGATTTTAGAAAAGTTCCTCCTTTATTAATAATATTTCTAACAGATCTTGCGGTAAGTTCTTCAAAATCTGCTTCTATAAGTCCCTGGTAGCCACGGTAGATACCAACACATTCCAGATTATAATATGAACAGGATCTAACAACCGCCCTAATTGCGGCATTCATTCCGGGTGCATCACCACCCGATGTTAAAACTGCAATTTTATTAATTTTTTTCGCCATTAGGCCAAAGCTATTTTAATTCTACAATATAACCTAATTTCCTAATAAACTAAAACGTTTTCGGTTAATAACTAACAATAACAAGCCTTTTAAGAGGGCTGTTTTTACTATTTTAGGAAATTTATTACTCATTTATTAAGATAAAGTACTGCTATGGATCCAAATCCATAATTTTATCTTCGGAATTTTCTATCACTTCACCCGAGAAATAATCTTCAAAATTTCCATATATTGTTATGTTAAAACTATTACTCTCATCACTCATATTCGCAATGTAAATTAATTCAGCTCCATTCTTTTACCCTTTTAAAAAACAACACATATAACTGTGATGTAGCCGCGATTTGAGTGGTAGAACAATCTCTCAGACAAAGTTGAAGGTCTATGGGCTACGATCCTTCCGATTATTTTGATTTTAGAGAATACGATCAGCACAACACCATACCCCCCGTTTTGGAACACGCAAAGACCTGGAACCTTATAGTCAAATCTCACGATTTAGGTTTGGAAGTAATTGCCGATATTTTTTTAAACCATAATTCAGTCCGCGGAAAGGAATACAATCCTTTTCGCGAGAAGTATACCTACACTAATTTCGATGAGAAAATGCCTCAGGGATGTTCAATATTCAATAGAAGTTACGGGCATTTTCATCTAACGATGTAAGTCAGAGTGACGAAGGAGATCCTTTTTTCTGAACAGGATCTGGATCACGATGTTCCGTATGTACAGGAATGGTTCTGGAAAAAAGAGAATTCCGTAGCAAAATATTATAAAAACGTAAGGGGCTTTGATGGCTGGCGATTTGATTATGTAAAAGGTTTTGGAACCTGAGGTAATTGAAACCTGGATGAACGAAGTTGGCGAATTTGCCGTGGGTGAAAATTTCGATGGAAATGCCGATGTTTTGGTAAATTGGGTAGATGCCAAGGGAGTTTCAGCTTTCGATTTTGCCGCATTCTACAAAATGGAAGAAGCTTTTGATCGTTTTGATGACTTAAATTATTTAAACGGAAACATGCTTCGTAAGGTTTATCCGGATAAAGCCGTAACTTTTGTAGCTAATCATGACACCGAAAAAGATGAAAATGAAGACAACCGGATTGCTACAGAAAATAAAATGAAGGCTTATGCCTATATTTTAACACACGACGGATACCCCACAATTTTCTACTCAGATTACGAAAATGAAGCTTTTAACGAGGAAATTAAGCAGTTAATCGAGATTCATAACAGTGTACCACTCGGAGAAGTAGAAGTACTTCATGTAGATAATGACGAATATGTTATGAAAAGAGAAGGTAATACTGAAAACCCCGGATTAATTCTATATATTAGCACCGGCAGCACTACCAAGCGTAGAAACGTTCAAACTAATTGGAATAACGTTACTCTATTAGATTATAGTGGTAACACAACATATACCCCTACCTCCGATGAAAACGGAATGGTAACAATTGAAGCTCCAGCGAATGGATATTCAATATATTCCATCACGAAATAGGTTTTATTTTGAATTTTCATAGGTGTTAATTCAAAGACTGGCTGGTTGTTAATTCAACCAGCCTCTTTTTTTCTACAAATCCTGACTTTAATTTTTCAAGACAAATCTGATTGTATCAAATAAATTCCCCTTTCGGACTTAATAAGCAATACGATTTTTTGTAAATTTTAATCATAAATATTCATGTATTTATGGCCAGTAGTAGTAAAAAATAGCTTTCCACACTTCAACTTCAGCAGTTTACTCCTGCACAAACTTTAATTACCTTTTTTTACAAATTTGTCAACTTTTCAATGTTGATAAATTTATAAATAACTGAAAATAAGCTTATTAACAATTTTTGTTTGATAACTTTTTTAAACAAGATTTTATATTCTTGTACATCTTTGTCTATATTTACATTCCGCTTGATACTATTACTAA
>JAGXIG010000110.1 GCA_024635815.1 Salegentibacter sp.
AGTAATTTTATCATTAGAAATCATAGCGGAAAAATTAGTTAAATGCTTGGTATTAAGACACTTAAATATACTAATTTTCCGCTTTTCTATGGCCTAAAATAGCTCGTAATAAGTGATTTTTTTTTACATCGAACTCAGGTTGGTAATAAATTTCTGAGGAAATCTTATAAATAATAAACCTCATATCCCGAGTAAAATTGGGATATGAGGTTTTTTATATGCTGAAACAATTACTCAAAATGCAGAAAAGCATCTTCAAGATGCTCTACCTGTATTCCTGCCTCGTTCTTTATAATCGCAACAATATCAAACCGGACTTCCAGGTCTAACTGATGATCATTTAAAAAAAATCGGCAGCCTTTACAAGCTGCCGAATTTGTTTAGGCTTTACAAAACTTTGTGGGTCCCCAAAATCGGGTGTGCTTCTTGTTTTTACTTCTACTACCACCAAAATGTTATGCTTCTTGGCTAAAATGTCTATTTCCGCTTTGTTATAAACGTAATTTTCAGCCAGAATTTCATAACCTTTTTTTATAAGGTGTTTCACAGCGAGGCGTTCACCCAATTCCCCCAAAGCGTTATGCTTAGCCATAAGTGAATTTAGGTTTTATTGAGGTTTTACAAACCGGGGGATTTCCTGTAAAAAGCAACTAATTCATCAACATAATGCTGGTCACCTTTAAATTCAGTTTTTCAATTTCTTCTTTACTTGAGTTAATTATTCGGTCTCCATAGAATTTGTTGGCAACCTCACCTTCCGGCGCCAGAAATATTCTCAGGTTTGAATTTTCCAGTTTTCCATCGTTCCACATTACAGCACCACCATAATCCCATCCAAATCCGTAGAACGAGATCTCTTTTTCATTAAGTTTGTTCAAAGCTTCATAAGTAGTTCCAATTTCGATTCCTTCAGCAGATTTCCATTTTCCATTTTCAGAAAATCGAATATCAAAAATCTCTTCACGCTCATCAGTTTTCCAGGTAATATGCAATTCATCTGGCGTGTCAGGATACATCACGGTATAGGATCGCTCTACTGTTCCTTCTTCAAACAATCCAGAATCTTCATAAATATTTGCATCAGGATAATTTTCATTTAACTCTTCTGCATCATAATTTGTAAGGTTTTCAGCTACAAATTTATCTTTAGACATTTTACTGCCAGAACTTCCGCAGGCCGCTAGAGTTAGCACAACAATTATTAAACTTATTTTCTTCATCTATTTATATTTTTAATCCCCAATTGGGAAATTATCACAGGTTAATGATTCTCTTCCTGTGGCTTGCTAATTTTAGCGTCCAGCATTATGCTGGTTTCATTGGTTAGTTATAATTACGAAGAGATTCCATTTCAAGAATCCTATCGATAGATTTTAAAAGGCTAAAATGAGGAACATTTACCTTAGTCGCCCTGTGTTTTACAAGAATTTAACGCGTATTTTTAAGGAGTTGCTTACCTTTGCGCCTTCATAAAAGTTATAAGATAAATGAGCAATACTCCACAGCGATACACTATTACCGCAGCATTACCATACACCAACGGCCCACTACATATTGGGCATCTTGCCGGTGTTTATGTTCCAGCCGATATCTATGCACGATTTTTACGAATGCAGGGCAATGATGTCGTTTTTGTTTGCGGAAGTGATGAGCACGGAGTACCAATTACCATAAAAGCAAAAAAAGAAGGCGTTACCCCGCAGGATATCGTTGATAAATACGACGGAATCATTAGAAAATCTTTTAAAGATTTTGGGGTTTCTTTCGACAATTACTCCAGAACTTCCGCCAAAGTGCATCACGATACGGCTTCGGCATTTTTCACAAAAATGTATGAAAAAGGGAAGTTTATAGAAGAAACAACCCAACAACTTTACGATGAGAAAGCAGGGCAATTCCTTGCTGATAGGTTTGTAACCGGAACCTGCCCAAAATGCGGGAATGAGGAAGCCTACGGCGACCAGTGTGAAAGCTGCGGAACTTCCCTTAATGCAACCGATCTTATCAACCCAAAATCGGCAATTACCGGTGAGATACCCACTTTAAAGGAAACTCGTCATTGGTTTTTGCCTTTAGATCAATACCAGGAATGGCTGGATGAGTGGATCGTAAAAGGTCACGCGCACGATTGGAAGAGTAATGTACACGGACAGGTAAAATCCTGGTTAAACGATGGTTTGCGCGCACGTGCCGTAACCCGTGATTTAGACTGGGGAATTCCGGTGCCTGTTGAAGGCGGTGACGGGAAAGTACTGTATGTTTGGTTTTATGCACCTATTGGTTACATTTCTTCCACTAAAGAATGGGCCGAGCGCGAAGGAAAAGACTGGGAGCCATACTGGAAAGACGAGAATACCAAACTTGTACATTTTATAGGAAAAGATAACATCGTTTTTCACTGTATTATTTTCCCCGTGATGCTTAAAGCACACGGAGAATATATTTTACCTGAAAATGTTCCCGCAAACGAATTTCTTAATCTGGAAGGAAAAAAACTTTCTACCTCTAAAAACTGGGCAGTTTGGTTGCACGAATACCTTGAGGAATTTCCAAATCAGCAGGATGTGTTACGCTATGTATTAACCGCAAATGCGCCTGAGACCAAAGACAACGATTTTACCTGGAAAGATTTCCAGGCCAGAAACAATAATGAATTGGTTGCTATTTTTGGGAACTTTATAAACCGCGTAGTAGTATTGACCAATAAATATTATTCCGGAATAGTTCCAAAACCAAATGATTATTCTGAAGTTGATGAGCAAACTCTTGCCGAACTTAAAGCTTACCCCGCGGTTATTGCAAGTTCTATTGAAAAGTACCGTTTTCGTGAAGCCCAGGGAGAATTGATGAACCTGGCCCGTTTAGGAAACAAATATTTAGCCGATGAAGAACCCTGGAAACTCATTAAAACAGATGAAGAACGGGTGAAGACAGTAATGTATGTGGCTTTGCAAATTTCTTCAGCTTTAGCAACCTTAAGCGAACCATTTTTGCCATTTTCTTCAGCAAAACTTCAAAAAATGCTGAATTTCACCGATGCTGAGAGTAAACTTTCCGGGGAAGAATATTCTCAGTGGGATAAAATCGCTACCAGAGATTCTTTACTCCCGGCAGGTCACCAAATTGGAAAAGCAGAATTGCTTTTCAGTAAAATAGAAGACTTACAAATGCAGGAACAATTAGATAAACTGGAAGCTACAAAAACCGCCAATGCGGCTGATAACAATAAACTAGAACCACAAAAAGAAACCGCTACTTTTGAAGATTTTACCAAAATGGATTTGCGTGTGGGCACAATAATCGAAGCCCACAAAATGCCAAAAACCAAAAAGCTTATGGTAATAAAGGTAGACACCGGTTTGGATAAAAGAACCGTGGTTTCGGGCATTGCCGAACATTATAAAGCAGAAGAAATTATAGGCAAAAAAGTAACGGTTTTAGCCAATTTAGCCCCAAGAAAACTCCGCGGCGTAGAAAGCGAAGGAATGATCTTAATGACAGAGAATTCATCCGGAAAACTGGTATTTGTAAACCCGGATGAAGACGGTGTGGAGCCGGGAACGACCATAAATTAATTTTAATTAAATACAATCCGAATAATTGCAAATAAGCGTCATTGCGAGGAACGAAGCAATCTAAAATTACCGGCTATCAACTGGCAGATTACTTATGCGTTTGTAATGACGTTTATAATTTACTTCCTAAATAGCTCATTAGATTTGTAAATGCTCAAAATCGCTTACCATCCCATCTATAAACATCCCCTGCCGGAAGGCCACCGTTTCCCGATGGAAAAATATGAATTGTTGCCCCGCCAATTAATTCATGAAGGCACGTGTAGCGAAGACAATTTTTTTGAACCCGAATTACCTAATGAAAAATATATCCTAAACGTTCACGAAACCCAATATTTTGAACGATTACGAGATCTAAAACTCAGTAAAAAAGAAATTCGAAGAAGTGGGTTTCCACTTTCTGAAGCACTGGTAAAACGAGAAATGATTATTGCCGATGGCACGATGAAAGCCGTTCACTATTCCCTGGAAAAGGGCATTTCCTTTAATATTGCCGGAGGCACACATCACGCATATACCAACCGCGCAGAAGCTTTTTGCTTACTTAATGACCAGGCGATTGCTGCGAGGTATCTTCAACAGGAAAAATTAGCCGAAAAGATTCTAATTATAGATCTGGATGTTCACCAGGGCAATGGAACTGCAGAAATTTTTCAAGACGATTCTTCGGTCTTCACTTTCTCAATGCATGGAAAAGGGAATTATCCTTTCAAAAAGGAAGAATCGGACCTCGATATTGAAGTACCAGATGGGAGTGGCGACAGCGAATATCTTAAATTGATAAAAGACACCTTACCCGGTTTAATTGAAGAGCAAAAACCAGATTTTATCTTTTACCTAAGCGGCGTGGATATTTTAGAAACCGATAAACTTGGCCGACTTTCATGCACGGTAAATGGCTGCAAAGAAAGAGACAGGTTTGTTTTGCAAACCTGTCACGATCTAAACATTCCCGTGCAATGCAGTATGGGAGGCGGTTATTCCGAAGAAATAAAGATAATTATCGAGGCCCACGCCAATACCTATAGACTTGCTCGCGAAATCTATTTTTGACCCATTAACAGCAATTCGTTACAAACAACTTCGGTGATATAGCGTTTAGTGCCGTCTTTATCGTCCCAGCTTCGGCTGGTAAGCTTTCCTTCCACTCCCACTTCCTTGCCTTTATTTACATATTTCTCTACCAGCTCTGCGGTTTTTCCCCAGGCTACGATATTATGCCATTGAGTATCGGTTACGCGTTCGCCATTTCCGTTTTTGTAATTTTCGTTGGTGGCTACCGAAAATTTAGCCAGTTTTTTACCAGAGTCCAGGTTTACGATCTCAGGCTCTCTTCCAACATTCCCGATCAATTGTACTTTGTTTCTAATAGTGCTCATAACGTATTAATTTAAAAAGCTGAAAATCGTTAGTTCATTTCAACAAGACAAACATAGACCGGAAATTCATCAGTAATCGGTTGGTAATTATTTGTTTACGTTTATAGGCGTTTGTAAACGTTTGGAAATGGAATGATTAAGTAGAATAAATTCAAAATGAAGGAAATGTTTTTAATCAAAATGATACCCTTTGGGTGAAAACTGTAATTCCTAACATTTTACTCAATGAAGATGTAGAAGAAATTGATATCAATGAATTAAGGGGAGACGGTGAAACCGCCTCTACAGTATTAAATCTTTATCTGGAAAATAGCTTTAACCAACCTTCCCCAATTGTTCTTTCCGAGGATGAAATCTTCTCAACGATTGGTACGGTTAACTACCATTATGACCTTGTAATAACCGCTATAGGAGTAGATGGGCAAAGTCAAAGTGAGTTTGGGATTATTCTAAAGGAAAGAGGAAATTACTTTTTAGGTTCGGCTTATCTTCAAAACCCACTATCCTTTTACCTGGAAGCGAGCAATTATAACCAGATTTCAATTAATACAAACTTTTCAAATCAAGACAGCGACCGATTTCGATTTAGCGTAGAATAAAAATTTCATCAACTCATCAATCAAAATACTATATACAAAAAACTACTCTTTCTAGCTTTTACTATTTTCTTTATTTCAAATTCTTACAGTCAGTTAAGTGTTAGTTATCACCAATCCAATCTTCCGTTTATTGGTGGGGGCTATGATATTAACGAACGTCTTACTCCTGAACTAAGACTGGGCACCGATCAATTTATTGGTATGTCTATAGAAGCTGTGCTAACCTACAAGTTCTTTAAAAAAGAAGATTACTATTTTTATGGCGGACTGGGGTATAGGACTAATGGCTAGAACGGTCTCCTTTACTTTGTTTTAATATCTTAAGAGAGAACTAAGGGGAGCACTATAACGGTCTCTAGATTGGAACTATTAAACGTAAGAGTCCCCTTAGCTTCTACTAATGTTGCGAAGAACTAATTGGAATACCAGGTC
>JAGXIG010000111.1 GCA_024635815.1 Salegentibacter sp.
CGCCTGCATTATGATTTACGCCTGGAAATGGAGGGCGTGTTAAAGAGCTGGGCCGTTCCTAAAGGCCCCTCAATGAATCCAAAAGATAAACGCCTGGCTATTGAAACCGAAGATCATCCCGTGAAATATTTGCATTTTGAAGGCACCATTCCCAAAGGAAATTACGGCGCCGGGGAAATGCAAATCTGGGATAAAGGGACTTTTAAAGCTGCTTCGAAGAGCAAAGATAATCTTGTAGAACAATGGGAGGATGGCAACCTGAAAATCATATTTGACGGAAACAAAATTAAAGGGGAATTCGCGGTGGTAAAAACCAATCGTGGCGATAAACAAAACCAGTGGTTACTCATAAAAAAGAAAGACGATTTTTCTACCGATTTAGATTATGACGCCGAGGTTTTTGCCGAAAAACCTGCCAAAAATAAAGAAGGTGAAAAACCTGAAGGAAAGGTCAGGAAAATAAAGCCTTCAGAGTTTATAAAACCGATGCTGGCAACCTCCAGTAAGAAAATCTTTAATGACCCCGATTGGATTTATGAATTAAAATGGGATGGTTATCGCGCCCTGGCAAATATTGAAGATGGCAAGGTAGATCTCTATTCCCGCAACGGAATTTCCTTTAATTCTAAGTTTTCAAAACTGGTTAAGGATTTAGAACAGGTCGAACATGATGTGATTTTAGATGGCGAAATTGTGGTTTTGAATAAAGAGGGAATACCGCAGTTTCAGGCTTTGCAAAATTATGATGAAAATACGCCGGGCGCACTGCGTTACTATGTTTTTGATATGCTTTTTCTTAACGGCCACTCTATGCTGGATTTGCCACTTTTGGAACGTAAAAGTTTAATTCCTGAAGTTTTGGAAGATTTAGAATTAGTACAATATTGCGATCATATTGAAGGAATGGGCACTGCGTTCTATAAAAAAGCGATAGACCTGGGATTGGAAGGCGTTATCGCAAAAAAGGCCGATGGTACTTATTCTCCGGGGTACCGAACTGATAAATGGCTTAAAATTAAAGATGAAAACAGTCGGGAAGTGCTTATTTGCGGATACACCACTTCAGAGGGTGCGATTTTTGGTTCTTTAATTATGGGAGCTTATGAAGGGGAAGATTTAAAATATATAGGTAATTGCGGCACCGGTTTTTCTAATGATGAGCAGAAAGAATTGCTGAAAAAGTTCAAAAGAAGGGAACGAAAAACATCTCCTTTTTCAGAAAAAATCAATTTAAAGGGGAGGGAACCGGTTTGGATGCGCCCCGATTTGATTGCTGAGGTGAAATATTCAGAAATCACGAAAACCGGAAAATTGAGGCATCCTGTTTTTAAAGCATTACGGGAAGATAAAGAACCGAAAGAAATCTCAGCAGAAGAAGTTATTGAAAATAAAACTTCCGAAGAAAGGAAAACTAAAAAATCAGGTTCAAAAAGGAAGTCGGGAGAAAGCCTGGAAATTGACGGTATAGAAGTTCCGTTTACCAATCTGGATAAAATGTACTGGCCGGATTCAGGCTTTAGGAAATACGATTTAATAGATTATTACATCCAGGTTTCAGAAGTGATGTTGCCCTATTTAAAAGATCGTCCGCAGAATTTACATCGGCATCCCAACGGCATAAAAAAGCAGGGGTTTTATCAAAAAGACAACGAGGGGAATTTACCCGATTGGGTAGCAACCACCGAAATTTATTCAGAATCTTCAGAAAAAGATATTGAATATTTGCTTTGCCAGAATGAAGCGACGCTTTTGTATATGGCCAATTTAGGTTGTATAGAGATTAACCCCTGGAATTCCCGGGTTAAAAGTCTTGATTTTCCAGATTATACGGTGATAGATTTAGATCCTTCAGATAAAAACACTTTTGAAGAAGTAATTGAGGTGGCTCAGGCTGCAAAAGAAGTTCTGGATTTAGCTAAAGTAAATGGTTATTGTAAAACTTCAGGCTCCAGCGGATTTCATATTTATATTCCGCTTGGCGGAAATTACTCTTATGATGAAGCTCGTGATTTCACCAAATTGTTGTGTTATTATATCGCTGATAAGGTTCCAAAAATAACCAGTATGGATCGTGCGAAGAAAAAAAGAACGGATAAAATTTACCTGGATTATTTGCAAAACCGAAGAGGACAAACTTTGGCTTCAGCTTATTGCGCCAGGCCAAAGCCCGGGGCGCCGGTTTCCGCTCCACTCGAATGGAAAGAAGTAAAAAGCGGGCTTAAGATTTTAGATTTCACAATAAAAAATATGCCGCAAAGAATTCAGAAAAAAGGTGATCTGTTTACAAAAGTACTGGAGGAGGGGATTGATATGGAAGAAGTAATGCAAAACCTTGAATCTTCCTAAAGTTTAATTAAAAGCAGGACGGGGCTTCAGCAGAATTTTTAACTTGACACAAAGTGCAAATTAATGAAGAAAAGATTACGTAAACTTGCCGGCAGGTACAAATTTATAGAACAGGTCCTTATTACGCCTTATCGAAGTTACGGTACACATTCTCACCTTTATATACTTGGACGTGTGTTGGATAATGAACCACTAAAAATAACCAAAGGTGCCAATATTTTTAAAACGATAAAAACCACTTATAAGCAATTTGATACCTTTGAAATTCCAGAAGCGCAAATTGATTTAAGGCTGCCTGGAAAGGTTCACGCCACCACAGAAAGCGGTGAGGAAGGTTTCTTTTTGTTTGATGATATTATAGATGAAAACCTGGCAGAACATGCCGATGAGGAAGGTTGGTTGGAATACGAATTGTACTACAAAGGCCCGCTTGGCAAAAAGACAGAATTGTTGGAAGACCCATTTAAAGGAGATTTTTTAATTCCTGATCCTACAGCAGAATATGGCGTAATCAGTGATATAGACGATACCATTTTGCATACTGGTGTAACCTCCTTTTTAAAACTTCGATTGCTTAAGAATTCCTTGCTTACCAATGCTTATAATCGAATTCCATTAAAAGGCGCGGCTGAGTTCTACCAGAAACTTCATATGGGTAGGGATAACACACCTAATAATCCTATTTTTTATTTGAGTAATAGTCCGTGGAATTTGTATGAATACCTGAAATTGTTTTTGGACCATAATGGATTCCCAAAAGGACCAATTTTGCTCCGTAAATTCAGGACGCCTTTTGATGGAAGTTTAAAACCTGAAAAACCACATAAACAAAAAGAGATAGCCAATATTCTTAAGACTTATCCTCATATGAATTTTATTCTGATAGGTGATAGCGGCGAGCATGATGCCTCAATTTATACCGATATAGCTGCACAATATCCAAATAGAATCCTGGCGATTTATCTTAGAAGTGTAAAGCATAAAAAACAAATGAGTCGCGTGCGAAGTATTATAGATAATTTTGAAACCACTCCTGTATTAATGGTTGAAACATCGCAAGAAGCTGTAGAACACGCGAAAGAACATGGTTTTATTTAACAATCATATTTTTAATCATCAATACTCTGTCCCACGGCAGTTCTCTTACTGGTAGGCGCTTTTCTTGGCATTGTTCTAAAAATGTGGTCCCAGAGTGGTGAAGAAACACCGAAAGCTCTGTCTGACTCACGATAGTGGTGAATGCTATGATGATGCCATAGAGTTTTCAGGAAATTATTGGGTACTTTAAAAGCGTGAACCGAATAATGAACCGCCAGATAAACGGCATATCCTATTAAAAATCCGGCCAGGAATCCAAACACATAATCGCCTAAAACAGCCCGATATATAATAAAAAGTACGCTTGCGATTATCAAACTCAAAACCGGAGGCATCGCTAAACGGGATTTATCCTTCGGATAGTCATGGTGAACACCATGCATCGTGTAAGAGATTTTCTTTTTACGCTCGCTGGTTGCCGGGATATGGTACAAATATCGGTGCATAATATATTCCACAAAAGTGAAAAAGAATAGTCCCACCACAAATAAATAAACCATCATTGGGGCTTCAAAACCTTTTTCAATAATTCCGTAGTAAATTAAAGCTGCTGCGATTAATCCAAAAATAATTAACGGAAGGGAAATATGTGTATGCGTAAGCTTTTCCAAAATTGGATTATCAAACAGCTTTGGAGAACCCTTATGTTTTGGCCGTTTAAGTTTTGTTGATTCCATATTCCATTAATTTTAAAACAAACCGTGAATCTCGGCATCAATGCGGTTTATAATATCTCCAAGATCTTCTGGATTATCTACAAAATTAATATTATCTACATCAATTATCAACAAATTTCCTTTGTTATAATTATGTACCCAGGCCTCATATCTTTCATTTAACCGACTTAAATAATCTATAGAAATAGAATTTTCGTAATCACGGCCTCGTTTATGTATTTGCGAAACCAGGTTTGGTATACTGCTTCTTAAGTAAATAAGAAGATCGGGTCCCTGTACTACACTTTCCATTAGATCAAAAAGCGAACTGTAATTCTTAAAATCGCGATTGGTCATTAACCCCATGGCGTGAAGGTTGGGCGCAAAAATATGCGCATCTTCATAGATGGTCCTGTCCTGGATAATTTTTTTTCCGCTTTCGCGAATTTGTAGGATTTGCCTGAAACGGCTGTTTAAAAAATAAATTTGAAGGTTAAAAGACCAACGCTCCATTTTATTATAAAAATCTTCGAGATAGGGGTTTTCTAATACATCTTCGTATTGCGCTTCCCAGTTGTAATGTTTTGCCAATAATTTAGTAAGCGTGGTTTTACCTGCTCCTATATTGCCTGCAATCGCTACGTGCATAAATTCATTAAAATTAGATAGTTGTTAGGGCCACTTAAAAAAGCGGGGGTGTAAAGATACAAGAATTACAACAGCCTGAATTTTACACCTTGTCAAATTAGTCATAAAACTTGAAAAGCTAAAGCTTTTGACTCTTTATCTCCTTAGAATTGATTAACTTAAAGGTAGAATTAAAGCTTATGAAATCGCTGTTAAAATTTACTTTCATTATTTTTTTCTTCGGAATTTTCAATGGTTTTGCTCAGGAAAAACAAAACGACCATCTTATGCTAAGCGAAAGTAAGTATGGTTTTGAAACTACTGTTTCAAGATTAGAATCACTGCTGAAGCAAAACAAGACACTTTCCCTTTTTACTAAAATTGAACATTCTAAAAATGCTGAAAAAGCAAATTTAGAACTCGCTGAAGCGAGCGTTTTAATATTTGGAAATCCCAGACAGGGAACTTTATTAATGCAAAACGATCAACTGGCTGGCCTGGATCTTCCACTTAAAATGTTGATTTATGATGAAGATAATCAAATTAAAATAACCTATAACAGTATAAATTATCTAAAAAAAAGATATGAATTAAAAGAAGCGAAAAATCTTAATGAAATCAATAAAGGCTTAAGAAACATAGCTACCAAAGCATCAGGAAGCAGAGTGAAGAAATCAGGCAAGTTTAAAATGAATAAACACCAGGGAATAATTTCAGAAATTAGCGAATTCGATTTTAATACTGCTTATGAAAGATTGATAACCGCAATTAAAGAAAATCCCAATCTTGAGATTTTTTCAGAAATCGATCATTTCAAAAATGCTGAAAAAGTAGATATGGGGTTGCGACCAACGCGACTTATCGTTTTTGGAAACCCAAAAATTGGCACTCCTATTATGAAAGATAATGCAAAGATAGCTTTAGAATTTCCGCTTAAATTTTTGGTTTGGCGGGACGAGGCGGGTGTAGTAAAGATTTCTTATAACGATCCTGCGTTTTTGGCTAATAGATTTAATCTAACCAAAAATATTCCGCAGTTGGAAACTATGAAAAGCGCACTGGAGAATTTAAGTAAAAATGCAGCTAAATATTAGGTGATATTGCCTTTTACCAGCTTTCTGTATTGATTTGGAGTTATCTTTTCAAAGCGTTTAAACTGTCGGTTAAAATAACTGGTATTATTAAAACCGCTTTTATAAGCAATATCAGAAAATTTCCAGGCTGTTTTTTGAATCAGTTTTTTTGCAAATTTAATTCGTTCGCCGTTTAAATAATCAATAGGCGTTTCGCCGAGTGTGTTTTTAAAACTTCGGTAGAAATTAGAAGTGCTCATACAGGCTTTATCGGCAAGTTTATCTACGTTAATATTTTCGGTAAGATGTTCCCGCATATATTTTACGATAAAAGCCATTCGGTTATTGTCAAAAAGCGTTTCATTATCTACAAGCATCACTTTTGCTTTGGTTTGAAGCAACCTAATAATTAACTCCTTTACCATTAGATCCAGCAAAGCATCTTTTGCTTTACCATCTTCCAGGAACGTGCTAAAAATTCGATCTAAAACGAATTGCACCTGCTGGTTGTTGGCTAAATGCACCGCGCTCGCATCAAAACTATGATTATCATTTTCAAAGTCAATTCTGGTATTCTCATTAAATACTTGAACGGTTTCCTTTATCTTATCGGGATCAATTCCCAGCGCCAGACATCGTGTTGGATTTTCAGAATTTGCCAGCGGAAAATCAATAACCATCTTTTTATCTGAAGGCAAAACAACCGATTCTCCCGGGAAAAACTCGAAAGATTTCATTCCTTCCAAATGCATTATCTTCTTACCGGTAAGCATACTCGCTATAATAGGAAATCCAAATTGCAGATTTACCTTTTCTGCTACCTGCTGGGTTTCAAAAACATTTAATTCAGCATAATTGGCACTGTAAATTGTTCGGTTTTCAATTGAAGTATTCAGCTTCAGATTGCGATTATAGTTTGATAAATTGGTATTCAAAGCTACTTTAATTTAGTAAGTTGATAGTAATGTAATACTTATTTGTAGAAAAGTTCAATTTTATGGTCTTAAAATTAGGGATATTAGGAATGTAAATTTAAAAAACATTTCTATGAGCTATTCAGCACCAAAATTTAAAGAAAAATATGGCAATTTCATCAATGGGAAATTTCAGGATCCTATAGATGGAAAATATTTTGATAATCATTCGCCGGTAGATAATAAGCTTTTGGCCAAATACCCTCGTTCTAACGAGAAAGATGTAAATAGCGCGATTGAAGCTGCGAATAAGGCCAAACACGTGTGGGGAAACACTTCGGCTGCAGAGCGTGCGGGAATTCTACATAAAATAGCCGATGTCATCCAGGAAAATCTGGAAACTTTCGCCCAAATGGAAACAGCCGATAACGGGAAATCCATTCGTGAAACTATGAATGCCGATGTGCCCCTTGCAGCAGACCATTTTAGATATTTTGCTTCAGCAATTAGAGCCGAAGAAGGATCGGCCACAGAGCTGAACGAAAACACACTTTCTTTAATCATTAACGAGCCCCTTGGCGTTGTTGCGCAAATTATTCCATGGAATTTCCCATTATTAATGCTGGCCTGGAAAGTAGCGCCGGCTTTGGCTTCCGGTAACTGCGTGGTGTTAAAACCCGCGGAACAAACTCCGGCTTCAGCAACATTTTTAGCGGAAAAAATAGCAGATATCTTACCGCCGGGAGTATTTAATGTTATCCACGGTTTTGGCCCTGAAGCAGGAAAACCTTTGGCTTCGAGCCCAAATGTAGATAAAGTGGCCTTCACGGGAGAAACCACTACCGGGCAGTTAATTATGCAGTATGCTTCAAAAAACCTTCACCCTGTTACAATGGAACTGGGAGGGAAATCGCCCAATGTCTTCTTTAACAGTATTATGGATCACGACGATGCTTTCCTTGATAAATGTATTGAGGGGGCCGTGCTTTTCGCTTTTAATCAAGGGGAAGTTTGTACTGCGCCATCCCGTATTTTAATTCAGGAAGATATTTATGATGAGTTCATAAAACGCGTAATCGATCGAACTGAAGCTATAAAAATGGGTAACCCGTTTGAAGAATCTACGATGATGGGTGCACAGGCTTCCAGCGATCAGCACCAGAAAATTTTGGAGTATATCAAAATAGGAAAAGATGAAGGTGCTGAGGTTTTAACCGGTGGAGCTGCTGCTAAACTGGACGGTGATATGGCTAACGGATTTTACATTCAGCCAACGATCCTGAAAGGCCACAATAAAATGCGCGTTTTCCAGGAAGAGATCTTTGGACCTGTAGTAGCGGTTTGTACTTTTAAAGATGAAGCCGAAGCAATTGAGATCGCCAACGATACGATGTATGGTCTTGGTGCCGGGGTTTGGACACGAGATGCACATCAATTATATCAAATTCCCCGAGCGATAAAAGCCGGTAGGGTTTGGGTAAATTGCTATCACGATTATCCTGCACACGCGCCATTTGGAGGTTATAAGAAATCCGGTTTCGGGAGAGAGAATCACTTAATGATGCTGAATCACTACCGCCAAAGCAAAAATATGCTGATCTCTTATGATAAGAATAAACTTGGTTTCTTTTAGAATATGGAATTTAAACGAGTAGAAATAACTCCTGAGGCAGATAAATTGCTGCAAGAACTCAAGCAGCAGCACGGCGAGGTGATCTTTCACCAAAGCGGCGGCTGTTGCGACGGGTCTTCCCCAATGTTGTTACCAAAGGAAGATTTCTATATAGACGATAATGATATTTTAATGGGTGAAGTTGGTGGCGTTAATTTTTACATGAGCCACGACCAGTTTGAATACTGGAAACATACCCATCTTACCGTGGATATTATTAAGGGGAGGGGAGGCAGTTTTTCCCTCGATATTCCAACCGGTTACCGTTTTCTAATAAAATCAAGAATGCTTAATGATGAAGAAAACAAGAGTTTAAACCCTTAAAATTTTTGTTTGAGAAAAGGCCTGGAAATCGAATATCACCCTAAATATTCAGGTTTTCGGGCCTTTTTTATTGCTTAATTCTGTTTCAGAATATTCAGTTAAGCCAATTATAGATTTCAGAAGAAGTATAACATTCTTCGCATTTAGAAAACATCCAGAGGCAATCTATAAAATCGGTAAGCATATGAAAAAGCAAACCGATGAATATCAATTTCAGTAGCTTATTTTTAATAAAAAGGAGACCCAAAAAATATGCGATGATAGCATAATGAGAATGTAAAGTGTGATAACCAATTCCACAGCGCATCGGGTCAAATAATGGCTCAGCAAAAACGTGGTCCAGGTCTACTGCCATAGTAGCGAGTAAAATTAGCCAGTTCTTTTTCCAGTTCTTTTTATCGTAAAACCAGGCAATAGCGCCAATAGCTATAAAATGAAGAAAATAGTGGGTGAATGTTTGCAATTGGAGTTGTTATGTTTTGAAGTTGTAGCGTAAAATTTAGATTAAGAGTAATGTTTTTCTGATTACCTTAAAAATTTTTGGGATCCTCCTCTTCTTCCTCGGCAGTAGATTCGACCTTTCCTTTCAGCAAATCCTTCATTTTATTCTTCAGAACTATAAACCGCCAGATGCCCACGGTGACAAAAAGCACAGAGAATACCAATGCGAGGTAACCAATGTAATGCATCTCCTCGTATTCCTTTAACTGAATTAACGCAAGACCACCCAGCAGAAAGTAAAGTGCCGCCTGAGTGTATGAGAGTAGCGTGCGTTCATTTGCAAGCTTCGTCCGCTCCAGCGCAAGGTGTTCGCGTATGATACTCTCATCTATTTTTCTGCCGGTAAAAAGCCTTCCGAATTTAACTCTCCTCATAAATATTATTTCCTTAACAGGTTTAAAGATAGTATTTAGTAGCCAAAAACTAAAAGTTTACAACCAGGGCGCTTAATACTTTGTCAAAGTCTCCTTAATCCACCTTGAACACTAAGCGCCAAATCCCAATATCCAAACGCAAGTAGTATCCTCCGTCATTCAACACCACCAAAATATAGTATCGCTAGCAATGCACCCTCTAATGACAAAGCACTAATTACTGGCAGGTGCAACCGGGAGCGGTAAAGCTCTGCGTACTTTCATGCCAGGGGAAAGCAGCATTATATTTATTGTCTTCCCAATAAAATTCGCCACGTTCTTTTGGGTCGTTTCCAATTTCGTTCATTGTTTCAGCATCATATAGTCTACCGTTTACCATAGTATAGATTACAGATTCTGAATTGCGAATATCTTCCAGCGGATTTTCCTCTAAAACAATCAAATCGGCTAATTTTCCTTCTTCGAGGGAACCAATTTCGCTTCCCATTCCAATATACTCAGCACCGTTTATTGTAGCGGCCTGCAAGGCTTCCATATTCGTCATTCCGCCCATTTGCAGCAGCCAGAGTTCCCAATGAGCACCAAGTCCCTGTAATTGTCCGTGAGCACCAAGGTTGACTTTAACGCCGATATCAGAAAGTTCTTTTGCGGTTTCTGAAACCAAAATTGGTCCCTGCTCATATTCTTCATCAGGAAGGGTTTCTCTTCTTCGGGAACGTGAATCTACGATCTGTCTCGGGGTGAAATTCAGCAAACGCTCATTTTCCCAAACTTTATCTTTGTCATAGAAATAATATTCACCGTTAATTCCGCCGTAATTTACTATCAGCGTAGGAGTATAACCTGTGTTGCTATTTCCCCAAAGTGTTTTTACATCCTTATAAACCGGGGCGATTGGGATGTTATGTTCTATCCCGGTATGCCCGTCAACAATCATATTCATATTGTGTAAAAAGGTGCTTCCACCTTCAGGAACTACATTCATTTCCAGTTCCTTTGCAGCCTGCATAATTTGCTGACGCTGTTCACGACGAGGCTGGTTGTAACTTTTTACCGAAGTTGCTCCAAAAGCTTTAGTTCTTCGTAGCGCAGATCTTGCATCGTCCAGGTTATTGATCACCGCTTTAAAATCACCTTCAGCACCGTAAAGAATAATTCCTGTGGAATAAATTCTGGGTCCAACCATTTCACCGGCCTTTACCATTTCTGCCATGCTAAAAATGCTTTCGCTTAAAGCTGAAGGATCGTGTACAGTTGTTACCCCAAATGCCATGTTTGCATATAAAGGCCAGTGTTTATTAGGTGTTAAACCATATCTAAATGCGCCAGTATGGGCGTGGGCATCAACAATTCCCGGCATTATGGTTTTTCCTTCAAGGTCATAAACTTTTGCATTGTTCGGAAGCTTTACTTCGGAAGCTTCGCCAATAGAAATAATCTTATTTTCTTCAATTACAATGCTTCCATTTTCGATTACTTTATCGCCCTCCATGGTGATCATTCTGGCGTTGGTAAATGCGATTTTTCCTTCCGGAACATCGGTTTTTAACTGGAGCCCTATTTTTGTCCCTTTTTCAGTAATATCGGGAATAGAATCTGGTGAGTTTTTCAGAAAGGTAAAACGTTCTGAAACTTCATTTGTAAAATATTCGTCACCCAAAGTCCAGTGCACATTTTCGCTGTTGTTCGACCAATGCAGGTTCATCCCTGCGTCTTTGGTAATTTGAGTTACCGGGATGGTTTTGGTGTTATTGTCTAAATCCAAAGGTCGCCCGGTTAGGGTGAGCGGTGCCAGATATGCCTGGTGCAAATGACTAAAAACTACCCATTTATTATCGGGGCTTGGCACTATACGGTTAGCGTGTTTAGAGTTGATATGGGTACGTTCGTCGTTTCCTGTTAGATCTATACTTTTTAAGCTTTTTTCCAGGCTGCCCATAAGTGCACCACCTGTTTGAAAGAAAATTCGGGAATCGTCTTTGCTATACATCGGGAAATCTCCCGAATTGTGGAGTTTCTTTTTATTTTCCCCGGAAGCACTTATCGTGTAAATTCCCGGTTCTTTACTAAAAGTTTGTCCCTGGTCGCTATTACCTCGTTCCTTTACAAAAACAATTTGTTCCCCATCATTCGAGAAAGCAGGGTTTCTGTAAATTCCTTTTTCTGAAGTCAGTTTTTCAGGATTTCTGCCATTTAATCCAACTTTCATTAAAGCACCCATTTCTGTATCATTCCAGGTCACATAAACAATTTCTTTTCCATCAGGGGAGAAAGCGGGTTCAAATTCGAAATCTTCAGTATTTGTAATTCGCTGAGGTTTTCCATTAGGTAAAGATTTTTTCCAAAGATGGCCTATAGCATTAAAAACAAGGGTTTTTCCGTTAGGTGAAGTCACCGCGTGGCGAATCACTTTCGGAATAAATTCTTCTGAAAACACTTCGTGTTCGCTGCGATGAGTTTCGGCAATTTCTATGGTATTTTTTATTTCAAACGGAATCACTTCCGCATTGTAATTTTCAATATTTACCTTGTTGATTTTTCCTTCGCTCCAGAATACAATTTCTTCTCCTGAAGGCATCCAGCTAAATCCGGGATAAACGCCAAAAATAGCCCAGGCTTCCTGCTGGTCTTTGCTCAGCTTATCGTAAACCGGCCATTCTTCCCCGGTTTCTAAATCGTGCATGTATAAAACCGATTTCGTTCTGATACGTTTTATAAAAGCAAGTTTTTTCCCATCAGGTGAAACCTGTGGTCGTGCCGCGCCGCCGGGACCGCCGGTTATTGTTGTGTTTTCACCGGTTTCAAAATCATATCTTTTTATTACGTAAATCTGCTTATTTGGATCTTTATTGTACTGGAACATTCCGCCGGGGTACATATCTTCGCTGTAATAAAGGTAGCGTCCATCGGGAGAAATGCTGGGTTCGTTTACATCCTGCTGATCGTTTTTGCGCTCGGTAAGTTGCAAACCTCCTTCGCCGCCAATATGGTACAACCACATTTCGCCGGCGCCCAAAGAACGGCCGGAAGTAAAGTGTTTTCTGGCAACGATCGCGTTTCCATCGGGTGTCCAAACTGCATTGTTAAGCAATCGAAAATCTTCTTTAGTAAGTTGCGTTGCATCTTTACCATCGGCGTTCATAATCCAGATATTGTCCCCACCACCGGCATCGCTGGTGAAAGATATTTTTGAACCATCGGGACTAAAACGGGGCTGGACTTCGTAAGCCATTCCGGTTCTAAGAATTTCAGCTTTCCCACCGCTTATCGGCATTTTATAAATATCACCTAAAAGGTCGAAAACAATGGTTTTTCCATCGGGAGAAACATCGAGGTTTATCCAGGTGCCTTCGTCGGTTCGCAAGGGAACTTCTTTAATATTCCAGTCGTCTGAATAAGGATCATTGACATCCCATTTCTTTTCTTCTTTTTCTTGTGAAATCAGGTTTGGAGTGGCCAAAAGTATAAAGATGGCCGGGAGGAATTTTTTAAACATAGTGTGGTTTTTTAACGAGGCTAAATATACTATGAAAAGCTTAAAAGCTCTAATTGGATTAGCTGATTTAAAATTTCGGTCTCATTATTTTGTATATCTCGCTAGAGACCTAAAGGGCTAAATTGAATTAAAAGTGTCACGTCGAGCGCAGTCAAGACGTTTTTGTTCGAGCCTTCGACTGCGCTCAGGGAGATAAAAACTAATTTTAGGTTTTTAAATGGATAAGTACTTATTTTATCAAATTGAGTACTTTTAAGTAAGTTTGGTTTGAAATATCCCTGAAAATTATTGAAATGAACAAACCTGAAGTCTGGTTAAGAGGAAAAGTAGCTGATGTTCCCGATTTACTGCAACCCGCCGCCCACGCTTTATTACAATCCCGGGAGGAAGTAGAAAAATACATGAATGATTTTCCTGAAGAATTATTGTGGGAAAAACCGGCAGGGCGGGCTTCGGTTGGATTTCATTTGCAACATTTAACCGGGGTGGTAGATAGAATGCTGACTTACGCAAAAGCCGAAAAATTATCTGAAACTCAATTTGAATATTTAAAAAATGAAGGAAAATCGAATGAAGAAATTTCCGTGGAATTCCTTGTAAATAATTTTCAGGAAAAAGTAGACGAGGCACTCAATTTTCTTAAAAATACTCCTGAAAATATCCTGACGAATTTTCGGCCGGTGGGAAGAAAAGAATTGCCTTCAACGGTAATCGGTTTGCTTTTTCACGCTGCAGAACATAGTCAGCGGCACGTTGGGCAACTTTTAGTGACGGTGAGTGTTTTAAAGGACTTAGATTCCCGATAAATATCGGGACAGGTTCTGAAATAAATTCAGGATGACGATAAAGAAAATTTTAAATAGTTCCCACTTCCTGCAAGGTTTAGCAAACCTTGTAGGTTTTCTTATGTAAATGAATACCTGTGAGGTATAAAAAAACCTCGCAGGAAATAGAATTTTAATAATCTAAAAAGGCAAATTGCTTAAATCCACATTTCCGCCGGAAATAATAATTCCCACTTTTTTACCTCGAAATTTCTCTTTTTCACGTAAAACCGCTGCAAAAGCAACCGCGCTGGAAGGTTCCACTACAATTTTCATTCGTTCCCAGATAAGTTTCATAGCCGCGATGATATCATCTTCTTCCACTCTTATAATTTCTGAAACCTTATCTTTTATAATCGGGAAATTCTTATCGCCAAGATTGGTTTTTAGTCCGTCTGCAATGGTATTCGTGGTTTCATTGAATCCGATTTTTCCGCTTTTTAAAGAACGATAGGCATCGTCAACTTCAAATGGTTCGGCACCAATAGTTTTACAGTTTTCAGAAGAAAAATTTACGGCAAGTGCGGTTCCGGCAATAAGTCCGCCGCCGCCCACAGGAGTAATTATCAGATCCAGATCAGGAACATCTTCAAGCAGTTCTTTTGCTGCAGTTCCTTGACCGTAGATCACGTTAAGATCGTTAGAAGGATGTAAAAAAGTAGCACCGGTATCCTTTTGTATTTTTTTTGCAGCTGCTTCGCGTGCTTTTATATTGGGTTCACATTCGGTAATCTGGCCACCATAGGTTTTAACTGCATCTTTTTTCACTTGTGGGGCAGAAGAGGGCATAACGATATAAGCAGGAATTCCCAGGCTTTTTGCCGATAACGAAACCGCCTGGGCAAAATTACCCGAGGAATGAGTGACTACGCCTTTTGCACGTTCGTCAGCGCTTAGCGCCAAAATTGCTGCGGTTGCGCCACGCATTTTAAAAGCGCCCATTTTCTGAAAATTCTCACATTTAAAATAAACTTCGGTTTCGGCCATCGCGCTTAATAAACGCGATTGCATTACCGGTGTGCGGTGAATATACGTGGCAATTTTTGAATGGAGTTTGGTAAATTCTTCTTTACTTATCATTATCACTGATTTCAACCCATAAAATTAAAGATTTTTCCTCAGTAAAAAATTTAAATTCAGTTTAGAAAAATCGCCTATTTTTCTTCATCAATAGGAACAGAAAGCACTGGAATTTCTGAATTTTTAAATAATTCTACCGAAACACTTTCCGCAAATAGATTGTAAAAGAAACTGTGCTTATGGGTGCCAACAATTAGAATATCAGCTTTTAGTTTTTTGGCTTCCTCAAGCACGGTTTCCACGGTAGAACCCTGAATTAAAAGGGCATCAGATTCTATATTTTTATCGATGAACATATCGCGGATTTGCTGCAATTCTTTGTGCTCGGTTTTGAGTTCATCGGCACGCATATCGCGTATATATTGCGGTCCTGTTTGGTACCCTACAAAATCGGGATCTGGGGCGGCCACGTGGACCACCCAGATTTTTGCCCCGAACTTTTCAGCAATACTTTCAGCGTAAGCCATAAGTTCTCCCACAGCATCGTTAAAATCTACCGCTACAAGAATATTTTTGAACGTTTTCATATGCTGAATTTTTTAAATTAATATCCTCTATCGCGTTTAACCACGTTTTTAAGTTCTTCTTCGTCCTTCATTCTTTCATAATTCTCTATAATTTGAGGAACCACAGAATTTGGGTGTGTAACACTGGCCACGTGAGGGGTAACCCTAATTTTAGGGTGTTTCCAAAAGGGGTGTTCGTCCCTAATAGGTTCTTCCCAAAAGACATCTAAGGCAGCACCGGAAAGATGGCCGTCGTCTACTTTGGCTAGTAAATCTTGTTCAACTAAATGTTGACCTCTGGCAACGTTAATCACGTATGCGCCTTTAGGTAATTTTTCAAACAATTCTTTATTGAGAATATTTTCGGTTTCCGGAGTTAAGGGAAGCATATTTACCAAAATATCTGACTGCTCCAAAAATTCATCGAATTCATCTTCCCCGGCAAAACTCTCTACATCCTCAAATTTTTTTTTATGTTTTGAAAAACCAATAACCTGGAATCCGTTTTTCAATAAACATTTTGAAACACTTTGCCCAAGGTTACCTATTCCTAGAATACCAACTTTAACATCATTATTTCTGGTGTAAGGAATGGGTTCCCATGTCTCATTTAGCTGACTTTCCCTGTAATGTAGCAAGTTTCTTTGATGCGCCAGAACCAGGCTCAGCACAAAAGTTCCCATATCTTCTGCCAGGCGATCGTCTACAACTTTGGTTATTTTTATGTTTTCTGGAAGCTCAGCATCACTGGTAATATGGTCTACCCCGGCACCCATTGAGGCAATGACTTTTAGGTTTGGGTAATTCTGAAAAATCCCGCGGGGATGATTCCAGCTTAAGGCGAATTCTACCTCTTCCTTATCGTGGTCTTCGGGATATACATAAACATTTAAACCCGGATGTTGATTTTTTAAAGCTTCAACCCAATCTTTCGGGTCTTTACCCGGACTAACTACTAAAAATGACATTCTATTTATTTTTTTTGAATGGTTAATATTTTAGCTCACAAAGGCACTGTACCCAGTAATGGCACGGCCTACAATGAGCGAATTTATTTCTTTTGTTCCTTCGTAACTATAAATGGCCTCGGCATCAGCTACAAAACGGGCAACATCATATTCAAGAAGAATACCGTTTCCGCCCATCACCTCACGGGCACGGCTCACTACATCCCTGGTGCGCATACTACAGAAAACTTTAGCTAAAGAGGCGTGTTCATCTGTAAGTAAGTCGGCATCCTGCATTTCAGAAAGTCTGAAAACTAAAGTTTGCATCGCGGTAAGGTTGGAGAGCATTTCTACCAAATGATTTTGAATTAATTGGTAGGAGGCAATCGGTCTCCCAAATTGCTCCCTTTTTCTGGTATATTTTAGAGCGCTTTCATAAGCACCACGGGCACAGCCAACCGCCTGCCAGGCTACTCCCGCGCGGGTCATTCGAAGAACTTTTGCGGTATCTTTAAAAGAATCTGCTTTTTGCAACCTGTCACTTTCGGGCACTACACAGTCGGTTAGGGTAATAATGGCGTTTTGCACAATTCGCAAGGCCATTTTATCCTCCATTTTTTCTGCCGTATATCCCGGATTTCCTTTTCTTACAAGAAAGCCTTTAACCTGGTTGCTATCTTCGTCGCGAGCCCAAATAATAATCACGTCGGCAAAAGTGGCATTACCAATCCATTTTTTCTGTCCGTTTAAAATCCAGTTCTCGCCATCAAATTTGCACGTGGTTTCGAGACCACCAGCCACGCCAGAACCAACATTTGGTTCTGTAAGGCCAAAAGCACCAATAGCGTCCAGTTTTTGCATCCTCGGAAGCCATTCCTGCTTTTGATCTTCGCTTCCGCATAGGTAAATAGATCCCATGGCAAGTCCGCTATGCACACCGAAAAATGTTGAAATTGAAACATCTACACGGGCAATTTCCTGTGCGATGATACCTTCCATTAAAAACGGAAGGTTAGGGCAGCCGTAACCTTCATAAGGCACGCCTGTAATATTTAATTTTTTGAATTTGTCTATGATTTCGTGCGGAAATTTAGCACGGTTCCAATGGTCGTTTACCAAAGGTCGAACTTCATCTTCCATAAAATTGCGCACATCCATTTGAAGTTGGCGTTGCTCATCGGTAAGTTTAAGGTCTAGATTGTAAAAATCGCCGGTAATGGGAGGAAGGTCACTTTGGCCTTTTTTACGTTTGGTTTTTAACATTTTCATCAAACCTTTAAGTTGGCGCTCATCCAGCTGACCCAAACTTTTCATCGCTTCTGAAAGGTCTATTTGCTCATTTATTTTTGCTAGTTGATCCATATCAACCGACTTTAATAGGTTGATGGTGTTTTTTACTTTTCTAAAAACGGACATAAGGTGTTTGATTGGTGTAGTTCTAAAATTAGGAATTAAAACTGCGTACGGTTGTTAAAGCTTTCCGAAGAAAACGTCAAAAAAAATACCGCTGAATGCAGCGGTATTTAAGTAATAATTATGGCTTAGAATTTTATAAATTAAAAGCTTTCTTTACCTTATCAACATAATCAAGTTTTTCCCAGGTAAACAGTTCAACTTCTTTCTTTACTTCTCCTGAATACGGACTTTTAAAAATCTTGGTAATGGTTCTTGGTTCTTTCCCCATATGCCCGTATGCGGCAGTTTCACGATAAATAGGGTTTCTAAGTTTCAGTCGGTTTTCAATGGCCCAGGGTCGCATATCAAAAATTTCAGCAACTTTTTGAGCAATTTCACCATCCTTCATATCTACTTTAGAAGTTCCGTAAGTTTCCACTGAAATTGAAGTTGGTTTTACCACTCCAATGGCGTAAGAAACCTGCACTAAAACTTCATCTGCTAGTCCGGCAGCAACCAGATTTTTCGCAACGTGCCTGGCAGCATAAGCCGCAGAACGGTCTACTTTACTAGGGTCTTTCCCAGAAAATGCTCCGCCGCCGTGAGCACCTTTACCACCGTAAGTATCTACGATTATTTTTCTTCCTGTAAGTCCGGCATCGCCGTGGGGGCCGCCAATTACGAATTTTCCGGTAGGGTTTATATGATAAGTAATATCATCGTTAAATAGTTTTTGAACATATTTCGGCAATTGCTCTTTTACCCTTGGAATAAGGATTTTAAGAATATCTTTCTTGATTTTTTTGAGCATTTCATCATCATTCTCGTCAAAATCGTCATGCTGAGTGGAAACCACAATAGCCACTATTTTCTGAGGAACGTTATCATCGCTATATTCAATAGTAACCTGGCTTTTAGAATCTGGTCGCAGGTAAGGAATATCTTTTCCTTCGCGCCTTAATTTTGCCAGTTCAATAAGTATTTTGTGAGAAATATCTAATGCCAGGGGCATATAATTTTCGGTCTCATTGGTGGCATAACCAAACATCATTCCCTGGTCTCCGGCACCCTGTTCTTCTTTATTAGTGCGATCTACACCCTGGTAAATTTCCTGGGATTGTTCGTGGATTAAAGAAATAACGCCGCAGGAATCCCCGCTAAATTTATAAGCACCTTTTGTATAACCAATATCATTGATTACTTCACGGGCAATATTTTGCACGTCTAAATAGGTGTTGCTTCTAACCTCGCCGGCAAGAACAACCTGACCGGTAGTGACCAAAGTTTCACATGCGACTTTGGAATCTTCATCAAATGCAAGGAAGTTATCAAGTAAAGTATCGCTAATCTGATCTGCGATTTTATCTGGGTGTCCTTCAGAAACACTTTCTGAAGTAAATAAATAAGCCATATTTTTAAATTAGTTTAAAAAATACGGGTTGAATTTGACGGGAAAAGCTAAGGGAGTAGTGATACTGCTTTAGCATTTTTCTTACACTTCTTAAAGTATAAAAGGGTTGCAATCAGTCAAATCCTTCCCTTTATTAATTCGGATACAAATGTATAAAAATAACTCAGACTCAAACTTTCTTTAACCTACTTTTTCGTACTGTTGAAATGTTTTAGAAATTAACTTTAAAATCGAAATATAGAGTTTTGATTTTATAAATCTGAAATAGAGCCTGTTAGGTTTTGTTTTCTATTAAAAAATAAATTATAAATAATTTTAAGGCGATTAAATTCTTGATTACTCAATTTTAACCGATAATAATTTTTTTTCCATAAAAATGAAGCTTGGGTTTGGATATTAAAAATTTCTACCCTTATCTTTGTACCAAACAAAACAACGAAAATGTACCAGGTAATTTGCAATATGATGCGTATGATGATGTGGAAAACTTCCGCAGCGCGCTCAATTGCTTAATCCTGAAAAGATATAAATTGCAAAAAGCCGCTGCCAATCGCAGCGGTTTTTTGCATTTAAAGAGAGTCATTTCCGAGAAAGCGGAAATCTAAGGTTAGATTGAAATTAAAAATGAGATTCCCGCCTTCGTGGGAATGAAAAAGAAAATATTATGATTAAGGCAATAAATATTATGATGATGTGCACTATGATGATGTGTATGTGTATGCGACACATGAAATGCTATTGCCAAAACCGAATGTAACTTAGTTTGTTTAGAGTTCAATTTAAAGGTCCCCTTGGTAATAGCTACTTAAGGGGATTTTTTTTATTAAAACCAGTCATTCCCACGAAGGTGGGAATCTATCAAAAGCAAAATCAAGCTTCTAAAATTGAAGCAAAACAAAATTTTAAAAAAACTAGAAATTATGAGTACTCAAAAATTTTCAACTAACGCATTACACGCCGGTCACGATACTAAAGCTAACGGAGGAACAAGGGCGGTGCCAATTTACCAAACTACTTCTTATGTTTTCAATAATTCAGATCACGCTGCCAATTTATTTTCCCTGGCAGAGCCTGGTTATATTTATACCCGTTTAAATAATCCTACTAACGATATTCTGGAACAACGCCTTGCAGCCCTGGAAGGCGGAATTGCCGCGGTTGTAACTGCTTCAGGCACGGCCGCAATTAATACCACGCTTTTAACGCTATTAAAAACCGGCGATCATATTGTGGCTTCCAGCAGCTTATACGGCGGTACTTACAATCTCCTGAGTGTAACTTTACCGAGATTTGGAATTAACACCACTTTCGTAGATCCGGAGAATCCCGAGAATTTTAAAAAGGCAGCAAAAGAAAACACTCGAGCGATTTTTGTGGAATCACTGGGGAACCCAAAATTGGATGTTTTAGACCTTAAAGCAATTTCCGCACAAGCTAAGGCGCTTAAAGTTCCATTTATAGTCGATAATACTGTAGCAACGCCTTCCTTACTAAAACCGATTGAATACGGGGCCGATATTGTAATAGAATCGCTTACCAAATACATAGGCGGTAACGGCACTTCCCTGGGGGGCGCCATTATAGATGCTGGTAACTTTAACTGGGCCAATGGAAAATTCCCTGAATTCACCGAACCATCGCCGGGATACCACGGACTTGTTTATCACGAAGCTTTAAAGGAAGCTGCCTTTATTGCAAAAGTTAGGATTGAAGGCCTTCGGGATCACGGTGCGGCCTTAAGTCCGTATAATGCATTTCAGATTATACAAGGTTTGGAAACCCTGGAAATTAGAATCAAACAGCATAGTGAAAATGCACTGGAACTCGCTAAATGGCTCGAGCAGCAGGAGGAAGTAAAATGGGTGAATTATCCTGGGCTTGAAAGCAGCAAGTATAATAAACTCGCCAAAGAATACCTTCCAAAAGGGCAAAGTGGTGTGGTTACTTTTGGAGTAGAAGGCGGCTTCGAATCGGCGAAAGTTGTGGCTGATGAAACAAAACTTTTCTCCCTGGTTGCCAATATTGGAGATACGAAGTCTTTGATTATTCATCCTGCAAGCACCACGCATCAGCAACTGGACGAAAAACAACAGGCTACCGCCGGAGTTACGCAAGACCTTATTCGTCTTTCGGTAGGTTTGGAAGCTGTAGAAGATTTAAAAACAGATCTAAAAGAGGCTTTTGCTAAAATTCAGAAAAAAGCACTGGTATAATTTATTGTTGGTGGAAAGGCAAAGGAAAAAGCACCCAGGTTAAGTCTTTTTCCTTTTGCTCTTTCTAAATCGAAAAAAGAAAAAAATGCTTCAGGAACTCTGTTTAAAAGATTTTGAAAATTCCGCGGGAACGGTTCAGGATATTTATTTGAGCTTTCAGCAGTTTGGACAAAATTCCGAAACTGCGCCGGTGGTTTTAATAAATCATGCGCTTACCGGAAATTCCCAAATAACCGGGAAACTGGGCTGGTGGACCAAAATAGTAGGTCCTCAAAAATGCATTGATACCGATAAGTACAGTATTCTGGCCTTTAATATTCCTGGAAATGGTTTCAACGGAAAAAAGGAACATCTAATTGAAAATTACAAGGAATTTACGCTCCGGGATATTGCCAGGATTCAAGCTTTAGCGCTTCAGCAATTAAAAATCGAAAAACTTTTTGCTATAATTGGCGGTTCTATTGGAGGTGCCCTTGCCTGGGAACTGGCTGCTTTAAAACCTGGTTTAGCCGAAAATATCATTCCCATAGCCACAGATTATAAGGCAACAGATTGGGTGTTGGCAAATTGTAAAGTTCAGGAGCAAATTTTGAATAATTCCAAAGAGCCGGTGAAAGATGCGAGAATGCATGCAATGACCTTTTACAGAACGCCACAATCGCTAAGCAAAAAGTTTAACCGAACAAAAGAAGAGGTGAAGCCTTGTTATAAAGTGGAAGGCTGGTTGCAGTTTCACGGAGATAAACTCGAAGAGCGATTTCAATTAGCTTCTTATAAATTAATGAATCATTTGCTGACTACCATAGACATTAGTAAAGGCAGCGGTAATTACCTGGAAGCCGCAAAGCAAATAGAGGGAGATATTCATATTGTAACCGTAAATTCAGATTGGTTTTTCCTGGCCGATGAGAACTGGGATACTTATGTAAACCTTTCGCTTGTAAAAAATAATGTAAGCATACACGAAATAAGATCAATTCACGGGCACGATGCGTTTTTAATTGAAGCTTCGCAATTGTCCAGGTTTTTAAAACCGGTATTTGAGACCAACACTGAAGAAAATGAAACCAGCAAAATGCTGAAAGCAAAAAGTTTCAACAAACAGGCTAAGGAAGATAGGTCTGTTTCAAATTCCCAAATTTGGGGTTAAAATATAAATTGATGAAGAAAGTGAACATCATTTTGTTTGGAATTGGTAACGTAGGCAGTACTTTGATCCAGCAATTACTCGGTGCAAAAGAGCAGTGGGAAAAGCATTCCGGGGTTTCGGTAAGTATTCCTGTGATTGCCAATTCTAGCAAAGCTCTTTTTAATGCCGAAGGGATTTCTGAAAACTGGCAAAAAGATTTCAAAAAATCTGCTGAAAAGTACAAATTGGAAGATATCCTGGATTTTACAAAAGATAACGACCTGGAACATCTTATCGCGATAGATGCCACGGCGAGCAAGGAATTTGTGGATATTTATATTCGGCTAATTCAAAACGGCTTTAACCTGGTAGCGGCCAATAAAGTAGCTAATACACTTTCTGCCGATTTTTATAACGAATTACGAAAAGAATTAGATTACCACGGAAAATATTTTCACTACGAAACCAATGTAGGTGCCGGTCTGCCAATTGTACAAACCGTGCAGGGCTTGCACCAGGCGGGAGAAAAAGTCACTAAAATCAGGGGTGTTTTTTCCGGTTCGCTGAGTTTTATTTTCAATACTTTTTCTGAAAACAAAGAAAAGTTCTCTGAAGTTTTGCGAAAAGCTGGAAAATTGGGATATACAGAACCCGATGCCCGGGAAGATCTTTCAGGAAATGATGTTGGAAGAAAGTTATTAATCCTGGCGCGCGAGCTTCAGCTGGAAAAAGAATTTAAGGAAGTTAAAATTCAATCCTTAATTCCGGAGAAATTAAACGGACAAACTTCCGCGGAAGAATTTCAGCGGAGAATAGGTGAGCTGGACGAAATATTTTTTAAGCATAAAAAAGAGCAAAATAAAGATCACGTACTAAGGTATATTGGAGAAATTGAAGTAGGAAGCGCCAACCTGGAGGCAAAACTTATTTCTGAACCTAAAAATAGCGCACTTGGACAAATTAAAGGCGCTGATAATATTTTTGAGATTTACACCGAGTCTTACGGCGACCAACCGCTGGTTATTCAGGGTGCCGGGGCAGGAGCAGCGGTAACCGCTCGCGGTGTGGTTAGCGATGTGCTTAAATTATCGCAAAGACTAAATTAAAAACAACAAAACCAACAATTATGCATTTTGAAACCGAAGCCATTAGAACACAAAACGAACGCACACAGTTCCAGGAGCATTCCACGCCTCTGTACTTAACGTCCAGTTATGTTTTTGATGATGCCGAAGATATGAGAGCTTCATTTTCTGAAGAAAAAGAACGCAATATTTACAGCAGATTTACCAATCCTAACACTTCAGAATTTACTGAAAAAATAGCCAAAATGGAAGGGGCAGAAGCAGGTTTTGCTTTTGCAACCGGAATGAGCGCAGTATTTTCAAGTTTAGCTGCACTTTTAAATAGTGGTGACCATATAATTTCGGCACGATCGGTTTTTGGTTCTACGCATAGTTTGTTTACCAAGTTTTTTCCAAAATGGAATATTTCGCATACTTATTTTAATGTGGACGAAGTTGATAAAATTGAAAGTTTAATAAAGCCGGAAACTAAAATCATTTTTGCCGAAACCCCTACCAATCCCGGTGTAGATGTTTTGGATTTGGAAGTCTTAGGTGGAATTGCTAAAAAGCACAATCTTATTTTAATTATAGATAACTGCTTTGCTACGCCCTGGCTTCAGAATCCTATAAAATTTGGGGCGCATTTGGTAATTCATTCGGCTACAAAATTAATAGACGGGCAGGGCCGCGTCTTGGGCGGTGTAACAGTTGGAAATGCCGATCTTATTAGGGAAATCTACCTGTTCTCAAGGAATACGGGGCCGGCTTTGTCGCCGTTTAATGCCTGGGTGCTTTCTAAAAGTTTGGAAACGCTTGCAGTACGTTTGGATAAACATTGTGAAAACGCCGAAAAAGTAGCAGAATTTTTGGTAACTGAAGCCAATGCCGAAAATGTGAAGTACCCTTTTTTAAAGTCACACCCGCAGTACGAGATTGCCAAAAAGCAGATGAAAAAAGGAGGGAATATCGTCTCATTTGAGATTAAGGGAGGCATTGAAGCTGGCAGGAAATTTATAGACGCCATAAAACTCTGTTCAAGATCGGCAAATTTAGGAGATACCAGGAGCATTGTTACGCATCCTGCATCTACCACCCACAGCAAATTGAGTGAAGAAGACAGATTAGAAGCGGGGATAAAGCCCGGCTTGGTGAGGATTTCAGTAGGTTTGGAACACGTAGATGATGTGATAGATGATTTAAAACAGGCTTTAAAATCAATTTAGTAATGGTAGTTTCAGAAGCAACAGGGTTTTTTGATTTTTCCGTAGAGAGAGCAATAATAAATGCGAAAAAGTCAATAATTAAGTATATTCGCAATATGCTTTCAAAAAAGACCAAATACGGTATTAAAGCCCTGGCGTTTATCGCCAAAAAGGGAGATAGAAAACCCGTACAAGCTTCAGAGATCTCAAAAAGTGAAAATATCTCGCAGAAATTCCTTGAAAGCATACTTCTGGAATTGCGAAAATCGGGATTTTTAGGGTCTAAAAAAGGTAAAGGTGGTGGTTACTATTTAATTAAAGAACCTGAAGATATTCGAATGACTTCAGTAATTCGGGTTTTAGAGGGACCTATTGCGATGGTACCTTGTGTGAGTCTTAATTACTACGAAAAGTGTGACGACTGCCCCAGTGAAGAAGCCTGTTCAGTACATAGTTTAATGATTCAGGTTAGGGATAGTACCCTAAAGGTTCTGGGAGATAATACTTTAGCCGATATTTCTGCTAAGAAATAAGAATAAGAGAAATAAATGTTAAATACTGAAATTTAGGCCATTAAAAATTGGTCTGCTAAAAAAACAAAGTTACTTTTGCTCTATAACCTACTAATCCGATAGGTTAATAGAATTTAAACAAGAAGCAGTATGATACTGGATCAGGTAAAATCTAAAAGCACTTATAAAAAAGACAGTACTTCCGAGAAGCCCTTACGAAGTATTTTAAAAACGGTGAGTTGGAGAATTGTAGGAACCATAGATACGATTGTTATATCCTGGGTTCTTACAGAAGAAATTGAAACCGCACTCGCAATCGGGTCGGTAGAATTGGTAACTAAGATGATCCTTTATTTTGGCCACGAGCGGCTTTGGAACATGATCAGTTTTGGAAAAGAATAAAATTGCGTTTTAGCAAAGTATATAAAGAATAGTATTAGGTCCTGAAACGGCCATAAAATTTGTAAAAGATGAAACGGTACAGCGAAAATGAATTAAAGATCCTCAACCAGCAGTTTAAGGGAATTACGCCGGCTGAGATCGTACAATGGGTGATATCAAACTCGGCAAGGCCGGTGATTACCACCAATTTCAGACCTTATGAAGCTGCAATTTTGCACGCGGTTTCAGAGATAGATCCGGTAATAAAAGTAATTTGGTGCGATACCGGTTACAATACGCCGCAAACTTATAAACACGCGAAACACGTGATAGACCAGTTATCGCTTAACGTTAAGCTTTACACACCAAAGCAAACCGCAGCTTATCGCGATGCGCTTTTTGGCGGAATCCCTGATATTAATAATCCGCAGCACGAAGAGTTCACTAAACAGGTGAAACTGGAACCTTTTCTGCGGGCAATGCGTCAGCAAAATCCAGATGTTTGGTTTACCAATCTTAGAAAGGGCCAAACAAGTTTTAGGGATAGTATAGATGTTTTAAGCTACAGCAAAGACGGAATTTTAAAAGTGAGTCCGTTTTACCATTGGAGCGATGAAAAACTAGATGCTTATTTAGAGCAAAATGATCTGCCAAACGAGTTTAAATATTTTGACCCTACCAAAGTTCTGGAAAACCGTGAATGTGGTCTACACGCTTGATAAATTCAAATGAAAAAAGAGCAAAAATATACTGTGATGTGCCGTTCACTAATGTGTATTACCTGCACTTAAAAGAAGCTTTTTATAAAAATTATAAAAGGTCCTTTTAAATGAAATATCAAAAAAAGGACTTTTTTATTAAATACCTGTTTTTCAGGTTTCAATTTAAAAATTATCGATAATGCAAAGTTTTAGAACCGAAATAGAAAACCCAATTGTAGAGCAAGATATCCTTGATTTAGAAAAGAAAATCAGGTTGTTTCGTGAGGGAAAAGCAGATGAAGAGAAATTCCGAAGCCTGCGTTTAGCACGTGGGGTTTACGGGCAACGACAGGCAGGCGTACAAATGGTTCGAATAAAATTGCCGTTTGGAAAAGTAACTTCAGAACAGCTGCACAGAATAGCCGATGTTTCTGATGAATATTCCAAAGGCCGTTTGCATATCACAACGCGGCAGGATATCCAGATTCACCATGTGAGTTTAGACAGAACGCCGGAACTTTGGGCGCAGCTGGAAAGAGATGATATTACTTTGCGTGAAGCCTGCGGAAACACGGTAAGAAACGTAACTGCTTCCCCAACCGCGGGAATTGATGTAAACGAACCTTTTGATGTTTCTCCATACGCACACGGAACTTTCCAGTTTTTCCTTCGGAACCCAATTTGCCAGGAAATGGGAAGAAAATTTAAAATTTCTTTCTCTTCTTCAGATGAAGATACCGCGCTGAGTTATATTCATGATCTTGGATTCATCGCCAAGTTGAAA
>JAGXIG010000112.1 GCA_024635815.1 Salegentibacter sp.
ATTTCTGTCTGAGGATTATTCCAAGGTTAGACATCACAAAGGTCATTGCGAAAGAACTCGTAAAGAACAGCACTAAACTCAGTTTAACCTTGGCAGGCGCACTCCTTAGGAATCCAAAGAAGCTCTTTTTAAACAACTTTCCGAAAATCAATATATAGATAAAGTTCTCTATAGAAACGATAACCCCTAAAATCCCCGGAGCATCAAAAAATAGCGGTCTAAACCAAAAAGTAAAGAACTTCTCTAATAAATTATAGTCTGTCATTGGTACACCTGAAGTAGCATTATCAAGACTATTAGAACGGGTTTCGGTAAATGTCATAAAATCGCCAATAAGATTTTGTGAGTTTCCAAGGTTAACTACACCTAAAATTTGTTTATTAAATAGAAGTACAAGCCCAGCAATTGCTCCAAGAAAAATAGCCTTTTGTTTTTTAGTTATTTGATTTCGGTTTATAAAAATACCAAACATTCCCGCTCCCGCCAGTAGTAAAAACATATGTGGTCTTATTGCGAAAACCAATAATGAGCCTAAGCCAAGACTAATTAATCTGTTTTTCGGACTTCTAAGTGCATAAGCGAATAACATTAACCCTAAGAATATTGGAGCGCCTTTACCCAGGGATGCTGTCCAGAAGTGCATATTAGGTAGAAAAAGAATCAATACTAAAAAATCTATCTTTTTGAAGATTTTGATATTTATGGTGATGTTTTCTTTGAAAAATAAATAGGCATAAACAAAGCCCAGAAAGCCTATCCAGCTAAAAAGCAACATCATCATTTCGTAGCTGAAGCCGAAGAAATTAATAAAAGGAAAGGATAGAAAATCTATAAAAGATGTCCCGGTGTCTAAAAAGCCACCCCAGGTTTTTCCTTCCTTACCAGGCATACTGAAATAGCGTTTGGAATCTGAAGGATTAAAAAAGGCATACGTATAATAAATCCCTGTAAAGATTATGTGATAATAAAACAGTTTGTTCATCAGGTTAGCTGAGAAAAAATCGTGCTTTTCACTAATCTTTTTAAAGATGTACTGGTTTGCCAGATGCAAAAACGGAATAAGCATTACCGCTTGCAATAGGTTATGAATCAGGTTTATATCTGGGGACATTTCTCTTTTTCTTTACTCCCCTTAATTCAATTACCCTACCTAAAAAATAAAGTTGTGAGTGTTTCACATAAAGTATTAAAAATCAACTTATTTTAAGTCTTTTAGACTAATCCTTTACGTTTTTGATAAAGCTGAGAAAAAAAATCCCGAATTTTCCCCATAAAATAATCTACACTTGTGTGGAAAGAACTTATTATTTACTCACAAGTGGGATTTAGATGCCTTTTAGAAAAATCGTTGAATCTTTTGATTTTAAACTTTTATACTCCAGGTAGTTTACTTAGAATTTAAAATTAAAACTGAAGGTAAGTCGGCCGCCATCATCACCATAATAATAACCGGTATTAGCCGTAATGGCGCTAAAACCATTTATCCAGATAGATCCCCCATAATTGTTTCGCCATTTATCTGAATTAGTATCCTCAGCCCAAACACGTCCGTAGTCAAATCCTGCGCTCAAGCCTATTTGAAGCGGAATAAAATTAGTTTTGAATCGGCTTACGCCTACCCTAAGATCGGTAGAGTGATAGAAAGATTGTTTGCCGTTAAAACGTTCCCAACGATAAGCTCTTAGATTTTCATTACCGCCAAGAATAGCGCCATCGTAATATTCGTAATTATCTCCAATAATAGCTTTACCGCCAACTTTGGTGGCCAGAACGGCAATCCCGCTTTCGTGTAAAGGATAATCTATTGCGAGTGATGGGCTCACATACGCAAATTCGTTATTATGCTCGTCAATGTTGGTTTTGTAACCGGTAGTGATTTCGGCTTCAAATCCACGGGTGGGATAGGAAGGGTTATCCCGGTTTTCGTAGTTGTAATTTATTTCGGCTCCGGCATAGAGTTGCTGGTTAAATAGATCGTTGTCTTCAGAAAAAGCATCAGCGATAAATTTATCTTCCTGAAAAGAAACATTCCTCGACTGTAACATGGGTTTTGCATAAAAACTTCCGCCAGACCGACCACGCCAAATTAGCGAGGGTGCAATTTCCCATTGCTCTATTTTAACCCGGTTATAATCCCGGCCATCAGCATCGCGATCGTATTCTGAATTTATTCCTTCTCCAAAATAATTAACTGCAAAATTAGGACTGGTATAACGGGCAGCAATTCCCAGGTTCCAGTTGTAAAAAATATGGGCAAATTCCCCAAAATATCCCACTTCAAATCCATCAGTTGCAAAATAATATGAGGCATCAAAAGTATGTTGGGTATTAAAAGGATTATTGGTTAGCCCGTAAGTTGTGAAAGTGTCTCTTAAGCCTAGTGAAAGGCCTTCATCTCCATTATAATCTGCCTGAGGCATAATTTTATTCTCACTTTGTTTGCGCTTATCCGGGTCGTAAGTGTTGATCTCGTAATCATCTACTAACCATTTTTTAGACTTTGGATTTGTAATAGTGTTTTCCCTGGTTTTGTGATCGTACAATTTAATTTTACGGGTATTTTCAAAATCGTATATGTCATTTTCTTCCCCTCCAATAACATTGATTCTAATAAGATTTTCTCCATCACCAGTAACTTTAAAAGTGTCATCCCCATCAAGGCCGTAGATCCAAATCTCATCGGTAGCTTCAGAATTATAAGATTTACTGAAGACTTTTTTTCCATCCTCATTAATCATCTCTATAGCAGTAATACCGTTTTCTTTTCTTTCAATATTAAAAACATCATCTTCCTCGGTTCCGGGTAATACCTGGAATTCCTGGAGGTAGTTGTAATACCGCTTAGCAATATCGCCTAAATTATCTCTTCTGGCCTTAAGGTGTGCTTTAATATCTTCAATGGTTTCATCCTGAACTGCATCAGGTAAAGCTTCAAAAGCAGTTTCGATTTCTTCGTTGGTAAGCTGAGATTGAATAAAGTTCACCTGTTCCTGCCAATCTTCCCAATCGGAATTTTTCAACAATCGCTGATCTAAAGGATATCCGGAAAGGTTGAACCATTTTACATTATCTACGTTATCATCATAGGTTTCCATTTTTCTCACAATTGGTAAGCCCAGTTTCACTAAATCTGGAATAAAACCATCGTAATTAGGAAATGCAAAATCCCTATCTCTTGGGATAGGTTTGTAAAGTTTGGTGCCATCGCTTTGGGTGTGCAAGGCCCATCTCCATTGGTCATAATGCCTGTCCCAATCGCCAATTAGCATATCTACCAACCGGTTTTTTATAAATTTATCTTCATCTGCCTTTATATTTTTTGACTCTTTTAATTCTGCTAAAAGATCAAGTGTACTAATGATATCTTCAGGAGAACCAAATTTTTCAAATTCTTTATTTTCATCACCTACGTGAGCTTCAAGCATATAGAGCTCATCTCCATATTCATCATTATTCAGGCCGAGCGCTTTTTGCTTTGGGATATAGAAAATTTGTGGTTTTCCGGCATTTATTTCAAGTAAGTCGTTAATATGTTTTAGAGAGTAACGGGCATAAGGATGCGCCGTGGTAAAGAGATCTAAAGCATAGCGCTGTGCTACTGTATTTTCTATATAATCCTTTATATAATGATCTTTTATAGCTGCAGATTGCAGAAAACGGGTAGCACTTTTTTTAAGTGCACGTATAGTGAATTCGTTTTTATCGTCGGCAATAAATCGCAGGGAACGTGATTGCATACCACCACCTTCTTTCAGCGGTTCTAGATTCCCGTCTAGCGTATCAAGAAATAATACAGGAGCTTTTATCTTTGTACTGTAAACATCCCTGTAAAAATCTCCAAAAAGCGATTTATAAAAGCCCGATTTATCGGTTTCTTCTTGGGTATAAATAGAAGCACTTATAGTATCCCCAATTTCCTCTTTGGTTTTAAAATCAATTTCATCCCAGTTAGGTTCGTCGCTTTTAATTGTTTTGCTGAAAATTGGATTTTCACTATTTTCAATGGTGAAGAATTCAACTAGGGTTTGGTTATTTTTATAGAGTTTTAATTTCGCATAACCACTTTTAGTAGTCCCAAAGTGTTCATTCTCTTTCCTAATACTTAGTTTTTTAGGTTTTCCGGTGCTTCCGCTAATAATTTGGGGAATACCATCGTCTTCTAAATATTGAAGATTTTGATCTTTCCCGGAAACAAAAACCACATTATCAAACTGGCTCGCAAGGGTTTCTAACCTGCCTCGCAAATATCTATGCTCTTCATTTTGATAATCCTGTGGAGAAAAACCGCCTATTTTTTCGGTAAAAGATCTTTTTGAATTGCTCATTACCGGGTGTTGCATAGAAACTACAATAGTTTTCCCGTGGGCATCTTTAATATCATCTTTAAACGCTGCAAAAAAGCGTTCCCTGGTTTTTATATCACATTTAGCATTCATATTTGGGTGTTCATCCCAGTTTTCTAAATACCATTGGGTGTCTACGGTTACCAAAATTACATTTGGGGAGATTTCTTCACTTTCTATAGGGCAACCATCATCTGGCCAAACCTCGGTGTTAGACTGGTTATCCTGAAGAAAAGATTCCAGATCGTCTATTGCATTCTGCCCTTGTTTTGTCCATTCATTTTGCCCGGGAGTAAAAACCACGGTTCCATTAAATTCCTGAACCGCATCTAGCAAATTCTTTTGTAAAAATTGTTTCTGGGCCTCACGTTCGGTGTCATTCTTTGGAAATCCCCTGGGCGGAAGAAAATTCCCTGGTACTAAAAGCGTTGCTTCCTCATCTTTTTTAGAAGCTTCTACAATAGCTTTTAGTACTTTTTGACCTTCACCGGTAAGGTCGTTTCCAATATTTCCTGCAACATAAAAAGTATGTTCCAGGGATTTAGGTTCTTCTTTGCCCGGAGTAACCTGGGCAGTTGCCGTTACCCCTGAAAATAAGAAAAGAAATGTAAGTTTTAATAGTTTATGAATATTAACCATATATGCGTAAAACGAAAATTATTTTTATAGAATGTCAAATTTTTGAAAAAAAATGCCGTTTTACAATAGCTTTTAACGCATTATAACACTTGGTATTAGCAAGTCTTTAACGTTAAGGGAATATTCAATTAATTCAGGTTTCTTCTTTCAATAAAGAAGCGCTTCAATAAAGAGGAAGCTTCTTCTGCCAGAATACCAGATTTGACTTCGGTTTTAGGATGAAGTTTAACCCCGGTTTTACGATAACCGCGTTGCTGGTCTTCCGCGGCAAAAATAAGCTTCGAGATCTGGCTCCAGTATAAAGCGCCGGCACACATTTGGCAGGGTTCCAGGCTAACATACATACTGCAATCTTTTAGATATTTCCCGCCAAGAAAACTAGCGGCAGCGGTTATGGCCTGCATTTCAGCGTGAGCGGTAACATCGTTAAGGGTTTCGGTTAAATTATGGCCACGTGCAATAATTTGATTGTTGATCACCACAACAACGCCTACGGGAATCTCACCTCTTTCAAAAGCTTTTTCGGCTTCTTCCAGGGCTTTTCGCATAAAATATTCGTCGTTGTAAGGCTGTAGCATTGTAGATTAATATTTCTGCGGAAAGATAAAAATTATAAAATTAGCTTCTGAAGAAATCCTTGTAGGAAATATCTTTTCAAAGCTTAACTTTGCTTACTATGGATCCCATTATTTTAGAAAATATACATTCACCTGAAGACTTACGAAAACTTCCGACAGAAAGATTACAGGAAGTTTCAACCGCGTTGCGTAAGTTTATTATAGATATAGTAGCCAGCAAGGAAGGGCATCTTGGTGCCAGCCTGGGGGTGGTAGAATTAACTATTGCCTTGCATTATGCGTTCAACACCCCTAAAGATCTCCTGGTTTGGGATGTAGGCCACCAGGCATACGGCCATAAGATCTTAACGGGTAGACGCGAAAATTTTCATACCAATAGAAGACTGAACGGTATTAGCGGATTTCCGAAGCGGGAAGAAAGTGAGTACGATACCTTTGGGGTAGGGCATTCTTCAACCGCGATCTCTGCAGCCCTCGGGATGGCGATAGCTTCAAACCTTAAGGGAGAATTTAAAAAACATCATATTGCGGTTGTTGGAGACGCTTCTATTGCTAGTGGGATGGCCTTTGAAGGATTGAACCACGCGGGAGTAACCAGGGCCAATTTACTGGTGGTACTTAACGATAACGCCATTGGGATAGATCCCAGCGTTGGGGCTCTTAAACAATATTTAACTAAAGCGCGGGTAGGTTACAAGCCGAAACAAAGCAATATTATTGAAGCGCTTAATTTTAAATATTTTGGTCCGGTAGATGGTCACGATATTGCGGGATTACTTGAGGTTTTTGAACAAATGAAGCAAATTGAAGGGCCTAAGTTTCTTCATGTGATTACTACGAAAGGGAAAGGTTTAAAAAAGGCTGAAGAGGACCAGGTGAAATACCACGCCCCGGGAAAATTTAAACCCGATACCGGTGAACTTTTGCCTTATGATACTACCGGGCTTCCTTTAAAATACCAGGATGTTTTCGGACTTACTTTGGTTGAATTAGCTAAAAAGAACGAAAAAATTATAGGAATTACGCCTGCAATGCCCACCGGAAGTTCTTTAAAATTTATGATGCAGGCATTCCCTGAGAGAGCATTTGATGTTGGTATTGCCGAACAACACGCGGTAACACTCTCAGCAGGGTTGGCTACCCAGGGTTTTAAAGTTTTCTGCGCTATTTATTCAACTTTTTTACAGCGCGCCTACGACCAGGTGATTCACGATGTGGCAATTCAGAAATTACCGGTAGTTTTTTGCCTGGATAGGGCAGGGCTGGTTGGTGAAGATGGAGCCACACACCACGGGGTTTTTGATATAGCTTATTTAAGGTGTATTCCGAATATAATAATCGCGGCGCCCAGTAATGAAACGGAACTTAGAAACCTTCTTTATACTGCACAGCTGGATCTAAAACTCCCAATGGCAATTAGATATCCAAGGGGAAGAGGCGTTAAAACAGATTGGGAAACCGCCTTTGAAGAAATAGAAATAGGAAAAGCCAAATGTTTAAAGGAAGGACATAAAATTGCTATTTTGAGTATTGGCAATATGGCGCAAAATGTAACTAAAGTTATAGAAAATATTGAAACGGAAGTAATAGGACATTACGATATGCGTTTTGTAAAACCTTTAGATGAAAAAGTTTTACACACGATATTTAAAAAATATAAAGCAATTATCACTATTGAAGATGGGGTAGTGGCCGGCGGCTTTGGTAGTGCTGTTTTAGAATTTGCCGCAAAGCACGATTATAAGTCGAAAATCAGGAATTTAGGCTTGCCAGATGAATTTATTGAGCAAGGAGATATAAATGAATTACAAGAAATTGCGAAAATTAGCGTTGAATATATTAAGGAAGAAATAGTGTCTCTTCTTCAAAATCTTTAATTTTGCAATTCCGAATAATCTAAATTAACTAATGAAAATCAAAGTCTTATGTCTTTTAGCTATCTTAATTCACCTAAATATAAACGCAAAAAATTTAAATTACTATCCTGACTATTATAGCGATACCATAAAACCTTCAGATTCTATTAGAGTGGTACCAGATACCACCGAAGTAGATTCAGTTGTAGTTACTTTTTGGACCGAGAAAAATGAGGTTGGTGTAAACCTTAGCGAGGTTGCTTTTATTAACTGGAATGCCGGGGGGAATAACTCCATTTCAGCGTTATTACATGGTAATGTAGAGCGAAATTTCAAGAAGAATGATCTAAACTGGCGAAACAGGGCTACAATGCGTTATGGTATTAACTCTCAGGAAGGTCAGGCGCTCAGAAAAACCGAGGATGAGCTACGTTTAAGTTCTTCTTTTGGCTATAGAAAAGATTCGGTTTCCAATTGGTTCTACTCAGCGAAATTCAACTTCAATACTCAGTTTACTAACGGATACAAATATCCCAACACCCGTAATCCCATCTCCCAATTTATGGCCCCCGGGTATTTATTTCTTGGTATTGGTAGTGAATATTCAGATCCCGTAGAGGATCTTACAATTTATATTTCTCCGGTTACCCAAAAATCAACTTTTGTGCTCAATGAAAGATTAGCCAACGAAGGGATGTTTGGGGTCACCGGCGCCGTTCGGGATACGCTTGGCAATATTCTGGAAAAAGGGGAGAATGTTAGAACTGAATTCGGCTTTCTGGTCACTAGCGATTTTTCTAAAGAGGTATTTGAAAATGTGGAGGTAGATAATCAGTTGAGTTTGTATTCAGATTATCTCAATAAATTCGGAAATATTGATGTAGAATGGCAGTTAAACGTAAATTTAAAAGTAAACGATTTTATAAAAGCAAATGTTGGTTCTCATTTACGTTACGATGATGACGTTAAATTTAAGGAAGATACTAATGGTGATGGGGAATTAGAAACCACAGGTCCCAGGGTGCAATTTAAGCAAATGCTGGGTGTTGGGCTCGTCTATGAATTTTAAGGATGCCGGCTGTCTAAGCCGGCATTTTCCTACAATTTAATCCCTTTATATTTTTCGAAGGAAGCAACGGTAAAACCATCGGTTAGTGAGGCGGTGTGCGAACAAATTTCCAATAAGCGCTTGTAAACCGAATGTTCATCCCGCAGATGAGCCAAATTTGGAACCGATTTTAAAACTAGTTTGTTGAAGTTAGAATTTTCTACCCCCTCCTCCGGTAGTAAAGCTTCAGTATAAGTATCTAAAAGATGCGAAAGCATTTTATACCCCGCAATTTCTTTGCTTATTACCTCTTCACTCTGGTAGATTTTTTCAATACTAATTTTAATAATATCGTCTATTTGGGCTTCGTAATTACTCTTATCTAATAAACCCTGGTGGAAATTTCCGTCAAGAATCGCGTCTTCATTTTTCAGAAAAGTCTCCACCGCTTCGGTAATTAGCGTATTTATGGCAAGCGCTCTTAGATAGCTTAGCCTGTCTGCCGTATTGGTAAGGCTATTATATTTTGCTGTGTTTATATTGTCTTTAACCAGTTTAATAAGATATTCCAATGCATAGTCTTCATCAATTAGCCCAAGGTTTATACCGTCTTCAAAATCTATTATTGTATAACAAATATCATCAGCTGCTTCTACTAGAAATGCCAAAGGATGCCTGTAATAACTTATATCTCTATCTTTTCCCGTTTTTAATAGGCCGAGCTCTGTAGCAACTTCTTTAAAGATCTCTTTTTCATTCTGGAAAAATCCAAATTTCTTATCGGCTATATTCTGCGTGGGTTTGTGCGGAAGCGATTCTTTAGGATATTTAATAAAAGCTCCCAAGGTGGCGTAAGAAAGGCGAAGTCCGCCGGCGATACCCGGTTTATTTTGGGTCAGGATCTTAAACCCATTGGCGTTCCCTTCAAATTTTGCGAGGTCCTGGTATTCTTTTGGAGAGAGCTCGTGTTTAAAACGTTTTCCATTTCCGTGGCTAAAATATTCTCCAATCGCTTTTTCCCCCGAATGTCCAAAAGGCGGATTTCCAATATCGTGGGCTAATGCCGCAGCCGCTACAATAGCACCAAAATCGTTCATTTTATAAGCGTGGGTTTTTTCCAGCTGCGGATGTTTCTCCAGAATTTTTTGTCCTGCCAGTCTGCCTAAAGACCTTCCTACTACTGAAACTTCCAAACTATGAGTTAGGCGGGTATGAACAAAATCGGTTTTGGAAAGTGGGATTACCTGGGTTTTATCCTGTAAACTTCTAAAAGCCGACGAGAAAATTATGCGATCGTAATCTACTTCGAAGCCCAGGCGGGTTTCGTTCTGTTCTTTTCTCAATCTTTTATTTGTGTCTCCAAAACGTTTTAAAGAAAGGAGTTGCTCCCAATTCATCATAATTTAATTCTTGTTTATAGTAGAAATTTCAATCCCTCATTGAAGGTTTAATTCCCCGAGGCAGGCCCGAATCATTCAGGCGGGCTTGCCCCGAAGTTCTTGATTTATAACCCAAAAATAGAAAAAGCCTTAAGAATATGGGCTAGTTGAAATTTATTTGATGAAAGTAAACTTCGCTAAAGAATATTAACAAGGATTTAAACTGAAATAATAAATGGTTATTGAAGGAAAATTTATGTATAGTAAATTCTATTTAGGAAGAAAGCCCGGGGGGAGGTTTGTTAAAAAAAAACTGAAACAGCACCACATTGGGGATCATGGCGCCTGTTTCAGCTTTACAAATCAGTATTCTTACTGATTGTATTAATATCTTTATCTGTCTTATTATTTTTTGAAAAGTTTTTCGCTCTTTTTTCTAGTAAACTTTCTTTAGCAAATTCTTCTTCGCTTAAAGTTCTATTTACCAGTAAATCTGTAAATAACCTGTTGCTCTCATAATCCAGGTATTCGTTCAAGGATTTCGGTTTTAAGCCAATTAGATCTAAGGGGAGAAAATTAGAGATTACTTCTTTTTCTATGGCAACCGCTTCCCCAATAATTTGCTGCACTCTTTTATCTGAAATATTCTCTAGAAGATGATCTCTAAAAAGTTGCGTAGCAAAATCACGATGCAAGGCTTTATCCCTGTATATCATTTCGTAAGCATAGCTGAGTCCGGGCATTTGGCCGCAGTTTTTAATCCAGAAAATAGTGGCGAAACTACCATAAGAAAAAATACTTTTAGCTGTTGCGAGGGCGACTAATTTTTCAGCAAAAGATGGGCTGTTCGTCCATTTCTTTATCCATTCTTCCTTCGCGGCGGTAGCTGGTGAAGCTTCAATTTCATTAAAAATTCGCTCCTGTTCCGTTGACGTTAAAAATGAATTTAGACAAATACTATAAGTTTCAGTGTGGGTGTTTTCCATGACTACCTGCAAGTCAAAAAAAGATTTTGCTTCAGGGAGCTTAATATTTTCACTGAGTTTTTTGGTGCTTTTTCCATTCAGATTAATATCTGTGTGAAGGATTAGACCGATTACTTTATTTAGAAATAAACGTTTTTCTTCGCTTAACTGCTGCTGGTCAGTCAGATCCTTATGAATATCTATTTGTCCTGAAGTCCAAAAATTGGCTTCTATCGCTTTATAGGTATCCCAAATATCGTTGTGTTTTACAGGAAAAATTACAAATCTATCTTTGTTGTCCCGAAGCATGGGTTCCTGTTTATTCATGGAAGCTAAAATTATTTCGTTTTGAGTAAAGATTCAGTAACAAATATTAAAAAATATTCTGATATCTTTAATCTTATTTATTAAAGATATTCACAAAGTTTTCAACATAAAAACTTAATTGTTAGTAGTTTGAACCTATTATTTTGCTGTTAATCGATTTAAACTGATTGTAGATTGTTGAAAAGTGATAAAATACCGTTTGTTAAAATCCGGTAGGCTTTTATTCATGATTTTTTCACGAATAATAATCCTATTTCGCTGGTGAGAAATACCAGTTTATTTCTGAAGGAATATTTTCAATAAGTTGAATCTCTGTAGTTTTAGGATGATTTTTCCGGAAGATTCTTCGAAGATTTCGGTTATATGGTATTCAATTAAATTCCATCCTTTTTGTAGATCCAGGGAATAATTTCTTGCGGCTTTAAAACTTTCATTTTCGGTTTGGGTATAAGTATTGTGTACAAGTGCCATTCACAGCTGCCGGTTCCTCAAGGTATGTCCATTCCAGGTATTTGCCAGGGCCGCAATTTCCCTGCCCATAAGAGAAAAAATAATTGACAAAAGTCTCACTGGAAGGCAGGTGTATTCAAGCCCAAAATTTCTTTATCTCCTTTAAAAAACAAAAAGTTGTCTGGGCAAACTGCTTAGATTGATATCGCCATTCTAGAAAGATAAATCATTCAAAAATAGATATAGTACTTTCATTCTTTCTAAATATTAGCGAACCACTTTTCAAAGTTTTGCCCCAGGATGGGAACGGGTTTTGTTTTGTGGTTTATTGCGTTAATCAGACCCATAATCCATAAATACAATAGGAAAATTGAACCCAAAAAACTTAATATCCAACCTAAAATTGGGATCATTCCAATAATAAAAAGACCCAGACTAATGATTACAAGCCCCAGGGATTGTTTAATATGAAAAGTAGCGAATTCATTTTTTTTGTCGTTGTTTAGCACAAAAGCTACTACGAGGCCAATTACCGTCAAATAGGCGATAATAGCTACAGTTTTAGGATCAAAAGTTCCTTTAGCTTCATTGCTATGTGTGTTTGTATCTTCCATGACTCCCGATTTTAGTTGGCTGCACCTAGGGCAGCATAGTTTTCCTTGTTAATATTAAAAGATTTTTTCTCCAGTCCGGTGCAATGCATATTGGCGCTGCGCTTAGGATTCTTTTTGTCCAGTATTTGCATTTCCATCATTAAGGCGTCCCCGTCTTCCAGCCAGTCGGCATTCCAGCCTTTTGGAATATTGCTTTTTTCGTCGGTATAAATATTTGCAAAACTAATGTGTGCTTCCTGCGTTGCATAGAAGGTGAACTTATGTTCTTCGGTTTCGGTTTCATAACCCAGAATGTTTTTCGTGCCAATTTTCTTTAATTCTGAATTTTGGTAAGGATTGGCGTCATCTTCAGGATTAGATAGATCATCTATTTTGCTGGCAGTTATAAAATTATTTTCACCCGAAGAGGAATACATGATACTAAGTTTTCTGTCCATATCCAGTACCCATAAA